>CAZWUX010000290.1:0-5760 GCA_964637665.1 uncultured Anaerolineae bacterium
CGGGGAGGTGCGCAGCGGTGAGGCGCTCGACCTGATCCAGGCGATGAACACGGGCCATGACGGCTCAATGGGCACGCTCCACAGCAACAGCCCGCGCGACACGATTGCGCGTCTCGAAACGATGTGCCTGATGGCGGGCATGGACCTGCCGGTGCGCGCCATCCGCGAGCAGATCGCGTCGGCAGTACACATGATCGTCCACACGGATCGCCTGCGCGACGGGTCGCGCAAGATCACGCGGATTTCCGAGATACAGGGTATGGAAGGCGACGTAGTGACGATGTCCGACATCTTCGTCTTCGAGCAAACCGGGATGGACGGCAACCGCGTCGTGGGGCGCATCAGGCCGACCGGCCTGCGCCCGAAGCATATGGATCGTATCATCGACTCAGGTATCCAACTGCCGCCAGCGGTGTTTGGCATCGGTCGCCGGTAAGCGGGCGACGCTCGTCAGTGAACGCACACGCAGATACTGACGGAGGGGATCATGGGACTTTTTGGGCGTGACAAGACGACAGAGCGGTTAGAAGAACTGGAGACGTTTGTCGGCAGTGAGTGGGAACCCGGTCCCGCCGATCAGCAGTCCATCGCCGAGATGGAATCCGTGCGCCAGAGGGTGGCGCAGCGACTTGACAACGCACTCGCCAAGCGTGGTATCGCGGGATCGATTCGCGGCCAGCTAAGGAAAGCCGACCTCAAGCTGACGGTGGTCGAGTACCTCGCTCTGCACGTGGTACTGGCGTTCGGACTCGGTCTGCTGGGCCTGCTGGTGCGCGGCCCCGTCATCGGCGGTTTGTTTTTCATCGCCGGATTCTTCCTGCCGAGAATCTACGTCACGATTCGCCAGAACAAGCGGCTGAAGGACTTCAACAATCAGCTTTCGGATATCTTGAACCTTTGGGTGAACTCGCTGCGGGCAGGCTACAGCGTTCCGCAGGCGATGGAGGCCGTCGCGAGAGAAGCGCCGCCTCCCGCCAGCACGGAGTTCAAGCGCGTCGTGGCCGAAACCTCGATCGGCGTGCCGCTCGAAATCGCGCTCGACAACATGCTGACGCGCATCGACAGCGAAGACCTCGACCTCGTCTTCACGGCGGTCATGATCCAGCGTGAAGTCGGCGGCAACCTGGCGGAGATTCTGGATACCATCAGCGAGACCATTCGCGAGCGTGTGCGCATCAAGGGTGAAATCAGAACCCTGACGGCCTCGGGTCGCATTACCGGCACGCTGATCGGTCTGCTGCCGGTTGCTCTGTCAATTCTGCTGCTCCTTGTCAGTCCGAGTTACATGAGTCAGCTTTTCTTTGGCCCCGAAAAAGGCGGCGCGTTCATTCCGCTGGTGCCGATTCCGTGCGGCTGGCCGCTGATCGCCATTGGTCTCGTGATGATGTCGATCGGGCTGGCGGTCATCAACCGGATCGTCGACATCGACGTATAGTGGTGTAAGAAGCCTCGGAAAGCGAGGAGGCACGATTATGAACATGATCATTCTTGGCGTAGTAGGCGTTATTGTGCTTGCGATCGCGGTGGCCCTCGTGCTGGTAGGGATGCGCCAATCTGAGGACGATGATCCACTTGCCGAACGGCTGGCGGAATATGGCGGCACGGCGGAGATCAGCGCCAATCTCGAAGAGATAGAGATGTCTGTGCCGTTCACAGACCGGGTGATCATGCCCATCGCGCGGGGGGTAGCCAGCTTCACCGTGCAGTTCACGCCGCAGGAGGCGCTGGAGAAAACGGCGCGGCGGCTCGAACTGGCGGGCGATCCACCTCATCTGACCCCGGCGATCTTCTGGGTGCTGCGTTTCGTAGCCATGTTCGGCCTCGGCATGGTCATTCTGGTCGTCATGACGATCTCCGGCAAGGCAGCCGTTATGCTGATCCTCAGCACGCTGGGCGCTGCGGTGCTGGGCTTCTTCCTGCCTGCTCTGTGGCTGCAAAGTAAGATCGACCGCCGTCAGGAGGAAGTGGTTAAATCGCTGCCGGATGCGCTCGACCTGATGTCCATCTGCGTCAACGCCGGGCTGGGCTTCGACCAGGCGATGTCAAAAGTCTACGAGAAATGGGATAATGAGCTGGCGATCTCCTTCGGGCGCGTTATTCAGGAGATTCAGCTTGGCAAGACCCGGCGCGAGGCGCTTCGGGCAATGGACGATAGTCTGGGCGTGGCAGATGTGACGACGTTCATCGGCGCGATCATCCAGGCCGACCAGTTAGGCGTCAGCATCTCTAAAATCCTGAACATCCAGGCCGATCAGATGCGTATCAAACGCCGCCAGCGCGCGCAGGAGAAAGCTCAGCAGGCGCCGGTGAAGATGATGTTCCCGCTCGTGTTCTTCATCTTCCCGTCGATCTGGATCGTGCTTCTTGGCCCGGCGGCAATCCAGCTTTACAGGACGTTCTTCACCTGATCGCCGCCGCCTTCAGCATCCAACTCCATACATACGGAAGGTCACCCGATGCCATCCTCGGTGTCGATCTTTGCCCACCTGTCGGAGCAGGCCCGGCGGCTATCTGACGCTGCGCTGGACCTGCTCTTTCCGCCTCAATGTGTCGTTTGCCGCCGCCCCGGCGAACTGCTGTGCCGCCGCTGCGCTCAGGCGTTCCCCCCTCTCAAAAAGCCCCTCTGTGCGATTTGCAGCCTGCCGATCCGGGGTGGAGATCTATGTCCGAAGTGCCGGCGAGTACGGCCCGTTTATGAACGGGTGATCAGCGCCTTCGATTACCGGGATGGAGTGCGTAAGGCGATCCATGCGCTGAAGTATGATAAAAAGCCAGACCTGGCCGGATTAATGGTTGCAGAGTTGTGTTCGGTTGTCGCGTCCCCCGGCGAGAAGATCGACGCTCTGTGCGGCGTCCCGATGTCGGAGGATCGACGGCTGAAACGCGGGTACAATCACGCCGATCTGCTGGCGCAGGCTCTTTCCCGGCGGTGGAATCTGCCGCTGCTGCCGGGCGGTGGACTTTACCGTGTCGCGGGCTCGGCCCGGCAGGTGGAGCTGGATGCCAGGGCGCGGCGGGAAAACGTCCGGGAGGCCTTCGCGGCGGAGGCTGGCATCGTCGGTGGGCTGACGGTTATGATAGTCGACGACGTGTGTACGACCGGGGCAACGCTGGAGGCGTGTGCTGGGGCGCTGATTGCCGCCGGAGCGCGCCGCCCGCTGGCTGTGACACTCGCGAGAACGCTGCCACGCGAGACTGATCCGATAGCGGTATAATTTATCGGAACGGTACTATATAATAAGTAAAACGGCCCTGTAGCTGGCTTTGAGCCTGAAGGAGCGGTTAGATGAGCGAACATCAAATGGACGTTGTGATTCATGGACACGACGTTGATATTACTCCCAGGCTGCAATCATACGTCGAGCGGAAAATCGATCGGCTGGATCGCTACATGCCGAACATCGTCGAGGTCCGGGTGGACCTATCTCAGCAGCTTGCCGCGCGGGATGGCGATCGGCAGATCGCCCAGATCACACTCCGCAACGCGCGCGGCACCATCCTGCGCGCGGAGGAGCGCACGACCGACCTCTTTGCCGCCGTTGACGCTACGATTGACAAGCTGTACCGGCAGATCGAGCGATATAAAGGCAAGCGCCGCCGCCGGGAGGATAGCTATGAGGATTTCAGCCGTTTTGAGACGGCCATCGACCTGGAAGATGAGGAAATCACGTCCGGGCAGGTGATCCGACGTAAGCAGTTTTCTGTCGTGCCCATGTTTGAGGAAGAAGCGATCGAGCAGATGGAGCTGCTGGGCCACGACTTCTTCGTGTTTGTTAATGCGAATTCGGGCGGGGTCAACGTGCTTTACCGCCGCCACGATGGCAACTACGGCCTTCTGGAGCCTGAATTCGGCTAGACCAGTGGTCGGGATGGCAAAAAAGCAACTGGAGGGCCAGTAAGACGCTGGCCCTCCAGATTTTTATCACATGTCTTCACCGCGCAAGCTCACCAGCCTTGGATGAAATCCTGCCACTCGTCGTATCGCTCGACCATATGACCAAACAGATACTCCGCCGAGGCGTTCGGTTCGCCCGGCTGGCTCAGCAGGGCCATCCCGGCCTCGGCTGGCGTCCGCCCGCCTTTGCGCCGATTGCACGCCGGGCACGCGGAGACGAGATTCTGCCACGAATGCCGCCCCCCCCGATGACGGGGCATGATGTGATCAATCGTCAGGTGGCTCATCCTGCGCCCACAGTACTGACAGGTATAGTTATCCCGGCGGAATATTTCGCGTTTCGTCAGCTTCACACGGGGGCGCGGACGGTGCACCATGTAGAGCAGCCGCACGACGGAGGGGCGCGCGAACGAGCGCGACACGGTGTGAATGGCGCCCCGGCCATCGGCCAGCATCATAGCCTTGCCGGTCATCATCAATCCGATCGCACGTTTCGTCGTGCAGATATTCAGCGGTTCGTAATTTGCGTTCAACACCAGTACCGGATCGTCCACCAGCGGTTCTCCTCATTGGCAAGAATCGGCCACCGATTCCGACCTGCTGACATGCTGGCACACCGGCTGCCATTGTACCAATGCGAACTGGGGCGCGCAATCGGTGGGGCAGCGCCCCATACGTAGTTTTACATGCCCTTAACAATCAACCCCCGTGACTGATCGCGCAAAAAAACACGGCCTTCCCGACGTGCGGAAGGCCGTGCTGCGCTGCGAGTGGGGCTTAAGGCGCCCAACCGTAGCCGAAATAGGTCGTGATCTCCGGCGGGGTGTCTTCAGGCCCGGCGGCAATGGCCTCGTCGACGAACCGCGATGCGCCGCTGCCGTTGGTGCGGACGATGTTCATGTACAGGCCGCCATCGCCCGGCGCGACGGTGAAAACGATCTGGCTCCCGTCAGGCGACCAGATGGGGAAGCCCTTTGTCGCCGGGCCGCTGGTCAGCGGCGTCGCCTGCCCGCCCTGGAGGCTCCAGATGGCTAACTGCCGGTCGACGATGGTCGCCAGCAGCGTTCCATCGGGCGATAGGCGGCCTTCCGCGGGCAGAACGTCGACCACTTCGCCCTGGCGGTTGATCACCTCGCGCCCGGTGATGATGTCATCTCCCATCCACACTGGCTGGCGAACAGTGCTCTCGGATGAAAGCTGGCTGGTGATGTCGCTGATCGTGCCGCGCGTCAGGTCCACGATGCACACGTCCGGCTCATCGTAGGGCTGGCACTCGGCCACGATCGACACCTCGTTTTCGTGCCAGTCGAGGGTCGACAGCCCGTAGTAGGCATGAGTCACCTGCGTTTCGTCGCTGCCGTCGGCATTGGCGATGAACAGCTCCCCATCGCGCGTATAGGCTACCTGAGTGAAGTCGGGACTCCAGATCGGGTAGAAGCCCTCCACCGGAAGCTGGGCCAGATCGTCCTCGCGGGGCGTCACGGTGTAGATACCGGTCGCGAGGCAGTTGGAGCAGCCAGCATCGTTCACGGCGAATACGATCTGGCTCGTCACCGGGGCGCTTCCGCCGGGCAAAGCGGGGTTGCGGGTGTACTCGCTCTCGTCAGAGAAGTTGTTGGCGAGCAGGGGGACCGTAAGCCACGCATGGCCCATGCGCAGCCCGCCATCCTCCGCCGGGTTCTCCGTGATCTGCGTCGGGCCAAGCCCGCCGCTCACCGGGATGGTGTAGAGGTCGACGTTCCCGATGTCATCCGGCGCGGCGTAGAGCAGCGCACGCCCATCCGGCGACCAGATCGGGTTCTGGTTCCACACCTCGTCGTGTGTCAGCCGCCGGATGCGGTCGCCGGTCACGTCCATCAGGAAAA
>CAZWUX010000291.1:0-2774 GCA_964637665.1 uncultured Anaerolineae bacterium
CGGGGTGGCAGCGCACGTGCGCCAGCAGGAAGGTGTAGCCCTTCTGCGTGATCAGGTCATCACGCGCCGCCTTGATCGCCTCGAAATCGTCCGCCTCGCGCGGGCTGACGATGGGCGCGAACAGTTCGACGAACTTGACGCCGTAGGTGATCAGCGCCCGCACGATCTCCACCTTATCCTCGCGGGTGAAGAAGTATTTGTAGTGGTCGTGCAGCAGCGAGGACTGTGACCCCTCGCGCAGCGTCGTGTCGATGATCTCAAGCGGTCGCGGCGTGTAGTTCGCGAAACGATAAGGTGTCATGGGTCAGTCCTCTGCCATCACGTGGGCCAGCGCCGCGCGCAGCACGTCGACGGCCCGCAGGTAAGCGTCAAGCTCGATGCGTTCATCAGGGGTGTGGTCCAGCGCGGAGTCGCCCGGCCCGTAGGCGAGGATGGGGCATCCCCATGCCGGACCGACGACGTTCATATCCGAGGTGCCGGTTTTCACCACGAAGCGCGGGCGCGCGCCCTGCTCGCGGATCGCCCGTAGGAACCCGCGTACCAGCGGGGTATTTTTATCCGATTCATGGGCGATTTCCCCGCCGCTGAACGATACGTCCACCTCGTTCGGGGGTTCGACGGCCAGCCACGAGGCGACGTTAGCGGAAAGCGTCGCGGGGGTAAGGCCGGGTGGCAGACGAAAGCCCAGTTCCAGATCGACAATGCCGTAGGCCCCGTCGTCTGCACTGTTGATCGACCGCAGCGACGGGTCCAACCGGGCAAATGCCCCCTTTTGCCCCGCATTGAACGCTGCGCAGCGCTCCACGACTGCGCTCCACAGCGCCGCCCCTTGCTCAGCGGGCAGCGGTGTCTCCCCGGCGGAGTGTGCGAACGGCGCGCGCAGCCGGACGTGGGCCAGCAGCCGCCCCTTAGACCCCAGCGTCACGCGGTCCCAGCCGCTCGGCTCCCCGATCACGCAGGTGTCCGGGGCCGGGTGGTGCTCCAGCAGGTAGCGCGCCCCCTTGCTGGTGGCGGCCTCCTCCTCGACCGCCCCCACGACCGTCACCCTCCAGCCCGGCGGGATCGCCGCCGAGGCCGCCGCAGCCACGAACGCGCACAGCGGCCCTTTCGCGTCGACCGATCCGCGCCCGGTCAGCCAGCCGTCGCGCCGCTCGACCGGCAGCACGCCGGGGAACGTGTCGATGTGCCCCAGCAGCAGCACCTCACGCGGGCCGCCCCCGCGCATCCCAACCGCGTTCCCGGCGGCGTCTACGTGCGCATCGAAGCCGCGTGCGCTCATCCACTCGACGAGCGCAGCGGCAGCCGTCCCCTCATCCCCCGACGGGCTGGGGATGCTGACCAGCCGCTCCAACAGGTCGATGGTATCGGCGGCCTGCTCAGCCGGGGAGTTCATCCAGCGCCCCCACTATCGCGTTGCAGACCGTATCCAGATCGCCCTCGTCGATCACGAGCGGCGGCAGCAGCCGCAGCACGGTCGATCCGGCGGGCAGCGCCAGCACGCCGCGCTCCATCAACGATTTCAGCACGGGCGTCACCCGCACGCGCAGGTCGACGCCCACCATCAGCCCTCGCCCGCGCACCTCTCGGATGACAGGATTATCCAGCGCCCGCAGATCGGCTATCAACCGCTCACCGAGGTCTGCGGCGCGCGCAGGCAGGTCTTCCTCATCGAGCACCCCCAGCACGGCGAGGCTCGCCGCGCAGGCCAGCGGATTGCCGCCGAACGTCGAGCCGTGCGACCCGGCGGGCAGTTCTCCCAGCCTATCCCGCCACACGACCGCCCCCATCGGCACGCCCCCGCCCAGCGCCTTGCCCAGGCACAGGATGTCCGGCACGACGCCCTCATGCTCGCAAGCGAACCAGCGCCCGGTGCGCCCCAGCCCGGTCTGCACCTCGTCCACGATCAGCAGCGCCCCGCGCGCGTGGCACAGGTCAGCCAGCGCCGCGAAATAACCGTCCGACGCGGGCCGCACGCCGCCCTCCCCCTGCACGATCTCGACCAGCACGGCGGCGGTGTCCTCGTTGATCGCCCCATCCAGCGCGTCGAGGTTGTCGAACGGCACGTGCGTCACACCCGGCACGAGTGGATCGAACGGCTCGCGGTACGCCTTATTCCACGTCGCGCTAAGCGCCCCCATTGTCCTCCCGTGGAAGCCCCGCATCGCCGCGACGATCCCCGTCCGCCCGGTGAACAGCCGCGCCGCCTTGAGCGCGCCCTCCACCGCCTCGGCCCCGGAGTTGCATAAGAACACCCGGTCGAGATCGCCGGGTGTACGCGCGGTCAGCGTATCGAGCAGCGCCGCCCGCCGGTCGTTGTAGAACGTCTCCGGCGAGGTGACGAGGGTCGCCGCCTGCTCCTGTATGGCCGCCGTCACCGCCGGGTGGCAGTGCCCGACGTTCGCCACGCCGTGCCCCGCCGCGCAGTCGATGTACTCCCGCCCGTCGGCGTCCCACACGTGCGCCCCCCGCCCCCGGATCAGCGCGACGGGCCGTTTCGGGTACGCCCCGGAGGTATGTGCGTCCTCGGCGGCGATGATCGTCTCGTTGGTAACTGTCTGCTGCATGATTCTCTCTCTGTTTCAGGTGGTGGTGACTGGCTGCCCGATGACCGTTCCGGCCCCGGCCAGCGCTCGTTGAATGGGGCGCTCGATCCGCCCGTCGGCAAATATGACGCGCGGCACGCCGCCCGCTAACGCCTCCTGTGCGCCGAGCACCTTCTTCTTCATCCGGTCCTCTGCGACCTCCATAAACCGCTCCAACCGGTCCGCCGGGAT
>CAZWUX010000291.1:2874-5758 GCA_964637665.1 uncultured Anaerolineae bacterium
CCCCGCCACAGCCCCCCGTCGATTCCGCTCAGCCCAACGGCGTTCACACCGCGCGCCTGCAAGCGTTCGACCAGCCCCTTGTTCACCTGTCCGCAGTACACCATCTCGAAAATCTCCAGCGTCCGGCGGTCCGTGCGGCGGCTGGTGAACCCACCCGGCGACGTGACGAACTGCGGCGGGTGGCCCAATTGCTCGGATACTTCATTGGTGAGCGCCGATCCACCGTGCACGACGACCGGCTGCTCCCCGGCCTCGCCCAGCGCCGCGATGTCATCCGCCACCGCGTCGTAGTCGATGCCCTCCGCCCCTCCTATCTTGACCACAAACATGCGTGCTCCTTCATCTAGATCGGATACAGGCCGGGGAAGGTCAGCCCGCAGGTTTCGTCCCAGCCCATCATCACATTGAGCGCCTGCACCGCGCTGCCCGCCGCCCCCTTCATCAGGTTGTCGAGCGCCGCCATGACGACCACCCGCCCCGTGTCCGCGTCGACCTCGAACCCCACGTCACACAGGTTCGTCCCGGCCAGCATCTTCGGCTCCGGGTAGCGGTGCAGCCCCGTCCGGCTCTTGACGATCCGCACGAACGGCTCATCCGCGTACGCCCCCCGGTACAGCTTCCACAGGTCCCTGTCCTCGACCTCCCGATTCAGGAAGCAGTGGCACGTCGCCAGCGCCCCCCGCACGAGTTCGACCGCCGTCACCGAGAAGTGCAGCCCGAACGCGGACCCAAGCTCCTGCCGGATCTCCGCCTGATGGCGATGCCCGGTCGGCATGAACGACCGCACGACCCCGCTGCGCTGCGGATGGTGCGAGCTGCCCGACGCCGACGCCCCGGCCTCCGACGATCCGACCTTCACATCCACCACCACCTGATCCAGCCAGCCCGCATCGGCCAGCGGCGCCAGCGCCAGCGTCGAGACCGTCGCATTGCAGCCCACCCCGCTCGCGTAGTGCGCCCCCCGCAGCTCGTCGCGGCGGCGCTCCGGCAGCCCGTACACGAACCGGTCCAGCCACTCCGGCGCGGGGTGCGTCCGCCCGTACCAGTGCTCAACCGCCGCCGGATCGCGCAGCCGGAAGTCCGCCGAGCAGTCGACGATCCGCTCCGCCAGCCCCGCGTAGTGCTCGATGCGGCCCGCCGCCTGCCCGTGCGGCATGGCGAGCAGCAGCACGTCGACCGCCTCCAGCGCGTCGGGATGGATGAATTTCAGGTCCGACACGCCGCGCAGGTTGGGGTGCACGGTGTAGACGTAGCGCCCCGCCTGGCTGGCCGAGGTGACCTGTGTGACCTCCACCTGCGGGTGGAACAGCAGCAGGCGCAGCAGCTCGCCGCCCACGTAGCCGCTGCCGCCCACGATCCCGGCTGTGACCCGCGCCGGGGCCGTCATGCCGACACCTCCCGGCCCGCCCGCGCCACGCGCAGGATATAGTCCGCCATCCGGGCCGGGATGTCCACCCCGGTCGTGTCGATGCTGTTGCGATAGTCCATCGTATGATTCACCTCGTTGACCAGCAGACCGCCATCCGGCGCTTCGAGCAGGTCGACCGCCACCATGCCCCCGCCGACCGCCTCCGCCGCCGCGCGCGACAGCGCATCGATCTCCGGCGTCACCGGGCAGTTCTCCGCGCGCCCGCCCTGCGCCGTGTTCGTGATCCAGTGCTCCGCGTAGCGGTAGATCGCGCAGATCGTCTCCCCGCCCACCACAAACGAGCGGATGTCCCGCCGGGGCTTGTCGATGTATTCCTGCACGTAGTAAATGTGATGCTGGTAGCCGCCCAACACCTGTTTGTGTTCGAGGATCGCCTCGGCGGCCTCCCGGTCGTTGACCTTGCTCAGCAGCCGCCCCCACGACCCGGTGGCGGGCTTGAGAACGACCGGGTAGCCCAGCGCCTCGATGGCCTCTAACGCCGTCTCCGGCGAGAAGGCGATCCGCGTCCGGGGGATGGGCACCCCCGCCCCGACCAGCGCCGAGGTGGTCCGCAGCTTATCGCCGCACACGTCGACCACCGCCGCCGGGTTGACGGTCGGGATGCCCGCATCATTCAGCATGTGCAGCGCCGCGAGCGACTGCGACTGCGAGATGCAGCGGTCTACGATCACGTCGTACGCCCGCCACGCCGATAGATCGTGCGGGTCGAACGCTGCCGTGCGGATGTCGATCAGGTCGATCACCGCGTCACGCGCCTCGAACGCCGCCAGCAGCAGCTTCTCCTCGACCCGCACCCGCGACACCAGCACGGCGACTCGCGGAGATCGGTCCCCCTCCGTCATTCGCCCCAGTCCTCTTCGACCTCAGGCGCGAGGTCAACCGTCACCGGGTCGAGGCTCATCACCTCAAGCTCCACGCCGCAGTCCGGGCACTGCAAAATCTCGCCCACCAGCGTATCGTCCGCCATCTCGATAGTCGCCGCGCACTCCGGGCAGGTTGCTTCGTAACTCATGTCGCGCTCCTTTTCTATCTGCATGTGGATAAGATGATTGTGCCAGACAAAAAACCGGCCCTCCAGTCAGGTCTGGAGGGCCGGTGCGTTTGCGGCCTATGCGGCCAGGCACGACTATCCAGACCTGGGGTCCGGCTTCTTGCTGGCCTTTTTCTTCATGTCGGGGATGCGGCTGTGCGGCATCACGTCACCTCTGCAAAAAAACGGCCCTCCGCCCATCTGGCCGGAGAGCCGCCGCTTGTCGTCACGCGCCAAACGCGAACTAACCGCCTCGATGGGCCGGGTCCGTATTGCGCTTGGACTTCTTTTTGAGCGTGTCAGTGCGATGGATCATTGGATGTCAGGTCTCATGTTATCGCAGCACTGTTTGACATTCTATGGGGATCCTGCTCCCGTGTCAAGAAATTCGTTCCCCGTTCTTTTCAGGCTGGCGGCGTCTGCGC
>CAZWUX010000292.1:0-4512 GCA_964637665.1 uncultured Anaerolineae bacterium
ATCTGCTCGATCACCTTGTCAACCACCACCCCGGCCTTGACCATCAGCATGACGGAGCGCGGCTTCTTCAGCGCGGCGACCATCTCCTCGACGCTGGCCGCAGGCAGGATGTTTTTGCCCTTCGCCGGGCCTGCGACGAATTCCTCCGTCACCGAGTGGGTCCGGTTGTAGGCGGCCACGGCGTAGCCGTTGCGCGCCATGTTCAGCACGAGATTCTGGCCCATCACGGCCAGCCCGTACAGGCCGATGTCGTAGTCTGGCATGATCGCTCCTTTGTCGTCGATGAATGATGTCAGTCCGGGGCGTTTGAGCATCCCCCGGCGGAAACTCTCTATTAATAGGTGTGAAGCCCCTCGACTAGATAATAGGCCGTTTGGATGGCAAAAACCACCGTTTGGGACGCCCGCGCCCGCAGGCTATACTGAAAGTGTCCGCCCGCGCAGGCGGGGCATTTCCATCACTCCATTTCCAGAAAGCCCCCACCAGAGGTGGGGGATGAATGAACGGGCCGGAGGCCCGGCGGGCGCAGCCCGAATGGCGTGTCAAGCAAACCTGTGGTTTGCCATCAACCGATTCATCAGCACCGGAGCAGTCACACGATGTCACTTTACGAAGCCGAACGCACTGCGGCGGTCGAGGCCGCCCGCCTTGCGGGGGGATTATGTATGGCGATCCGCAGCGAAATGCTTGCCGCGCCGCGCGCGATGGAGAAACAGGGCCACGAGCCGGTCACCATCGCCGACTACGGCGCGCAGGCCCTCGTGCTGCGGGCCATCATGCGCCAGTTCCCCGGCGACGCGACGATCGCCGAGGAGCGGGCCGCCGAGTTCAAGCGGCTGGCCGGGCCAGAGGCGCAGAAGGCCGTCCTGCGGCACGTCGGGGCGGCGCTGGGCGAGGACGTGTCGCTGGCGGACATCGTCGCATGGCTGGACGCCGGGCACGGGGCGGCGTCGGATCGCGTGTGGCTGGTCGATCCCATCGACGGGACGAAGGGCTTCGTGCGGGGGGATCAGTTCGCGGTGGCGGTCGGGCTGCTGGCTAATGGCGAGCCGGTCGCCGGGGCGCTGGCCTGCCCCGCCTTTCCCTTTGCGGATGACGCTGAGAAACGCGGAGCGTTTCTCAATGGAGGAACGGCTGCGCCGTTCTCCCCGCTCGGTCTGGTGATTTCGGCGGAGCGCGGCGAGGGGGCGACCGTCGCCTCGTTCGCGGGGGGCGATGCGCGTCCCGCCCATGTGTCCGGGCGTGAGGCAGGTGAGGACGTGCGTACCCTGGAGAGCGTCGAGCGGGCGCATCACGACCACGATTTTTCCGCCGCCGTGATGGAGCTGGCCGACGTGCGCGGCGAGCCGGTGCGCATCGACAGCCAGGCGAAGTACGCCGCCGTCGCCGATGGCCGGGCGGAGGTCTACATCCGCCACTCGCAGGGCGGACGCGTCGAGCGCGTGTGGGATCACGCCGCCGGGGCGCTGATCGTGGAGGAGGCGGGCGGGCGGGTGACCGACCTCGACGGCAAACCGCTCGACTTCACGCACGGCGCGACGCTGGACGCGAACCGGGGCATCCTCGCGACCAACGGCCTCGTCCACGACCGGCTGCTGGCGGCGATCCGCGCTGTGGAGGGGACTGGATAGGCTGAGGGCACGGATCGGATCGGGGAGAAAGGGAATTGGGCATGTTCGAGGACCGGGTTGCCATCATCACCGGGGCAGGGCGGGGCATTGGCCGCGCGACGGCGCTGGGCTTTGCGGCGGCGGGCGCGCGGGTGGCTGTGGTCGACCTCGATGAGGAGGCCGGAGAGAACGTCGCCCGCGAGATTGGTTTGGCGGGTGGAACGGCTCTGTTCGCCTTCGCGGACGTTTCGGACCGCGCTTCAGTCGACGCGATGGTCGAGACGGTGATCGGCGCTTGGGGCCGGATCGACATCCTCATTAATAATGCCGGGATTCTGCGGGACGCGCGGCTCGTCAAGCTGACCGGGGATCAGTTCGACGCGGTGATCGCCGTCAATCTCAAGGGCGTGTTCAACTGCACGCAGGCCGTCGCGCCCCACATGATCGAACGCGGCTACGGGCGGGTCGTGAATGCGTCGTCCGTCGTCGGCCTGTACGGCAATTTCGGGCAGACGAACTACGTGGCGGCCAAAGCGGGCGTGATCGGTATGACGAAGGTGTGGGCGCGCGAGCTGGGGCCGAAGGGCGTCACCGTGAACGCCGTCGCTCCCGGCTTCGTCGCGACTGACATGACGGCGGGCGTGCCGGAGAACGTCATGCAGATGATGATCGACCGCGTGCCGCTGCGGCGGCTGGCCCAGCCGGAGGAGATCGCCGCCGCATACCTGTGGCTGGCCTCCGACGAGGCGAGCTACGTTAACGGCGCGGTGCTGAGCGTCGACGGCGGCGTGACGACCTGACGATGCCCGATCCCCACGCGCCGCCCGCCACGTCGCCCACGACCCTGCTGGCCGTCGGGCTGCTCTCGGCGGCGATGCTCGCCTTCGAGCTGACGCTGACGCGCCTGTTCGCCGTCGCGCAGTTCTACCACTTCGCGTTTATGGTCATCAGCCTGGCGCTGCTGGGCGCGGGCGCGTCGGGGTCGTTGCTCAGCGTGTGGCCCGACCTGCGTCGCTACCCCGCATGGTGGACGGCGGGCTTCTCCGCCGCCGCGCTTGCCAGCTACGCCGTGCTCAACCTGATCCCGTTCGATTCATATGCCATCGCGTGGGACGGCAGGCAGGCTATCTATCTCGCGCTGACCTTCGCCGGCGCGGCGGTCCCGTTCCTGTTCGGCGGGCTGGCGGTGGGCGGTCTGCTGGCCGCCGACACGGCGGGCCTGCACCGTGTCTACGCGGCCAACCTCGCCGGGTCGGCGGCGGGGGCCGCCCTCGCCCTGCCGCTGCTCGACTGGGTGGGCGGGGAGGGCGCGCTGTTCGTCAGTGCGGCGCTGGGGTTGGCGGCGGCGGGGATGTACCCCGCAGCGGGCCGCCGTATCTGGACCGCCCTGCGCACGGCGGGCCTCACCGCCGGGGTGCTGGCCCTGATGCTCGTCGCGACGGTCCGCCCCGGCTGGGCCGCGCCGCGCCTGTCGCCGTACAAGGCGCTGAGTCAGGCGCTTCTCGCGCCGGGCGCGCGGCACACCTTCTCCGAGTGGGGCGTGCAGGCCCGTGTCGACGTGGTGGAGAGCGAGTCGATCCACGTCATGCCGGGCCTCAGCCAGAACGCGTTGATCGATAGGCCGCCTGCTCAGGCGGGGATGACGCTCGATGGGGATAACCTCCAGCCGCTCACCGCGCTGGCCCCGGAAGACGAGCTTGCGGAGTCGCTCGCCGCCAACGTGCCGGAGGCCGCCGCACGGGCCCTGAGGCCCGATGCGGGTCACGTGCTCGTCCTTTATCCGGGTGGGGGATGGAGCGCGCTCATGGCGCTGGCGGGCGGCGCGCCGGAGGTGACGCTCGTCGAGTCGGACCCGCTCGTGGTCGACGCGCTGCGCGATCAGTACGCGGGCTTCACGCGCGGGCTGTACGACGATCCGCGCGTCGACGTGCGCGTGGTCGAGGGCCGGACCTACGCCCGGCGGGCCGGGGAGTCGTTCGACGTGGCGATCGTCGCGCTCAGCGATGGGTTCCACCCGGTCACGTCGGGGGCGTACAGCCTCAGCGAGGATTACCGCTACACGGTCGAGGCGGTGGAGGATTACCTCGACCGGCTGCAACCTGGCGGCGTGCTGATCGTGACGCGCTGGCTCCAGACGCCGCCCGCCGAGTCGCTGCGCGTGCTGGGGACGATCCGGGCGGCGTTAGCGCGGCGTGGGGCGGCGGACCCGGCGGCGCACATCGCCGCGTTCCGCTCGCTGCGCACGATGACGTTCGTCGTCTCGAACGAGCCGTTCACGGCGGACGACCTCGCCGCGCTGCGTGAGTTTGCCGCGTCGCGCGGGTACGACCTCGTATGGCTGCCCGGCATCACGCCCGGCGAGGTCAACCGGTACGCCCGACTGCCGGAGCCGGTCTACTACACGGCTTTCTCGGCGCTGCTGGCCGATCCGGCGGGGTTCGTCCGGGGGTACGACTTCGACATCCGCCCCTCGCGCGACGACCGCCCGTTCTTCTTCCATTACTTCCGCTGGCGGCAGACGCCGGAGGTGCTTGCCGGGCTGGGGCAGACGTGGCAGCCCTTCGGGGGGAGCGGGTATTTCGTGCTCGTCGCGCTGCTGGTAGTCGTGGCGGCGCTGGCGGCGCTGTTCATCGTCGGGCCGCTCGTCGTGGGGAGGGTGGGCGTGGGGGCTGCTGCCGGGGAGGGATCGATCCGCGCCCGCGCGCTGGCTTACTTCTTCGCGCTGGGGCTGGCCTTCCTGTTCGTGGAGATTCCGCTCGCCCAGCGCTTCATCTTATACGTCGGCCAGCCGGTGACGGCGCTGGCGCTCGTCCTGTTTGCGCTGCTGCTGTTCTCAGGGCTGGGCAGCCTGACGGCCCCGCGCTGGCCGCTGAGGGTCGCGCTGGGGCTGGTCGTGGCGGCG
>CAZWUX010000292.1:4522-5745 GCA_964637665.1 uncultured Anaerolineae bacterium
GGCGGTGGTGACGCCGCTCGCGCTGGGCTGGCTGTTCGGGGCGACGCTGGGCTGGCCCGCCGCCGCGCGCGCCGCCGCCGGGGTGTTGAGCCTCGCCCCGCTGGGCACCCTGATGGGCGTGCCCTTCGCGGGCGGCACGCGCATCGTCGAGCGGACCGCGCCGGGGATCGTGCCCTGGGCGTGGGCCATCAACGGCAGCGCATCGGTGATCAGCGGGGTGCTGGCCGTGATGGCCGCGCTGAGCTGGGGGTTCACCGCCGTGCTGTGGCTCGGCGCGGCGGCCTACGGCGCGGCGCTGGCCGCGATATGGAAGCTCACCGTATGAACGCTGCGCGTTCAACTGGGAGTTTTCGCCATCAGGCGAAAACTCCACACTTCGAACTGGTGGTCCCACAGGCTATTCTTCACGCACGTCGCGGGTCAGGGGCACGAAGCGCACGCCGCCCAGACTGGTCGTGGTGAACGCGTCGCCGTGCCGCTCGATCAGCCATAACTCCTGATAGCCGCCCACCGGCCCGACCGGGATCACCATCCGCGCGCCGTCGGCGAGCTGGGTTCGCAGCGGCGGGGGAACGTGGTCGGGCGCGGCGGTCACGATGATCGCGTCGAACGGGGCGTGCTCCTCCCAGCCGAAGTAGCCGTCGGCGTGGCGCACCTCGACGTTCGTATAGCCGAGGCTGCCGAGCGTCTCAGCGGCCCGGTCGGCCAGCGCCTCGACGATCTCGACCGTGTAGACCTGCTCCACGATCTCGGCCAACACCGCCGCCTGATAGCCCGACCCCGTCCCGACCTCTAATACCGTGTCGCCCGGCTCAAGCTCAAGCGCCTCCGTCATCAGCGCGACGATGTACGGCTGGGAGATCGTCTGCCCGTAGCCGATGGGCAGCGGGTGGTTCTCGTAAGCCTGCCCCACGTAGTCCGCCGGGACGAAGGCGTGGCGCGGCACGGCCCCTATCGCCTTGATCGCCGCCGGGTCCTCGATCCCCATCCTGACGATGCCGGTTTCGACGAGTTGAGCGCGCGCCGACGCGAAGTCGTCCGCCCCGGATTCGGTTTCGGCTGGCTCAGGTGGCGTCTCTGTGGGGGAGGGAGCGGGTGTCGGGCTGGCCGCCGGGGCGCAGCCCGCGAGAACGAGGGTGCAGGCCGCTGCGCGCATCGCCGCTGTGGTCCATTTCCTGAGCATAAGGCGAGCCTCCCTGTGCTCGGAACAGAGCTTCATCCTA
>CAZWUX010000293.1:0-5740 GCA_964637665.1 uncultured Anaerolineae bacterium
GAACATCGACAACATGCAGTTGTTCGACGCCGAGACCGAGCAGGCCATCCGCTAGACGAAATCCTCCGATCTTTCGAGATACAAAAACTCCCGGCTGTGGGTTAGCCGGGAGTTTCTCGTCCGAGAGTCGCTCAGGATTTCGCGAGTTCCTGTATCTTGCTGACGATGCCCGCGAAGTCGAACGGCTTCGGCATGAAATGGGCGTCCAGCTCGCGGAGCTGCGCGCGCGGCGGCGGCTGGTAGGCCGAGACGATCAGGATGGGGCGCGTCTCGCCGCTGTCACGCAGGTCTTTGGACAGCTCCAGCCCGGTCTTGCCCGGCAGCCGGATGTCGAACACGAGCACGTTGCACGCGCTGATCGGCAGCTCGCCCGACTGGATCTGCTTGTAGGCTTCCTCGGCGCTGCCGTAAATCGGGTTCACCTCGATGCCGAATAGGTCCAGCCCACTTTTCAGCAACTCCGCGATGGCGGGTTCGTCCTCCACATAGACAACCTTGATGTTGGTTTTTGTTGACATGCTATCTCCCGGTGAGAGCGGATCGACTCGCGCTACGGCAGCTTCGCTTGAAAGGCTTCCTTCAAGGCGGGCACGACCTCGAACAGGTCACTGACGATCCCGTACTGGGCGAGCTTGAAGATCGGCGCGTCCGCGTCCGTGTTAATGGCAACGATCACCTTGCTGGTGCGCATCCCGGCAAGATGCTGAACCGCGCCGCTGATGCCGCACGCGATGTACAGGTCCGGCGAGACGATCTTGCCCGTCTGGCCGACCTGGTGCTCGTAGGGGATCCAGCCCGCGTCGACGACGGCGCGGCTCGCGCCGATCGCCGCGCCCAGCACGTCGGCCAGCTCGCGCAGCGGCTCGAACCCCTCCGGGCCGCCGACTCCCCGCCCACCCGACACGATGATCGCCGCGTCCGACAGGCTGACCTCGCCGACCGACGGCTCAACGCCCACCACCTTCGTCGAGATGTCATCCTCGGCCAGCGCAGGCTCGACCGCCTCGATCTCGCCTGTGCGGCCCGCGTCAGACTCAGGCATCGGGAATGACCGGCCCCGGGCGGTGAGCATCTGCGGCGCGTCACCCGGCTCTGCGATGAGTACCTTCGCCAGCAGCTTGTCGGAGTAAACCGGCGTGGTCGCGACGACGGTGCCCCCATCCAGCGTCAGATCGATCGCGTCCGAGATCAGCCCGGCCTCCAGATCGACGGCAGCCGCCGCCATGGTGTCGCTGCCACGCGTCGTCTGCCCGGCGAGGATCACGCTCGGAGCGCGCTCCCCTGCCAGTTTGGCGAGCAGCGCCGCGTAAGGCTCCAGCCGGAAATCAGCCAGCGTCGGATCGCCGCACACGAGCGCCGCGTCCGCCCCCCGGCTGATGGCCTCCTGAGCGACATCTTGCGCCCCGCCGCCGAACACGATAGCGGTCACCGGCTCGTTTAGCTCGTCGGCCAGGCGGCGGGCCACGCCGACCGCCTCCCACGCGATACCTGCCGCCTCACCCTCATTCTGCTCGACCCAGACCCATATCCCGGCCATCAGCGCACCACCTTCTCGTCCATCAGGCGCTCGACGAGGACGGCGGCAGCTTCCTCCGCCGGGCCATCGATGATCTCACACTCGCCCTCACGCGCGGGCAGCGCCCTGATCTCAGGCCATGTGACCTTCGCCCTGATCGTCTCATCGTAGTCGATATCCGCCGCGCCCCACTCAGGAATCTCAGCCCGCGACGCCTTGCGAATCCCCATGAAGGAGGGATAGCGCGGCTCGTTAATGCCCTTCACGACGCTGATGACAGCGGGCAGTTTGCCCTCGACGATCTGCTTGCCTTCTTCGAGCAGCCGCTCGACCTTGACCGTGCCCGCGTCGAAGTCGATCTCGACGATTTTGAACACGTAGGTCAGCGTCGTCCACCCTAGACGGCGGCCTACCTGGGTGGCGGTCTGCCCGGTGCTCCCGTCGGTTGCCACCTTGCCGAACAGCACCAGCCCGATATCGTCCATTTTGCGGACGGCCTGCGCCAGCACGTGCGATGTAACGAGCGTGTCAACCCCTTTGAACGCCGGGTCGCTCACCAGAATGGCTTCGTCCAATCCCATTGCGAGCGCGTGTTTCAGCGCCTCCTTCGTCGTCTCCGTGCCCATCGCCAGAGCGACGGTCCCCGTCGCCCCGCGATCCGTGAGCTGAATCGCCTCCTCTACGGCGTATTCATCCCAGGGGTTAATGACGAGCGGGGCATCGCCCCACGTCACCTTACCTTCCGGCGTCACGCTGACCTGCGCCGCAGTGTCAGGTGTTTCCTTGGTGCATACGACAACCCGCAAGTTTCCCTCCCTCTGCTGGAAAATTGCCATGCGGCGGCAGCCAGGCGGCTGACCACCTCAGCTATTTTATCACAAAAAGAATATCGTCCTGGCAGGAAATTAGGCCCGGATCGGGATCACATCTCGTCGTCGAAGATCGGTGAGAACCCGGAAGGCGCCGCGGAGTTTTCCCCACCACCGGACATCTCGCTCATGGCAGGCTCGGCACCGGGATCGATCCACCACTCGGTTTCGGCGGCGGGCGGCTCCTGCTCCGGTGCTTCCGCATAGAGCGATGTCAGGAGGTCCGAGAGCGTCGCTTCAGCGGAGTCTTGTTCGCGGGTAGGCTCCTCGGCGGGCAGCACAAAGTCGAGCGAGATAGGTTCGCGTGGCTCGCCCCGCCGCTCCTCATAGAACGCCTGAAGGAGCGCCGCCAGCACGCTGTCTACCTCCGCGTCGACCTCTGACTCATCCCCATTATCACCGCCCCGATCCTTGACCCGGCCCAGCGCCAGCGCATCTTCGGGCGGCAGTTCGATACTGATCTCCTGATCGGAGGGCGTTCCCAGAATATCGTCGAATACGAACGCCGCTTCCCCGGTGACCTCGGCCTCGCGCATCGTGGGGAGCGGTTCCTCTGCCGGGGGTGTATTGATGAACGTCTCGTCCGGGAGCAGCATCGGAACGTCGTCCAACCAGATCACATCCGGCGTCCCGGCATACGCCTCGTCCGTCGCCATTTCCGACGCTTCGTCGGCACGCTGCCCGGCGCCCAGCAGCGCGAATAACTCATCCTCTGGAAGCTCCCGTAGTTCCGGCAAGAGCAGCCGGACGACGGCGCCCGCCATCCACTCGAACAGTTCCGGCGAGGAGTCTTCGGGCGAGTACAGCGCCCGGTCGAACCGGAGCACGCCCGCCCCCAGCGCCGCGATCTCGTCCGTCGCTCGCGCCGCCCCCAGCACGTCGCGCGCATAATTCGGCGGCATCCCCGACAGCAGGGCGTCGCCGTCATCCTGAAAGTCTGAGGCCAGCACCATAATGAGAAGCTGCCCGGACTGGTCGGGAAGGAACTCGGCGCCCAGCGCGCCCGCCAGTCTGCTCGCATCGCCGGGCACGGTCACTCGCACGCCTGCCTGACGGACCGGCTTCGCCCGGATGTTGCGCGCCGCGCAGCTCGTCTGTAAAACCTCGCTGCCGTCGAACCCGGCATCCAGCAGCGGGTCGAACGTCAAATCCTGCGGTGAGAGATTGGGGAAATCGTTCACGGCAAAGCCCCCTTGCAAACCAGCTTCAGCCCGATTATACACCAGACCGGGCGCTGGTCCGAACACGTCCTCTTTCTTTCTGAAACCCCCGGCTTCATACTGCGTATGTATACATGGAACGAGACGGTGAATGAGTCGGTCTCGATGATAAGCTGGAAAACAGATGGTAAAGGATGAAACCATGTCGAAGACAAAGAAGTTAACCCGCAGCCAGTCTGAACGGATGCTCTGCGGTGTATGCGGCGGGCTGGCCGAATACCTGAACGTCGATCCGGTGCTCGTCCGGCTGGCGTTCGTGCTGCTCACACTGGGCCACGGCGCTGGCCTGCTGGTCTACCTCGTGCTGTGCGTCATCATGCCGGAGGCGCCAGCCGGTGAAACGTCTGAACGCCCTGCTGCCGAACCGGAATTCGTCCCGCTGGGCAAGCAGAACGGGTAGCCGGATCGGGCGTCACGGCCCGACTGCTGCCGGCGTCACCTGAACAATCAGGTGGCGCCGTTTCGTTTCTCCCCCTCCCGCATCCAGTTTGCCCCTTGCAGGCCCTCACAGGGCGCGGCAGAAAAATTCCCCGTTGCCCATCCCCTGCCGTTCCGCTAGAATCGGCGGCACGATGGACCTGATTCTGACACATGACAACGCCGACTTTGACGCGGTAGCCGCCCAGCTAGCCGCGCATAAACTCATGCCGGATGCGATCCCCGTGCTGCCCCACCGCACGAATCGCAACGTGCGGCATTTTATGGCGCTGTACTGGGATGAACTACCCTTCATCCGCGCCAAAGACCTGCCCAAAAACCCGGTCGACCGCATCACGCTGGTCGATACGCAAACCCTCCAGACACCGCGTGGTATGCACGACGAAACGACCGTGCACATCATCGATCACCACACGCCGCGCGAGTCACTCGACCCGGCGTGGCACGCCACCGTCGAGGGTGTCGGCGCGGCGGCGACCATTTTAGTCGAGCGGATTCGCGGCGAGCGCACGCCGCTCACCCCTATCGAAGCCACTCTGCTGCTGCTCGGCATCTACGAGGACACCGGCTCGCTGACGTACGGCACGACGACGCCCCGCGACGCCTACGCGGCGGCGTGGCTGCTCGAAAAGGGCGCGCTGCTCGACGTGGTGAACGATTTCCTCCAGCACGCGCTGAGCGAGGATCAGGTAGCAGTGTTCGAGCGACTTCAGGAAAACGCCGAAACCTACGACGTGGAGGGCCACCCGGTCGTGATCGCGACCGCGAAAGCGCACGACCCGACCGAGGAAGTCGCGACGCTGGCCCACAAGCTGCGTGACCTGCTCGATCCGGCGGCGGTGTTTTTGCTCGTCGACCTGTCTCACCACATCCAGCTTGTCGCCCGGAGTACGGTGGATGCTATCAACGTAGGCGAAATTGCCCGGAAGTTCGGCGGTGGCGGGCATGGCAGGGCTTCGGCGGCCATCATCCGTGACATGACGCTGGCGCAGGCCCGACAAACACTGCTCGCCGAGGTAAAACGCACGGTGCAGCCCAGTCTATCCGTCGCCGACCTCATGTCACACGGCGTTCAGACCCTTCCCCCGGACGCCCGCGCCGACGAGGCGGACCGCGAGATGCGCCGCTACGGCTACGAGGGTTTTCCCGTCGTCGACGACGGGCAGGTGATCGGCCTGCTGACCCGCCGGGCCGTCGACCGGGCGCTCGATCACGGTCTGGAAGGCGTGCGCGTCGAGCGGCTGATGGACGCGGGCCGGGTCACCGTCGAGCCGGGCGACTCGATGGCGACGCTCCAGCAGACGATGATGCAAAGCGGCTGGGGGCAAATCCCCGTCGTGGACGAGCAGCAGCGGATCGTCGGCGTCGTGACGCGCACCGACCTGATCCAGCACATGGGCCACCAGCAGACGCCCGTCCCGCGCCGCGCCGAGATCGCGCGCCTGCTCGACGATGCGCTGCCACCCCTGCTCATGGCGCTCGTCCGGCGCATCGGCCAGATCGCCGGGGAGATGGACTTCAACCTGTACGTCGTCGGCGGTTTCGTGCGCGACCTGCTGCTCCACCTGCCGACCGCGGATGTCGACTTCGTCGTGGAGGGCAACGCCATCGCCCTCACGCGGGCGTTGTGCAAGCGTTTCGGCGGCGATACGCGGTCGCACGGGCGGTTCGGCACCGGCAAGTGGCTGCTCGACGAG
>CAZWUX010000294.1:0-5731 GCA_964637665.1 uncultured Anaerolineae bacterium
CGGGCGAATGAGCCAGCCGCCGCGCATCGACCGTCTGGTTTTCTGGATGGCGGGCGTCCTGACCCCTCACCTGAGTCAGGTCACCCTCGTGCAGACGTTAAACTCGGTGCCGCCTGCTCCGGCGGATATGGTTTTCGCGCTCGCCGACCTTGAGCGGGAGCTTGCCACCGGGACGCTGAGTCCGTCCGAATACTGCGAGCAGGCCCTTCACCTGACCCGCGCCGACATGCCAGCCGCCGAGCTTGAGCGGCGGATCGTCGACTCCATATCGCCCCACGCGGACATCCTGCGCGTGGTTGATGCCCTCGTCGAGCGGTACGACCTTCGCCTGCTCGCCAACCTGCCGCGCCGCTGGCTGGACGGGCTGGTGGATCGCCTCGACCTGTCCTCGCGCTTCGACGCGGGCCACATCACCCTCACTGCCGACCTCCACCCGCGCGATCTCTCCGCCGACCTGCTGCCCCGGCTGATCGACGCGGGCGTCATCGCGCCCGGCACGACGCTGCTCGTCGACGACGATCCGCTGCGGGCCGAGGCCGCGATCCGCGCCGGGCTGGACGCCGCGCTGTTCGTCGACGCCCGCCGCCTGTATCGCGACCTCGGCCTGTGGGGGCTGGTGCCGCTCCGGCAGTCCCTCCCCGACTAACCGGCGGGCCGACCACCCCGCGTCCGCCGCCCTGCCCCGTCGGCCATAATACGCCCCTGTGCGCGCATCGCCCCCCGGCGGAGCGAGGCTCGAAATCGCCGGTTCCCCCGCGTCGGCGGCCCCCTGACCTATTTATTCACAAAATGTTAAAAAGGATTGACACAGGCGTGCATCTTGCCTTATAATGGCATCTAATCGTTTAACTAATCGTTTAGACGAACCCCCAGAGGTCTAAGTATGGCGCGTGTGACGATCAAAGACATTGCCAAACACGCCGACGTCTCGACGGCCACCGTCTCCTACGTCATCAACCAGTCGCGCTACGTGAGTCCAGAGCTGACCGAGCGGGTGAACGCTGCCATCGAGCAGCTTGGCTACTACCCCGACGACAACGCCCGCAGTCTGCGCAGCAAGCGCACGTCCATGATCGGCCTGATCGTCCCCGACAACGCCAACCCGTTCTTCGCCGAGGTGGCGAAGGGCGTCGAGGACGCCGGGTTCGAGGCCGGTTACACCGTGATCCTGTGTAACTCGAATGCGATGCTGGAGCGCGAGCTGGCCTATCTGGACGTGCTCCAGTCCCGCCGGGTGGACGGCATCATCGTATTATCCACGTCGAGCGAGGTGGATCACCTGCGCCCCGTCGTCGAGCGGGGCGTCCCGACCATCGTGTTCTACCGCGAGGTCAGCGACATGGATGTGGACGCCCTGATGCTAGACAATCAGGCGGCGGGCTATCTGGCGACCCAGCACCTCATCGATCTGGGGCACCGGGATATCGCCTGCATCAAGCCGCTCTCGCCCACCAATCCGAGCGCCCGCCGCGTCGCGGGCTACCGGCAGGCGATGGAGGACAACGACCTCGCGTGGCACCCCAATCTGATGCCGCAGGGGAATAACCTCATCAGCGGCGGCGCGGAGGCCACCGATGAGCTGCTCGCCAGCGGACGCCGGTTTACGGCGATCTTCGCCTGCAACGACGCGATGGCGATCGGCGCGATGCGCTCCCTGCGCGACTCCGGCTACGGCATCCCCGACGATGTGAGCATCGTCGGGTTCGACGACATCATCTTAGCTACCTATTCCAACCCGCCGCTGACGACCATCGCCAGCCCCAAGCAGGAGGCCGGTCGGTTTGCCGTCGAGCGTTTGCTAGAACGCATCGAGGAAAAGCACGACGGTGGGCTGCGCACCTTCACCCTCGACACCCAGCTTATCGTTCGCGGCTCAACCGCCGCCCCACCCCAGTCTCAGGAGTAACCGCATGTATACTGCCAGCCGCCACGAACTGCTCGAAATCTGTGGTCTGGTCTACGACCGTTATCTGACGAACGCCGCCGGGAGCAACTTCAGCGCCCGCGCCTCCGAGGGCACGCTCTACATGTCGCCCACCGGCAACGCGAAGCATACGCGCCTCCGCATGACCGCCGACGATCTGCTGCTCGTCGACTTCGACGGCTGCATTCTGGAAGGGGCCGGGCGTTTGAGCGTCAGCTGGCCCACCCACCTGCGCATGTATCAGGAGTTCGAGTCGGTGGGCGCGGTCATTCACGCCCACCCCCGCGCCGCGACCGCGTTCGCCTGCCAGAAGGCCCCCATGCCGCCCCTGCTCGACGCCATGAAGAAGTACGGCGACATCCCCGTCCTGCCCCGCGAGCTTAAGGTCGACAGCCCGGAGTTCGGACAGGCCATCGTCGACATTTTCCGGGCGAAGGGTGAGAGCTTCGAGAAGTACGGGCACGCGGTTCTATATCCCTATCACGGCGTGCTGGTCGCCGCGCCGGACCTCGACGACGCCTTCGACCTGCTCGAACGCATCGAGTTCAACGCCTCGGCCATTCTGGACAGCAGCTTGCTCAAGCTGGCGGGATTCGGGAGCGCCGGTGGCTGAGTCGCCGCCCTACGACATGGTCATCGCCGCCCCGAACGGCGCGCTCGACTCCTACTACATCGTGCCGGGCTTCACGCTCGACGCCGTGAACCGTGCGACGCGCGTCTTTCACACGGCTGGAGGCAAGGGGCACAACACGGCGCGGGCGGCGGTTGGACTCGGCGGGCGTGTGTTGAGCATCGGCATCGTCGGCGGCCACGCAGGCCGGTTTATTCAGGACGAACTGCGACGCGAGGGGATCGACCACGACCTCGTCTGGGCCGATCACGAAACACGGCGCAGCAACACCTTTTTCGTCGAGGCCGAACGCGACACGACCGGCATCCTTGAGCCGGGGCAGGCAGTAGGCAGCGATGTTCAGGAACGCTTCACGGCCCGGATCGAGCAGCGCGCCGCCTCAGCCCCCTACTTCGTGCTTACGGGCAGCCTGCCGCCTGACTTTCCGCCGGGCTACTACCGCTCGACGATCGACGCGGTGAAGCGCTCCGGCGTGAAGACCTGCATCGACAGCAGCGGCGAGCCGCTCCGGCTGGCCGCACAGGCCGGACCGGCGCTTATCAAGGTGAACCGCCGCGAGTTCTGCCTGGCTTTTGGCTGCCCGGATCGCGATCTCGATCTGCCGCTCGTCCGCGACATTTTCCACCGGCTCGCCGAGCGTGGGCTCGAGTGGCTGATCATCACCGACGGTGGGCGCGGCGCGTACGTTCTCTCGCAGGCGTGCGAGCCGTTCCGGGTGTCCACCTCCGTCCCGGCGTGGATCAGCACCGCCGGGGCAGGCGATACGTTCATGGCCGCCCTCGTGCTGGCCCTGCGGCGGGGCGAGGGCATTCAGCAGGCCGCGCAGTGGGCCTCGGCAGCCGCCGCCGCGAATCTACAGCAGCTTGGCTGCGGCATGTTTGACCCCGCGGACGTGGACCGCTTCCTGGGGCAGACTGAAATTGACCTGTGGCGCGAGGAGGCTTGAGATGTCACACAAGAATCCTGCCGATCGCGATCTGGCCGTCGCCGTAGATATCGGCGGGACGAAGATCAAAACCGGGTTGATCCGCCGCGACGGCACGCTCGTCGGGCTGGAGCGGGTGTCGACCCCGGCCACCGCTGCTCCAGAAGACGTGATGCAGCTTGTCCTGCGTCTGACGCGCGGCCTGTGCGGGCGTCACGGTCTGACGCTCGATCAAGCGGACGGCATCGGCATCTCCATCGCCGCCTATGTAACGGCTGATGGAAAAGTCACTGCCAACTCTCACCTATCCGACGAGTGGCTCAACTACGACCTCGGCGAGCGTTTAGCTGGCGAAACCAGCATCCCCCAGTATTTCGTCCTCGATACGCCCGCCCCAACGCTGGGGGAGGCCTATTACGGCGCGGGCAAAGGGATCGATCACTTCGCCTACGTCACCGTTTCGACCGGCATCGGAGCGGGCATCATGGCGAATGGCCGCTACTACACCGGCGGTATGGGCTGGGCGGGCGGTGTGGGCCACTCGATTATAGATGAGAAGAGTCCGCGCATCTGCGAGGGCTGCGGCAACGCAGGCTGTCTGGAAACGTTCGCCGCAACCCAGGGCATCATCGCGACCACGCTTGAGATGCTGGCCCAGCGCCCGGACAGCCTGATCCTGGAATTAGTTGGCGGCGAGCACGCTGCGATCACACCGACGGTCGTGTGCGAGGCCGCCAAACAGGGCGATGCGGTGGCCCACGCGGTCTGGGATCGCGTCGGGCACATGCTCGGCATTGGCCTCGTAAATCTAATCGATATCGTCGCCCCCCGCCGGGTTGTGGTCGGCGGAGGAATCTCACAGGCGGGCGATCTGCTTCTCGAACCCGCCCGCGCGGTCATTCGCGAGCGGGCCTTCCCGCCGAACCTGCGCGAGGTGGAGATCGTTCAGGCAGCGCTCCGAGATCTATCCGGCGCATATGGCGCGGCGGCGATGGTCTTTCATGACCTCCGTGTAAACCTTCCTCAGGAGATGGCGTAATGGCAGTCGATCTTTCCCCCTATGCCGGGTTCCCGCTGCGCTTCGACCCGGCGTCGCTGACGGCCGAGACGCCCGATTCGATCGTGTTCGAGCGCAAGATTCGCCGGGCAGGTGAGGTCCTGGACATGCTGCGCGATCCGCAGGCCGCCGCGCCGGAGACCGGACTTTACCACCTGTTTTACCCCCGGCGGCTGCCCGTCGACGTACAGTCGCAGCTCGACCGCTACGGCCTGACCTACAGCCTCGTTTTGATGCCGCCTCAACGTATCGGCGCGGAGTACGTTAAAACGGCGGGGCACTACCATCCGGCGATGCCGGACAGCCGGTTGACCTACCCCGAAGTGTACACCCAGCTATACGGGACGCTTCACCTCATGCTCCAGCGGCGCGATCCTGATCGCCCGGCGAGCGCGCTGGACTGCCGGATCGTGGTCATGGAGCCGGGCTTTTCTATCACCATACCGCCCGATTACGCCCACGTGCTGATCAACACGACCGATCAGCCCGCTCTGATGGCCGGACTCTACAGTCGGCAGTTCGAGCCGGATTACAGCTTCGTGAGGGATCAGCGCGGGCTGGCCTACTACATGATCGACAGCCCCGACGGGCCGCAGTTTGAGCGGAATACTCGCTACCAGCACGCCCCGCCGCTCGAACCACTGGCGGAGATCGCCTGCACGCCTTTCGCATATGACGATCCCGGCGTTCCGGTCTGGACCTCATTTCTGGCGGATACATCCCGCTATGCGTTCCTGACCCGGCCAGTCGAGGCGCAGGCTCGATTCGATAACGTGTAGCTGCGTCCGCTCCCGAACGCAGCACCAGAAAGACACTCGAAGGGACAGGAAAGGAGGATGGCAGGGAGCACAGTGTAAAGCGTGTATGTCTTAACTCAACGTTGACACACAAGGGAGAAGAAAATGTTTTCTAAACTTGTCAGAATGCTGCTGCTCTCCATGCTGGTGGTGGCGGCCCTGCTGGCCGCCTGCCAGCCAGCGCCGGAGGCAGTCGAGACAGAGGAGCCAGCCGCTGAGCCGATGGCAGAGGAGACCGAGGCTTCAGCCGCAACTGGCGGTGAGAGCTTCCTCGTCGGCTACTCGGCGGCAGGGCTGATCGACGAGCTTCAGGTGACGTGGAGCGAAGGCGTTCAGGCCGCTATCGAGGACGCGGGCGGCCAGATCATCATCGTCGACTCGCAGAACGACATCGCCA
>CAZWUX010000295.1:0-5722 GCA_964637665.1 uncultured Anaerolineae bacterium
GCAGAACGCCGCCGCGTACGCCATCAGCGGTGGGCTGACCGGGCTGATGCTGCTCTCGCTGGGGCTGGCGGCGGCGACTGACCTGCCGCTCGTCGATCAGCGTGATGACAACGGGTACGAGGTACGGGGGCGCGCGCTGCTGGCGGCGGCGGAGCCGGGCGCGTGGGTGCTGATGCCGCACCCGAACTCGGCGGATTTCTACTACAGCTGGGCGGTGCAGTACCTCGCGCTGGCGGAGGCCGATCTGCCGGACATCAGCGCGGTCGCGCCGCCGGAGGTCGATCCGCCGCCGGGGCCGCCGCCCGCCTACCTGACCTGGGATGACGCCGCGCCCGAACTCACCCCGGAGGCGCTGGCCGATGGCGATCCGCATCTTTTCGTGCTGGATCGGGAGGACGACCGTTTAACCGGGCTGGGCCTACTGCCCATCTGCGCGGGGGATGGGGAGACTATCGCCGGGTACGAGGTCGTGGCGGTGCTGGAGGGCGGCCAGCCTGTGCCGAACATCGACGCGGAACGCTGGGCGGCGGTGGAGCGCTACGTCGTGTGGGGGGACGGCGACGCCGTCTGCCCGCCACCGGAGATTCCGTAGCCAGCCCCATCACAACCGCGCGAGCAGCGCATCCCGGTCGAAGGTGCGGACGCCGATCCACAGAACGACGGCGTCGACCGCCCAGACGACGAGGCCCAGCCCGAACGTCAGCGCGGGGCCGAAGTAGAACACCCCGGCAAGCTGGCCGAGAATCAGCCCGACGATGGGCACGACGACGATCCCGCCGATCTGGTACGCCTCCTGAAACGTGTTGACGCGCGTCGAGATGATCACCGTCGCGCCGAGGCCCAGCCCGGCGACGGCGGGCGCGACCCACAGCACGAGGATGATCCACGCGAGGTTCGGGAAGAAAATGCGGCCCATCACCGGCCAGCCGACGCCGTTCACGACCAGCGCGTACAGGACGAAGGCGGCCAGCCCGACGCCGGTCGCCGCCACCCACGCGCCGAGCATCTTGGCGACGAGCAGATCGCGGTCCGACAGCGGCGCGTAGAGCAGCGCCTCCAACGTCTTGCGCTCGCGCTCCCCGACGAAGCTGTCCGCCGCGATGACGCTCGACACCATGAGCGGCACGATCAGAAACAGCGGGGCGAACATGTAGACGAGCGTCAGGGTGAGCATAAGTTGATCGGGCGGCAGGCTGGACAGCCGGGCGGCCAGCGGGCCGGGCATGGCGGTGAGCATCTGCGCGAAGTCGCCCGTCTCGCGGGCGAACGCATCCCCGGCGAAGATCGCCGCCAGCCCGAAAGCGGCGGGCATGATCACCTGCAAAATGACGGGCACGATGATCAGCGGCAGCATGACCATCTTGCTGCGATACACGACCCGCAAATCCTTGAGCATCACCGCCTTGATTCCGCGCCAGTTCATCGGGCCGCCACCTCCCCCGCCTCGCTCGCGTCGTGCAGCGCGAAGTAAACGTCTTCCAGCGATGGCTCGTCGGGCGTGACACGGTAGATGCGCGCGCCGTGCCCGGCCAGCCGCGCGATCAGGCCCGGCACCGACTCGCGGTGGACGCCGACGAGCAGCACGCGGCCCGCCTCGACCGCCGCCACCGACTCCGAATCGCCCAGCACGTCGAACACGGCCCCGCGCGTGGCGGGGTCGAACTCGATCTCCAGCCGGTGCGCCCGCGCGTAGCGGCGGCTCAGCTCGGCGGGCGTGCCCAGCGCCAGCACACGCCCGTGCTCCAGCACGGCGACGCGGTCACACAACCGCTGGGCCTCGATCAGGTTGTGGGTGCACAGCAGAACCGTGCGGCCCTCGCGCTCGCTGAGCCGCAAAATCAGGTTGTGGACCTTGCGCGAGGCGACCGGGTCGAGGCCCGCCGTCGGCTCGTCGAGGAACAGCAGGTCCGGGCTGTGGATCAGCGCCCGCGCCAGCGCGAGCCGCTGCTTCATGCCCTTCGAGTAGGCCCCCACCTTCTCGTCGGCGCGCTCCGCGAGGTTGAAGCGGTCGAGCAGTTCCTCGACCCGCCCCGCGACGCGTTCCTCCAGCACGTCGTACAGCTCGGCGTAAAAAGTGAGGTTTTCACGGGCCGTCAGGCGCTCGTCGAGTGAGGGCGTCTCGGTCAGCACGCCGGTCCGGCGGCGCAGCGCGGGGCCGTCCACCGCCGGGTCGAAGCCCAGCACGCGCAGCGACCCCGCCGACGGCGTGAGCACGCCGTTCAGCAGGCGGACGGTCGTCGTCTTGCCCGCGCCGTTGTGGCCCAGCACGCCGAACACCTCGCCGTGCCCGACGGACATCGTCAGCCCGTCGACGGCGGTCACGCCGTCAAAGCGGCGGGTCAGGTGGTCGGTCGTGATGACCGGGTCAGATGGCATGGGCGGTCCTTTCCGGCAGCTATCAATGGCCCCGATCTTATCCCATCGGCGCGTGGAACCACACTCACAGCTCCGGGGGGAGAAGCTCGATACGGCGGGCGAGCTTATAATAATACCCACATGTAGAAAGCCGGACGAACGGATACGGGGGATGTCATGCCGGAGCGGCTGGTGGACAGCTACGCCATCGGGCAGCAGGTGGCGATTTCATTTGTGGATGACGAGCGCTGGCTGCCGGGGGTCGTGGTGGCGCACGATCACCCCGGCGTGTGGGTCCGGGCGGGCGATGGGGAAATCTGGTTCGTGACGAACCACCGGCGCATCCGGCCCGCCGCGCCCGACGGCGGCGGCTCAGAACAGGGGTAGCTGGTGCGGCGGCTGCCGCCCGTCGAGCAGCACGTAGGGGGCCATGCCCTCGACGCCGCGCAGCCCCAGCGCCCGCAGTTGGGCGAGGTCCGTCAGGCGCTTCTCACGGCGGGCCCTGAGTATCGCGTCGGCCCCTGTAGGGCCGATGCCCGGCACGCGCATCAACGCCCCCCGTTCCGCGACCATCAGATCGACCGGCTCCTCGCGCAGGTGGCGATCCGCCCACGCGCGCTTGGGATCGACCTCAAGCGGCAGATCGCCCTCGCCCTCGAACGCAAAATCCTCGATGTCCCAGCCGTAATCGCGCAGCAGGAAGCTGGCCTGATAGAGGCGGCGTTCGCGCACGGGCGATTCCGGCGGCAGGTTCTCGAACGGCGTCCCCTCGACCGGGCTGAAGCGCGAGTAGTAGGCCCGCGCCAGCCCGGCGTGGCGGTGCAGGTTGGCGGTGAGGCCCAGCAGTTCGAGGTCGGTGTCACCCACCGCGCCGACGACGAACTGCGTCACGATGCTGGAGCGGATCAGGCCGGGGGCCTCGTGGCGCGCCCGCTGCCGGATGGCGTGCGCCCAGCGCAGGCGCTCCAGCAGGTCGGCGGTGAGGTCCTTCGTCGGGGCCAGCGCGTGGAGCCGCTGATCGGTCGGCCCCTCCAGATTGATCGACACGCGGTCGGCAAGCTGCATGGCGCGGACAAGCTGATCGTATTCCGCGCCGGGCATGATCTTCAGGTGGACGTAGCCCTCGTAGTGATATTTTTCGCGGATGATCTCGACCGTGTCGATGATGCGGTCCTGCGTTTTGACGCCGCCGCCGATGATGCCCGACGAGAGGAAAATCCCGTCGACGACGCCCGCCCGCTCCAGACGGTCGAAGGCCAGCGCCAGCTCGTCCGGCTTGAACGTCACCCGGCGCATCTTTCCGCGCCCAGCCCGGAACGGGCAGTAGTGGCAGTCGCGCTCGCAGGCGGTCGTGACCATCGCCTTGAGCACCGGCTTTTTCCCGGTCGGCGTCGTGACCTCGGTAACGCACGACATGACGCCCGCCACCTCGACGGGGATATTGCGCTTGCCGGGCGGCATCAGGCGGAGGGGCTCGCTAGATGGATTCGCCGCGCACGCTTCCGCGCGCTCGGCCAGCGGCGAATCACCGACCGGCTCGAAGCGATTCGCATCGCCGACGAGCGCGAGTTTCTCTACGGGGTCAGGACTGCGCCGTAGGTTCATGCCCTGATTATACGAACATACGTTCTAAGAGTCAACTGAGGGTGTTGGGTGGGAAAGGGAGGAGAGGTTACGGGGGTGGAACCCCCGTAAACCCCCGCAAAGGGACACGTCCCTTTGATCCCTTCTGGTTTGCGGCGCAGAGCGCCGCAAACGGCTGGAATACTTTGAGATGACCGACGCCGTATATCACAAGGCTCAGGTAACCCAGCACAGATGGGGCTGGGTCAGTCGCCCCCCGCGTCGAGCCGCCGCTGTAGATAATCGTCGGAGTAGTCGATCTTCAACTCGACCCACATCGGCAGGTGATCGGACATCTGGAAGGTCCGCCAGTACGTCCGGTAGTAGCGGCGCTTGCTCGCCTCGTCGCGCACGTCGCCGTGCGAGGTGACGAGATAGCGTTCCCCTATCAGCGGCGCGTAGATCGCCTCGTCCTCGTCGCGAAACACCGTCTGATAGTAGTCGAACACGCCTGCCCGCCCTGTCGTGCCGAAGCGGTCACGGCGCACGCGGAAGGCGATCTGATCGTAGAACTTGCTTCTCGGCGCGTTAGAGGGCAGATTTTGCAGCTCCTCCGGGACGGTGAACCCGGCATCCGTGAGGGCCTGCATCGTCTCGTCCGTCGTCTTGAAGATGTTGAAGTCGCCCAGCGCGATGAGGTTCCGGCTCCACGCGGTGCGGTCGAAGGTCCGGTCCCGCAGGAACTCGGCCACCTCCCGTATCTCGCGCACGCGCTGCGGGTCCTCCGCCTGGCTGCTGCCGTAGCGAATGTGTACGATGCACAGGATGAAATCCGACCACCCTGCCTTGAAACCGCACATGAGCGGGGTCCGCACGATCTGATCGACCGGCGTGGTGACTTTCTCGCCCGCCTCGTTCGTTGTCTCGACGGGCGGCAGCACGAGTTCCCCGGCCAGCCCGCCGAAGCGCACCTTGCGCGAGTCGTACAGGAAGGCCATGCGCTCGTCGTTGCCGCTCGTCCCTTCGGTCACGTCCGATACGATGTACTGCCAGTAGCCGCCCAGTATCTCGCACAGGTCGTGCAGCGCCTTCAGGTCGCGCCGGACCTCCTGCACGGCGACGAGGTCGAAGCGGTCGACGATCTCCGCGATGTAGTACATCGCCTCCGGCACGCGCGGGCCGTAGGCGGGCGAATCGAACTCGCGGATGTTCCACGTCGCGAGCAGCAGATTGCCGAACAGGTCGCGGGGCGGTATTTCGCCGTCGAGCTGCGCGCGCAGCGCCAGCAGACGTTCGAGCGTGCGTTTTCCGTCCGCCGTATGTGGGTCGATCCCCTGATAGAATGGCATGATATCCCCTCCATAGCAGTTCGGATCGGGAAGGGCAGTGTAGCACCGATCACACAGGCGAGACAGCCTGCGGAGCGATGGCTCGCTAACGATTCGCCAGCAGGCGCAGAACGACCGGCCAGGCGAAAAAGCCAGCCGTCAGGATGGCAACTATCCCCACAATCAGCGCGGTTGTGTTATTGAGGCCAACGACGATGGTGAATATGAAGTAAGGCAGTTCGCACAGGAAAACAGTCAGCAGCGCCACGATGAGCAGCCGCCCGCGCCCGGCAGGCCCTACGTAATATCGCACACTTTCTCCCCTTGTCCACAGCCGGGATATGCCCCGGCGATCCTCTCTCACCCTCAGTATACAGCACTTCGCAACAGGGCAACGGCGCGTCCGCCCGACGAGGCCAAAAAGCAGCAGAGGCGAGCCGCCAACGGCCCGCCTCTCTGAAAACGCAGGGGGGAGT
>CAZWUX010000296.1:0-5716 GCA_964637665.1 uncultured Anaerolineae bacterium
GGTCGCCATCATCCCCGCGCGGCCCATCGTCGAGATGGTCGCCCTCAGCGACCGCTACGCGGCGGCGGCCACCGACGCCGAGCGGGTGGCGATCCGGGCGGTGGGCGACGCGCTGCTCGCGCAGTTCGAGGGCACGGCCTACCACATCCATTTCGTGTCGGGCAGCCTGTCCCTGCTGATCAGCGCCGCGCTCATGTTCCGGGGCGAGGTCTACAGCCGGGCGACGGCGTGGGTGGGCCTCGTGTCGAACGTCGTCGCGTTCGGCCTGTACCTGCCGGGGATCGGCGTGTACGTCTCACTCCTGTCGGTCGTGGGTCTGTTCGTGTGGTGGATCCAGCTTGGGACGTGCCTTCTCAGGCTGGCGCGTGGCGTGTAGAGGGTAGGGCGAGCCACTCACGCAGAAAGGAGCACGGATCATGATCGCGCGTATCTGGAAGGGCACGACACGGGCCGCCGACGCCGATGCGTACTACGACTATCTCCAGCAGACCGGGCTGCCGGAATACCGCTCGACGGAGGGCAACCGGGGCGTGATCGTGCTGCGGCGGATCACCGGCGGCGAGGCCGAGTTCACACTGATCACGTTCTGGGAGTCGATGGACGCGGTCCGGCGCTTTGCGGGCGATCAGCCCGAACAGGCGAAATACTACGCAGAGGACGAGGACTACCTGCTCTATCAGGAGCCGCTGGTCGCGCACTACGAGGTGTTAGAGGGTAGCGTATTGTATAGAGGGAGGAGTGACGCGGGCTAAAAAGCAGGATGCAGAGATTGAGAGGAGTCTACCTGTCCAACGGTGTACGAAACCGTGACTTTTTCCTGTCTGCCACTTCCCTCCGCAAGGCTGAGCGTGATGTCGTGTTTAAGTTCGAAGCCTAGTATCTCGCTCAATTTCCATTCCCGGTTAGAAGTCTTTAGCCAGGGTATGAAGCTCAGCTCAAAATCCTCGATCTGCACGCCCACGATCTCCAGACTCTCAGGCTCGTAGAGCAGGGCAACGTGCGGCTCGTCGGCGAGGTAATGAACTACCGTCTCGGTGTCAGGGGGCACGACGAGCAGGATGAGGGCGTCGAAGTCCTCATCGTAGTCACTATAGGTGCTCGTGGCCGCGCGCAGGCGGTTCGTTTTTAACTCGCCCGTCTCGATTAATCGCTTGATACCGGCCATATCTGTGTCTCTCCCTTTTTCCCCGTGCTGGTGGGGAACGCAGTGACGACTCTGGCCTGCTTATCGCCCACAATCTCGATCACGACTTTAGTGTAAAGTCGACCATCACCCCTGAGACGATAGTAAACCTGACGGTTGGTGCGCCTTGCATCCTGAAAAATGCCGTCATTTGGACGCTCGATGCAGATTTTCACCTCATCTTCCCGTCCGGCCATAATAGGATGCCTTGCCACAACGTGATCTTGCCACTGCTCCTGTGTACAGGTTATCGTCCAGCCTCGCGGATCGACCACCCGGAATTGAAAATCTGCCATCATTGACCGCGTTGTGCTGTGTCAGGAAGCTGGTTAGAGAGATTTTAGCATCTTTCTGGAGAGACGCTATCCGCCTCGACCGCCCGATACCCCATCCGCACGAAGTGGTCCGTGCCGAGCAGCCGCAGGATCGCCCGTTCGGGCTGCGGGAAGGCCCGCCGCGCCGACTCCACATCCACCGGGCGGACATCGTCGATGATGTACTCATCGCCATGCCAGCGTATCCGGCAGCCGCCCGCCGCCACCACGTTGCGATACCAGTCCACCTCCGGCCCGTAGGTCAGGGCGATCATGAATCCACCCTCAACCGGGATGACGATGATCGGCGTCTCGTAGGGCGTCCCGCTGCGCCGCCCGACGTGGCAGACCAGCGCGAAGGGGCCGACCCCGCTCCGGGCGAGGACCCCGTCATCCGGTTCGTGACGTGCTTGTTGAAGGTGCGCAGGTTGAATTTCACCGGTTTTCCCGTCTAGCGCTGGGGTAGTGGTTTCTGGTACAGGGCGACGTGTTTCACGGCGCGAAAACCCATGCTCTCGTACAGGCGCAGCGCCCCGCTCGGATTCTCGGTGTCGACGCTCAGGGCGGCCTCCGTCATGCCGCGCGACTTCAACTCGCGCAGGCTTTCGGCGATGAGCGCCCGCGCCAGCCCGCGTCTGCGCCAGGGGCGGCGCACGCAGATGTCCTCCGTCCAGCCGCGTTTGCGGTCGAACTTCGTATTGTGGTCCTCCAGAATGTAGCCCAGCACCATCCCGGCGATCTGGTCCGTCGCCTCATCCCACGCCACCTTCCAGAGTTCCGGCTGGAAATCTGCATCGCCGTCCAGCCAGTATGCGTAATCCTCCTCGGTGTACGGGATGTGCCCCCAGTGATCGCTCATGGCCTCCTCGTTGGCCTGCCAGATGGCCCGGTAGTGCTCCGGGCGCGCGGGGCGTACGACGAGGCCCTCCGGCAGGGGGCAGTCGGGGATGTTCTCCAGATCGGGGCGCACCATGTCCCAGAAATAGCGGATGGGCCGGTAGCCTTCGCGCTCCAGCAGCCGGATGGCAGCCGTCGCGGTGCCTGCGGCGGTGACGCGGAAAAAGCGCGGCCTGTCGTCGACGTGCCCTGCCGCGATCGCGGTCAGGCGGCGCTCGTTGTGATGCACCATCGCGCTGCCGATCCCCTTGCCGCGCCACGCAGGCAGCAGATAGCCCTCGTGGATATACACCAGCCCCACGCCCGACGCTTCCTGCCAGTGGACGCGCGTGTAGCCGACCACCGCGCCGTCCACCTCCGCGAACAGCATATCCCGGTGCGGATCGCAGTTCACGAGATGGGTGTAGCTGGCGGCAAGGGCGTCGAGGCTGTCGACCTCCTCGATGTGGTCGGCGGCCCGGCTGCCCTGAAGGACGGCGAGCAGCGCCGGGTAATCACCCTCACCCCGGAACCGGCGGAACAGCAGGCCGGGCACTGCCGGGGCGTCAGGCAGGATAACGGTATCGTTCTGCGGATCGGCGGACACGGGCATCCCTCCCTCCGGTGGACACCCCCATGCTACCCCTTACCGGCGTACGGCGCATCCCCGCCGCGCCTCACCCCACCGGACCGTACCAGCCTGCCTGGGCCTCCGGCGGCCTGCGCGGCGCGAGCGCGGCCCGGTAGGCGAGGTAAACGCCGATCCGCAGCGCAGGCGCGAGGAAATCCGCGTACAGAATCGGCCCCGCGTTGCCGGGCGCGAGGTTGCCGTGCTGTGCGATGTCGACCACGTGTGTGACCCCCGCGCCGATCCCGAAAATCGAGGCCGCGATGACGTAGGGCAGCATGAAGTCGCGCCGGAAAAAGACGAGAAACCCCACGACGCCGATCGCGAGGTTGGCGACGGCGACCTCGGTCTGGAACGGGCTGCCCGCAGGCCACCCGATGTGCTCCGCGAGGCGGTCGCCCTGAAACGCATGGAAATAGAACGACACGATCCCGCTGAACCCGCCGATGCCGTACAGGTGCACGGCGATAATCTCCAGAATCTCGGCGCGGGCGCGTGCCCTGCGCAGAACAATCTGGAGGCCCGCGAAAAAGGCGATGAACAGGTAGATCACGACGACGTGGTAGCCGCTGTACAGAATATCCGACATGGCGCTGTCCTTCTCTCCGGCGAGCCGGGCGCGAAGCGTAAGTCTACGCCGGATCGCCGCCGCCGCAAACCGCGCCCGTCCCAAACCGGGGAAAAACCCGCCGGATTGCGCGGGGCGGCGGTCGGACCTATGCTTGGGATACCCCTCGCACGCAGCGCAGGTTCAGGAAACCGTCACCATGCCACCGCAAACACAGACCATCGATGACGTGATCGACCGGCTGGACGGCATCATCGCGTGGAGCTACACGCGCGGCAGCCGTCTGGGCTTCTTCCCCGCGATGTACCGCAAGACGACCGCCGAGGTGAAGCGCGGGCTCGAATGTGGCCGCTTCGCGAACCCGCAGCGCATGGAGACGCTCGACGTGGTGTTCGCCGGACGCTACTTCGAGGCGTTCGAGCGCCACCGCCGCGGCGAGCGCCCCACGCGGGCGTGGGCCTACGCGTTCAACATGGCGGAGCACCCCGCGCCGACTGTCATCCAGCATCTGCTGCTGGGCATGAACGCGCACATCAACCTCGACCTCGGCATCGCCGCCGCCGACGTGGCCCCCGGCGACGCGCTGCCCGGCCTGAAGCGCGACTTCGACGAGATCAACGCCGTCCTCGGCGAGCTGATCGACGCGATACAGGCCGACCTCGCAGCCGTTTTCCCCGCCATGCAGCGGATCGACAAGCTGGGCGGCACGCTCGACGAGCAGGTGGTGCGCTTCAGCATCGAGCGGGCGCGGGCCGGAGCGTGGCACAAGGCGAAGGTGCTGGCCGGGCTGCCCGTCGAGGCCGACCCGGCCCCGCGCATCCGCGATTTTGACCGGGAGACGACCCTGTTCGCGCTGACCATCTGCCCGGCCCGGCTGCATTTTCTGCCCTCGGCGGCGCGCGGCGGCGCGGAGCAGGTCCGGCGCATGATCGAGGCCCTGATGGATTGAGGCGGCAGCGTGTCATCCCCTGACCCGGTGGGATGTTGGATCGCCGCCCCGGTGGGATCACGGGTGACACACGGCAGGATCGCCGGACGGTCGCCGGGGCGTGGGTCACCGGCAGCGCGCACCCCGGCCTGTGCCGGGGAGCGCGTCACGGGGGCGCGGCGATGCGGCCAGCCGCAGGACATCGGGCAGCACCGCCCTCGTGAGCACATCGACGCCCCGGCCCGCCGACCGCCGCCCATCGCACCCGACCTGACAGCGCGCCGCCCGGAGCGGTTCATCCCCCGGCAACCCCCCGCCTGACCTCGCGGATCACTCCGCCGGGTTCCCCTCCGGCGCGGGCAACCTGTCACGCATCAACCAGAAGACGACCGCCGCCAGGGCGTAGGCGACCGCCAGCCCGATCCCAAACTCGTCGATCACGTATTCCGTCGGGCCGGTGTCGACCGTCAGCGGCGTGAAGATGGTCTGCACGAACACGTTGTGTGCGGCGTGCAGCAGCACGGCGGTCCACAGGCTGCCGGATTTCAGGCGGAACCACGCCATGACGACGCCGAACGCCACCGCCATAACCGTGAAACAGGCCAGCGCGTACCCCAACGGGGCCTCGCTGCGGTAGTCGGCGAGCAGGATGACGGGGTAGTGCCACACGGCCCACACCGCCCCGCTGATCAGCGCCGCGCCCGTGAACCCGGTCAGGCGGTCGAGCGCGGGCACGAGCAGGCCCCGCCAGCCGATCTCCTCGCCGAGCGCGGTGGCCGACGCCGTCATCAGCCCGAACGTCGACGACACGACGACGAACAGCAGGATCGTCTGCCCGGTCGGCCCCTCGAAGCCGGTGTCCGCCGCGATCTGCGCGACGAAGTCCGGGTTGGGGAACCCGCCGAGGCCGCTCAGCCACACGACGGCGTACGTCACGCCGACGAGCACGAGCGGCAGCGCGACGCTCAACAGCAGGTAGCGCGTCCTGCCCGAACGCCAGCCCAGCCCGTCGAGATTGCCCTCGGTAATATATTGGGTCGCGAGCGCCGCGATGCCCGGCGACCACATCAACCCGACGACGTATAATCCGCCGACCGTTTGCAGCGTTCCCGCCCGCGCGATCAGGACGTAAAACACGGCGCTGAGCGCGAAGGCGAGCGGCAAAAACAGCGCGAGCTTTCTGGCCGGTCCTCGCAAGGCGTGATCCTCCGGTGGGCTG
>CAZWUX010000297.1:0-5710 GCA_964637665.1 uncultured Anaerolineae bacterium
CTTGTCTCGCTCATACTGAGACCGCGCACCATCTGTACCACCACCACCGCATGACTTTGCTTATTCGTGACCGCCATCCCGCCCAAAGGGGCGGGCGGCGGCTTAACAACCCTATACTGACCACATGCAGAATGAACACCGTTCGTTCTGCCGGTACAAAGACTTTTTGGTGATAAGAGCGGCGGGGACACACCCGGTCCCATCTCGAACCCGGTCGTTAAGCCCGCCAGCGCCGATGATACTGCCGGGGCAGCCCGGTGGGAAAGTAGGCCATCGCCAGAAGGTCTTTTTCTTTTTCACCCGGCGGCACCGGGATTTGAGTCTGAACCACGCCCCGGCAAGCGCACTGTCGTTTAGCGGAAATGCCAACAAAAAAGCGGTCCAACCGGACCGCTGAATTGCCAGGCCTTGCAGGATCGCTATTTATCGACGAATCGATATCCCACGCCGCGCGATGTCAGAATGTATTCCGGGTTGGAGGGATCGCTCTCGACCTTCTTGCGCAGATAGTGAATGTACAGCTTCAGGCTGTCGATGGCGTCCGAGTATTCCTGCCCCCATGCTTCGGTGACGAGCTGCCGCCGCGTCAGCACCCGCCCCGCGTTGCGCGCCAGCACACTCAGCAGCGAGAACTCCTTCGGCGTCAGGTGCTTGACCTCCCCGTCGACCGTCACCTCGCGGTTCATCAGGTTCATGCGGAAGCTGCCCCCGTCGAAGACGAGTTCGTCCACGATCTCGGCCTTCGGGCGGCGGCGCAGGTGGGCGCGGATACGGGCGATTAGCTCGTCGGCGTCATACGGCTTGACGACATAGTCATCCGCCCCCATATCCAGCCCCTTGACGATGTCCTTCGTGTCGGTGCGGGCCGTCAGGAACAGAATCGGCACCTCAGACAGCTCGCGCAGACGGCGGCAGACCTCCCAGCCGTCCATATCCGGCATCATAATGTCCAGTAGAACGAGATCGGGATGCGTGCGATATGCCTTACGCAGCGCATCGTCGGCTGAGTCCGACTTGACGATCTCGTACCCCTTCTGTTCGAGCAGGACGCTCAGGATTTTTCGCGTCGTATCGTCGTCGTCGACGACCAGGATTTTTTCACTCATAATGTCCCGTCCGCGTTCCCCACGCCGGTGAACCATCCACTAATGGTTTCCTTACCGCCAATATACACTGCGACCGGAGGGCGCGCAAATCCATAAATCCCCTACCCCAACCGGCGGCGCGCCCGCATTATTCGTCCGGCTCATCCTCATCGTTCGCTGGCAGATCCTCGGCGTCAAAGTCGAGCAGCGGGCGGCGCGTGTGCCAGGGCGTCACCCGCTGGTAAGCGTATGCCACTGCGAACAGCGTCCCGGCATCGGGCGCGACGATCTGCATCCCCACCGGGAGTTCGTCCAGCGTGAAGCCGCAGGGCAGCACCAGCGCGGGCAGATGGCTGAGGCTGAAGGGATAAGCCAGCCGCAGCAGCTCGCGGGCCGCGCGGACGTTGTCGCTGTCCGCGATGGGGTGAGCCGCCAGCGCCGCCGCCGGGGTGAGGATCACGTCGACCTCATCCTCGAACAGCGTCCCAAGCGTCCGACGCCACTCGCGCCCGGCCTGCCGCGCCAGTGCGTAGTCGACGGCGCTGCGCTCCAGCGCGGATTCGAGGCGGGTGCGCACGTCCGCGCCGAACCGCTCCGGCTCGGCTTCCAGCCGCTCGCGATGGTAAGCGGCGGCGTCCGCCAGAACGATCAGGCCCGCCGCCTCCCAGGCCGCCCGCGAGTCCGGCAGCTCGATCTCGACGAGGTGCATCCCCAGCCCGGCGAGGCGATCCGCCGCCTGATGCACCGCCGCGACGACCGCGACCGCCGTATCCTCCCAGTAGAAGGCATCCTCCGGCAGGCCGATCCGCAGCCCGTCGACCGGCCTGCTCAGCGCCCCGGTGTGGTCAATGCCCGTGCGGCGGTCGATGGCGTCGAGCAGCATGGCGGCGTCGCGGGCGTCGTGAGCCATCGGCCCGACGGTGTCCAGCGACCAGCTTACCGGGATGACGCGCTCCAGATTCACGGTGCCCAGCGCGGGCCGGATGCCCGTCAGTCCGCATAACGCGCCTGGGACGCGGATGGAGCCGCCTGTGTCCGAGCCGAGCGCAGCCGGGCACAGCTCCGCCGCGACCGCCGCCGCCGATCCACCGCTCGACCCGCCGGGGCTGAGGTCGAGGTTCCAGGGGTTGCGGGCCGGACCGTAATGCGGATTCACGTTCGTCGCGCCGACGGCGAACTCGTGCAGGTGCGTCTTGCCGATGACGATCCCACCCGCCGCGCGCAACCGCTCGATCAGCGGTGCGTCGACGGCAGCGGCGGCGGTCTCGCGCAGGAAGTCGCTCGCGGCAGTCGTCGGAGCGCCCGCCACGTCGATCAGGTCCTTCACGCCGATGGGCACGCCGTGCAGCGGCCCCCACACCTCGCCATGCCGGATCGCGTCCTCCGCATAGCGCGCCTGACGGCGGGCATCGGCGGCCATGACGTGCAGAAAGGCGTTGAGGCGCGGATTGAGATAGTCGATGCGCGCAAGGCACGCCTCGACCAGATCCACCGGGGAAAGCGACCCGCTGCGGATGCGCGCGGCGGCTTCGGCCAGCGTCAGGCGGGTGAGCGGCTTGTCCACGTCAGGGGATGCGGCTATTTGGATTCGACGGGGCGCTTGAAGTAATAGTGAAGCTCGCCCTCCCCATCCGGCACGACGCTGACGAGCTGCCAGCCCTTATCGCCAAGCTCGTCCCACGCGCCGCGTTCTGTCAGATTGAACTGCTTGCGGAACATCGCCTTGCCGAGCACGGTCACGGTCTTGCCGACCAACTCACAGTGTTCCCATCGCTGCATGAGACAGGCTCCTCGCATTCGCTAAGGGCATACGATACGCTTATTTTACACCAGCCGCCCGGCGCGCGGAACTGCCGCAGGCAGGCCGGGCGGCCCATTTCCGCACCAAATGGGTCTACTTTACAGAGATGGCCGTCTGATGTATCCTTCTTTTATCAGATGAATGCCTTGTTTTAACATACCAGGAACGCCATACTACCGTCCGAGCGGGCGTGCCGACATGATGGGCCCGGCGATCACGTGTCACCGGGCTGGCAGGCCCGACATTCTGAAGGAGCCTGTATGTCCTCCAACGGCGACGTTGACCTCGCCCGGCTCGACCCCGTGCTGGAGAAGTACGCGGGGGGAAGTCGCACCGACCTGCTGCCTGCCCTGCACGACACCCAGCGTGTTTACGGATACCTGCCCGCACCCGCGCTCAAACGGCTGGGGCAAACGCTGCGCGTCCCGCTGGCGGACATTCACGGGGTCGTCGAGTTCTACACGATGTTTTATGACGAGCCGGTGGGCGAGCGCGTCATCCGGGTCTGCACCGATCCATCCTGCGCCGCGCACGGGGCAGAGGATGTGCTCATCGCTGCCTGCCATCACGCGGGCGGCATCCACCCCGGCGAGACCGCCGAAGACGGCTCGGTGACGATCGAGCGGGTGACGTGTCTCGGCCTGTGCGACCAGCCGGTGGCGGCCCTCGTGGACGATCTCCAGCTAACGGACATCACACCTGACACGGTCGAGCGGCTTTTCACCGCCGGCGAGTCGACCTCGTCGCTGAACGTGCGGGGCGAGCCGCGCATCCTGACGCGCCACATCGGCGAACTCGATCCGCTCGATCTGGCTGCGCACCGCGAGGCCGGGGCGTTCGAGGCGCTGGCGCAGGCCCTATCGAGCCAATCGCCCGAAGACGTGATCGAGACGGTGAAGGAATCGGGGCTCGTCGGGCGCGGCGGCGCGGCCTTCCCCACCGGGCTGAAATGGCAGTTCACGCGGGCGGCGGAGCGATCGCCCAAATACGTCGTCGTCAACGCCGACGAGAGCGAGCCGGGCACGTTCAAGGACCGCGTCCTGCTGGAAGGCGACCCCTTCCGGCTGATCGAGGGCATGGCGCTGTGCGGCTACGCCGTCGGCGCGGAGAAGGGCTTCATCTTCCTGCGCGGCGAGTACCCCGAGGCGCGCCGGACGGTCGGCGCGGCGCTCGAACGCTGCCGCGAGGCCGGGCTGCTCGGCGAGAACCTCATGGGGTCGGGGTTCAACTTCGACATCGAACTGCGCGTCAGCGCCGGGGCGTACATCTGCGGCGAGGAAACCGCGCTGTTCGAGGCCATCGAGGGCAAGCGGGGCTTTCCGCGCGTCAAGCCGCCCTTCCCCACGACGAACGGCCTCTACGACCTGCCGACCGCGATCAACAACGTCGAGACGCTCGTCACCGTGCCCGACATCATCCTGAATGGTCCGGAGTGGTTCAAGCAGTGGGGCACGGAGAAGTCGACGGGCTACAAGCTGTTCTGCGTGAGCGGGCACGTCAACCAGCCGGGCCTCGTCGAGGCCCCATTTGGCATCACGCTGCGCGACCTCGTCGAGCAGTGGTGCGGCGGCTTCGACGGCGCGCCGCAGGCCGTGCTGATGGGCGGCGCGGCGGGCACCTTCCTGACGCCCGATCAATTTGACGTGCGGCTGCTCTACGAGGACCTGCGCCCGCTGGGCGCGTCGATCGGCTCCGGGGCGATCATGGTGTTCAACGAGTCGGTCGACCTGCGGAACGTGCTGCGGCGGCTCGCGCACTTCTTCGCGCACGAGTCGTGCGGCAAGTGCTTCCCGTGCCAGCTTGGCACGCAGCGCCAGCTTGAGGTCCTCGAACGCGCCGCAGGCGGGCACATACAGCCCGGCGATCGTGACCTGCTGATGGACATCGGCGCGACGATGACCGACGCGTCGATCTGCGGGCTGGGGCAGACGGCGGGCGTGGCCGTCATGAGCGCGCTCAAAGTATGGCCCGCACTCATCAAGCCAAACGGCGGGGCGGGCTAAATGCCACACCCCCCGCCTGTGGAGACGGAATGGCAACAACCTGTGAGCGCCGGATCGGATAGCGGCATGGCCGACCCGGAGAAACGGCAGGGCGACGAGGGGACCTGGCCCGCGCGCTACGTGATCGTCAAACGTAACGGCTGGCAGGCCGTCGACGCCGCGATCATCCACGAGCAGCTTGTCTCGATCTTTGTGAACGGGCAGGAACTCGCCACGATGATGTGCACGCCCGTCGACCTGCGGGCGCTGGCCGTCGGGTTTCTGGCGAACGAGGGCGTCATCGACTCGATGGACGAGGTGCGCGCCGTCCACCGCTGCCCCAGCGGGTCGTGCGTCGACGTGTGGCTGCGGCGGGCCGAGTTCGAGCCGCCGCGCCGCATGATCCTGACCTCAGGCTGCGGCGGCGGCGTCACGTTCGATGACCTGACCGCCGCCCATCCGCCCGTCACCGAGGAAATCCACGTCTCGCCCGACCGCCTGTGGACGCTGATGGACGGGCTTTACCAGCACGCCCACCTGTACAGCGAGGCGCGCGGCGTCCACACCTCGGCGTGGAGCGACGGCGAGCGCATTATCCTCTCGGCGGAGGACGTGGGCCGCCATAACACGCTCGACAAGCTGCGCGGCAAGGCGCTGCTGGAGGGCGTCGACACACGCGGCGGCCTGATCCTGACGACGGGCCGGGTCAGCTCAGAGATGATCAACAAGACGCGCAGCATGGGGGTGCCGCTCGTGTGCTCGCGCACCTCCCCGACGAGCCTCTCCGCCCGGCTGGCGGGGGAATGGGGAATCACGCTCGTCGGCTACCTGCGCCGCAACAG
>CAZWUX010000298.1:0-5696 GCA_964637665.1 uncultured Anaerolineae bacterium
CGTCCCGCTACCTTTCAGCTTCTGGAACGTGCTTTTCCTTAACTTGATGCCTATGAGCCCCTCCGGACGCAGGCTTTTTTGATTCCCACTCGCCCCCGTCTTGAATAACCCGCCGTCCGCACGCTATAATGCCCGCGTTATCATCCTGTCTGAGCGATTGTTTGCATCCCCTCCCCGGAAGGAGCGCAGCGGCATGGACCCCCTGGTCGAGTGCATCCCCAACTTCAGCGAAGGCCGCCGCCCGCACGTCGTCGAAGCCATTGTCGACGCGGTGCGCAGCACGCCCGGCGTCTCTCTGCTCGATTACAGCTCGGACGCGGATCACAACCGCTCGGTGCTGACCTTCGTCGGCGCGCCCGACGCCGTGTCGAACGCGGCCTACGCCGCCATCGAGACGGCGGCCCGGCTGATCGACATGAACGAGCATCAGGGCGAGCACCCCCGCATCGGCGCGACGGATGTCGTGCCCTTCGTCCCCATCCGGGGGATCGACATGACGGGCTGCGTCGAGCTTGCGCGGCGGCTCGGCCAGCGCGTCGGCGATAAGCTCAACATCCCGGTCTATCTCTACGAGCAGGCTGCCACCCGCCCGGAGCGCGAGAATCTGGCCGTGCTGCGTCATGGCGAGTACGAGGGGCTGAAGGAGGTCATCGCCATCGACCCCGACCGCGCGCCGGATTTCGGCCCGGCGGCGTTAGGGTCGGCAGGCGCGACCGTCATCGGCGCGCGCGCGCCGCTCATCGCCTACAACGTCTACCTCAACACCGATGATGTCAAAGCCGCCAAAGAGATCGCGAAGGCCGTTCGCCATTCGGGCGGCGGCCTGCGCTTCGTCAAGGCGCTCGGCCTGCTCGTCGAGGGACAGGCGCAGGTCTCGATGAACCTGACGGACTACACCCGCACGCCCATCCACCGCGTACAGGCCATGATCGCGCGCGAGGCCGCCCGCTACGGCTACGCGATCACGCACGCGGAGCTGATCGGCCTGATCCCGGAGCAGGCGCTCGTCGACGCCGCCCGCTGGCACCTCCAGCTTGACCTGTTCCACGAGGGCCAGATTCTTGAGCGGCAGATCAAACTCGCGGAGTCCGCCAAACTCGCCCCGGAGTCGTTCATCAACGCGCTCGCCAGCGGGGACCCGACGCCCGGCGGCGGCTCTGCGGCGGCGCTCGCCGGGGCGCTGGCCGCCAGCCTCGCCGCGATGGTCGCCCGCACGACGACCGGCAAGAAGAGCTACGCGGAGGCCGAGGAGGCGATGCAGGACGTGATCGCCGTGTCCGACAAGCTGCGCGGCGTGCTCGCGCGGCTCATCGACGAGGACGCCGCCGCCTTCAACACGGTGATGGACGCCTACCGCCTCGAAAAGGAAAACCCCAACCGCAAGAGCGCGATACAGGACGCGACTCTGCACGCCGCCGAGGTACCGCTCCGCACCGCGCGGCACGCCGTCGACGCGCTGGAGCAGTTGGAGGTCGCCGCCGCGCAGGGCAATCTCAACGCGGCCAGCGACGCCGCCGCCGGGGCGCACCTCGCGCTGGCCGCCGTCGAGGCCGCCGCGCTCAACGTGCTCATCAATGCGAAAGACCTCGAAGATGAGGATTTAGCCGCCGAGCTGCGCGATGCCATCGGCGCGCTTCAGGAGAAAGCGCGTGCGCTGGTGGCGGATGTGCTGGCGCTGGTTACTGACCGGGCGGGGTTAGGCTGAGCGCCGTGCGGGGGCCGGGGTGGGTGGTCGGGTTGATCGCGGCGGCTGCGCTCGTTGTGGGATGCGCGCCCCAGCCGCCTTATACGCCCACGCCCACCCGGACCCCGGCTCCGCCGTCCCCGACAGTCGGGTCCCAGGCGTCGATGTCCATCCCGACCGACACGCCGTCACCGCCGCCCACCGCCGTGCCGCCCACCGCCACGCCCGATCTCACCGCCGAGGGGGCTACGCCCGCGCCCACTGAGCTATCCCCCACTCCTACCGAATCGCTCCCCACCGCCGGGGGCTCCGCCGGGGAAGCCGCGCCCGCCGAGCCGCCGCCGGAGGCAGCCGAGGGGCTGCCCGGCCATTTCTGGCTGCGTCGGCCCATCCCCGCCGACTACCGGGACTGGCTCGACCGCACCTATCCCTACGGGGGCACGTCCGGCGGACGCTTCCGCCCGCACACCGGGGTCGAGTTCTTCAACCCGGAGGGCACGCCCATCGTCGCCGCCGCCGACGGCACGGTCTATTATGCGGGCACGGACGGCGAAACGCTCTACGGCCCCGACCTCAATTTCTACGGCAATCTCATCGTGCTGCAAACCAACCTGACCTATCAGGGCCAGCCGGTGTATACGCTGTACGGCCACCTCTCTCAGATTGGCGTCCAGCCGGGACAGAACGTCGCCGCCGGGGAAGAGATCGGCAAGGTGGGCGGGACGGGCGTTGCCAACGGGGGATCACACCTGCACTTCGAGGTGCGGGTGGGGGATCCGCTGGGGTATTTCACCAGCACCCGCAACCCCGACCTGTGGATCAGCCCCTACGGCGGCTACGGCACGCTCGCCGGGCGGATCACCGACGCATCCGGGGCGGCGCTGCCTAACGTGTCGGTCACCATCCGGGGTGAGGATGCCATCCGCTACGCGGTGACCTACGCCGGGGCGGAGAACATCCCCGACAACGAATACCACGAGAATTTCACCTACGGCGATCTGCCTGCGGGCTGGTACACCATCACGACCGGTATTCAGGGGCGCAGCGTCCAGCAGCAGGTGTACGTCCCTGCCGGGCAGCTTGCGTGGGTGGATTTCGCCCTCGAATAGACGCGTTCCGGCTGACCTCTATGGCTCCCCGCCCTCGAACCACGTCACGAGCAGCGCGTCGATGGTCCCATCGTCGAACATGTCCTCCAGCGCGTCGTTGACGTGCTCCAACAGATCATCGCTGTCGGGATGCACCGCGACGGCGAACAGCTCATCCGTCACGGCGGCGGCGACCGCCAGCCCCGGCTGCTCACCTGCCGCCAGCCGCGCGGAGATGCCGTCCACCAGCGCGGCGTCGGCGTCATCGCCCAGCACGGCCAACAGGGCCGCGCCCGGATCGGGGTAGCGCTCCACGTCGAGGTCGGCCAGCCGCCGCTCCCATTTTCGCGCCTCGACATCCCCGCCGGAGCCGACCTCGACGGCCAGCGTCCGCCCGTCGAGATCCTCCATCCCCTGGATCGGCGCGCCCGCAGGCACGACGAGGTGCTGCCCCGCGTTGAAGTAGGGGATCGAATAGTCGGCTTTGGCCTCGTACTCGTAGGCCGCGATGAGCGCCGATACCAGCATGTCGACCTGCCCAGTGACGAGCGAGTCGTACAACGAATCGTAGGGGATGTTCACGAACTCTATGTCGAGGTCGAGCCGCCCCGCGATCTCGCGGGCGAGGTCCACGTCGAAGCCGACGATCTCATTTTGCTCGTTGACGTTCTCGAACGGGGGGTAGGCGGCGTCCATCCCGACGCGCAGCACGCCCGTCTCCTCGGCGCGCTCCCACGCGGTGTCTTCGGCGGGGCGGCACGCGGCGAGCGTCAGGGCGGCCAGCGCCGCGATCAGCAGGCGCAGGGCCATACGTTTGACGGGGAGGGGGATCATTGTGGGGGTGTCAGTCCTCGTAGATCTCGTCGAAGGCCGCGCCCCCGACGGTTGAGAAGCGCCGCTCGCCCTCGCTGACGAGCGGGAAGGCCTCCGGCTCGGCCTGCTGGCGGCTGTTCAGCATCTTGATCAACTGCCGGGCCTGTTCGGCGGGCATCATAATCGTCGTCGTGTCGCCCCCGCCGGGGATCGCATCGCCGCCGCGCCGCTGAAGGACGACGAGCGCCGCCCCCACGCCGACCGGCACGCCGACCAGCACGCCCAGCGCCACGCCGAGCGCCACCGCCAGCCCATCCGCCGCGATCAGGCGGCTGCCCACGACGGCCCCCAGCCCGGCGGCGAAAGCCAGCACCCCGCCGAGAATCAGCCAGGGCCGTTCGATGCCCCGCTTCTCACGCATCGCCGCCCCGCGTCACGGAGTCCATCACCCGTTCTCCACCCAGCCGTCTGTGCCCGCATCCTCCGGCGCAGCATAGGACGCGGCGGACGCTTCCTCCGACCAGGCCGCACGCTGCCCGGAGTAGCCCGCCGTCTCCTCCGTCTCCTGAAGATGCCGGACGATGCGCCGGATGTCCGACGGGCCGCTGTACGCCGCCTGAAAGCGGGTGACCTGCCCGCCGACCACCGCGATGAAGTCCCCGCTGCCGATGAGCATTTCGGCGTTCGTGCCGGAGATGCCGCTCGCCATCAACGCCTCCTGAGCGCTGGCAACCTTGCCGACCAGCCGGGCGGGCAGGTTGGCCTTGAGCGCGCTGGGCACGGCGCTGGCGGAGGGGCGCTGCGTGCTGGCGATCAGGTGGAAGCCCGCCTCTCGCCCGCGCTGGGCCAGCCGGACGAGCAGGCTCTCGACCTCATCACCCGCCACCGCCAGCAGATCGCCCACTTCGTCGACGGCGATGATGATGCGCGGGCTGGGCGGCGCGTCCTCGGCGTCGCGGCGCTCCATCTCCGCGACCGCCAGCTCCAGCAGGTGATGCACGTCCTCCGGCGACGTGGCGACCGGCGCGATGAGGTGCGGCAGACCGTTCAGCGGCGTGAGTCCGCGCCGCTTGGGGTCGATCAAAATACACTGGAGGTGCGCCTGCCGGTTGTAGAGCGCCAGCGACAGCAGCAAACTGCGCAGCAGCTCCGTCTTGCCGCAGCCCGTCGCCCCGGCGATGAGCACGTGCGTGACTTCCGGGGCCATCAGCGGCAGCATGTGCGGATCGCCGTCCGCCGTGAGGCCCAGCACCGCCGTCACGGGCGGCAGCATCGGCACCGATTCGAGCAGGTTTAACAGGTGGATGGGTTCCGGGTCGGGCAGGGGAATCTCGACGGCGAGGGAGCCGCCGGTCCGGGTGACGCGTACGTTGGGCGCTTCGAGCGCGAGGGCCAGCTCCTCGGAGAGGTTCTCGATGCTGCTGATCTTCGTGCCCAGCCCCAGACGGAGATCGAACCGCACCCAGCGCGGCGAAATCTGCACGCCCACGACGAGCGCCTCCTGCCGGTGGGCGGCGAGCAGGGCTTCGATCTGATCGGCCTGATAATCGAGCCATTCACGCGGTAAGGTCGTCATCGCGCAGGCTCCCTTTAACCCCCGTGTGCATCTCCAAAAAACGTGGGTGCAGTATAAGATCGGGGGGAGGGTCTGTCAATAGGAGGTGAGTTTCGTTCCGCGCCGGTTTAAGATGGGTCGGAGCACGGTTTGACGAAAAGGAGCCATCCGGCCCCGGACCTGCCGGCTAAGGCCCCGGCAGGTTGTCGAAGGCGCGCAGGATAAAGACCGCCAGCTCGGCGCGGGTGACTTCTCGCGCCGGGCAGAAGCTCAGGGGATCGGCGGAGCAGCCAGAGGTGATGCCCGCATCGTAGAACGCCTCGATCCAGGGTTCCATCCACTCCTTGCCTGCCACCGGCACGTCGGCGAACGTGCCGGACTGGTTGGGGGGCGTCCAACTCGCGCCGTGGATGGCGCGCAGGACGAAGACGGCCATCTCGGCACGGGTGACGGCGCGCTCCGGACAGTAGCGCAGCGGGTCGGCGGCGCAGCCCGACGTGATACCGTAATCGTAGAACTCCTCGACCCAGTCCTCCATCCACTCTTTACCGGCAAC
>CAZWUX010000299.1:0-5683 GCA_964637665.1 uncultured Anaerolineae bacterium
CCGTGATGGGGCTGGGGGTCATTCTCTGCTTTACGTTCATGGCCTATCCTTTGTCGGGCGGTGCCGGTACTATGTGTCACGTGTCAGCCGGGCAGTGTATGCGCCGGGGAGGGCTGACCGAAAAAACCGGGAAGCCACAAGTAGCGATCTCCCAGCTTCCAACCTCATTATAGCACGCCGAACACGTCATCTTCCTGACGCGCGTCCGACCTTACCCCGGCGGCCAGCGGAAGGGCCGCCCCGCCAGCAGGTGCAGGTGGACGTGGAACACGCTCTGCCCGGCCCGCGCCCCGTTGTTGATCACCAGCCGGAACCCGTCGGCGACGCCCTGCTCCTCGGCGATCAGGCGGGCGGCGACCAGCATCTCCCCCATCAGGTCGGCGTCACCCGCCTCCACATCCGCGAGCCGCGCAATGTGCTTCCTGGGGATGATGAGGATGTGCGTCGGCGCCTGCGGGTTCAGGTCGTGAAAGGCGAGGATCGTGTCCGTCTCATAGACTTTTCGCGCCTCGGCCTCGCCCGCCGCGATCCGGCAGAAGATGCAGCTCTCCGGCATATGCGCTCCTTCGATCCGGGGGATGACGTGCTCTTGGCCGGATTTACAGCTTGTACCCGATCATCCGAAGGAACTCTTTGCGGTGGGCGATGTCCTTATCAGCCTCTATCCCTTTCGGGCTGAAGCCATCCACCACGCCGAGGATGGCGCGTCCCTGCTCCGTTTCGGCGACGACCACCTCAGTCGGATTGGCCGTCGCGCAGAAGATGCGGCAGACCTCCGGCACCATCTTGATCGCGTTCAGCACGTTGATGGGGTAAGCCCCCTCCCCCAGAAACACCGCGAAGCTGTGACCTGCGCCGATGGCCTCCACGTTCTTCTTGGCGAGGTCGATCATCGCGTCGTTCGTGCCCGACCAGCGGATCAGGCACGGCCCCGACGCCTCCGCGAACGCCACGCCGAACCTGGCCCCCGGCACCGTGCCCACCACGACCTCGTGGATGTCCTCCACCGTCTTGATGAAGTGGCTCTGTCCGAGGATAAAATTCACTTCGTCCGGCTTCTCGATCTGGACGGTTTTCAGATCCATCTCACGCTCCTTATCTGTAGGGTGGCTGGCTAAAGGTCGGCTGTGGCTGTCAGGTTAAAGAACGTCACGCAATCTCGGCGGCGATGCCCTCATCACCCAGCCCGGTCAACCGGGCCTGTGTGATCGTGTTCGCCAGATCGACCGGGGTCGTCGTCACGACGCGCAGATAATTGCCCGTCAGCCCCGACCAGATGAATCCCTCCGGCGTCGCGCCCCGCGCCGATTCCCACAACACGCCGTGAACCTGCCCCAGATGCCGCGTCTGGAACGCTTCCCACAGCCGGTCGGAGAGCGCCAGCAGTTTTGCTTTGCGCGCCTTCCTGACATCCGCCGGAACCTGATCCACCATCCGGGCGGCAGCCGTGCCCGGTCGGCGCGAGTAGGGGAACACGTGCAGCCGCGCGAAGGCCATCCCCTCCACGAAATCCAGCGATTCGCAGAAGTCCGCCTCCGTCTCGCCGGGGAACCCCGCGATGAGGTCGGTCGTCACCGCCAGCCGGGGGATGCGCGCCCGCGCTTCCGCCACCAGCGCCGCGAACGACTCGCGCGTCGTGCGGCGCGCCATCCGGCGCAGCGTCGCATCGCTGCCCGATTGCAGCGGCAGGTGCAGGTGCGGGCACAGCCGGTCGTCCGCCCACAGGTCGAAGAAACCCGGCGATAGGTCCCAGGGTTCGAGCGACGACAGCCGCACGCGCGGCGCGTCAGTGTATCGTAATATCGCCGCGACGAGGCTCCGCAGGTCGGCCTCGCCGGGCTGATCGTGCCCGTACGAGCCGAGGTGAACGCCCGTCAGCACGACTTCGCGATAGCCCATGCCGACGAGCAGGTTGATCTCATCCACGATCTCATCCAGCGCGCGCGAGCGCCCCTCACCCCGCGCCAGCGTGGTTACACAGAAGGTGCAGCGATTGTCGCAGCCGTCCTGAACCTTCACGAAGGCGCGGGTGCGGCCCAGCGTGCCCGGTGGAAGCGGCTCCCTGAGCAGCGGCTCCCGCTCGTAATCCGGCTCATCGGGCCGGATCAGCGCGACGAGGTTATCCTTGTCGGCGTTGCCGACGACGCGCGCCACGCCGGGCAGCTCGGACAGCCGCTCCGGCGAAAGCTCGGCGTAGCAGCCCGTCGCGACGATCTGCGCCGCGCCATTCGCTCGTCCCGCCTGCCGGACGGCCTGCCTGCTCTTGCGGGCCGCCGTCGTCGTCACCGCGCAGGTGTTGACCACGACGAGGTCCGCATCCGCCGGATCGTCGACCAGCACATCACCCTGCGCCGCGAACTGGCGGCCCATCCGCTCGATCTCCGCCTGATTCAGACGACACCCGACAAAATCGAGGTAAACCGCCTGCCCGTTACCTCCCTCGCCATTGTTATTCACCATACCGAAATACGCCCCAAAAACCTATTCGCCTGCATCCGTGATCACGAGGTTGTCAAACCCGATGGTCGCCTCGGCGGGCGTAGCCTGCTCGCCGTCGAACCCGGTGAACCCCTGCGCGCCCAGCCCGATCTTACCCCGCATCAGGTCGCCATTCGTCCACTCCATCACGTACTCGCCACCCAGACACTCATCCTCCATCGGGATCGGCTGCGTATCCTCATCCTCGGAGATGCACAGCCGCAGCGGCTCGCCATTCACCGCAAACCGGAACGTATCCCCTGCTGCCTCCACCCGCAGATGGTTCGTCGCATCCCCGGTGAGGATGGCCGGGGAGAACGCCCAGTCACCGCTGACGACACGCTGTACGCCGTCGCGGACGGCGATCAGCCGGTAGTAGCCATCGCTTGAGATGTCGAACCGGTTGTAATTCTCGTTGTCGACCAGCCGGAAGATGACGATGATCCCGTTGTTGTCCGGCCCTCCGAGCTTCACCGCGTCCACGTCGAGCACAAAATCCTCGAACGTGTAATTCAACCCCGACCACGTGCCCTGATCGGTGATCGCACCGACCTCGGCCACGAGCAGCCCCTCCTCGATCCGGGCGGCCACGATGCCATCGTCGAACAACTCCCAGTCCTCGCCCCCGGCAGGATCGTCGAACGCCGTCTGGTAGAGCACGCCCCCGGCCTCGCCGCCGCCTTCGGACCCGGCGGCCTCACCCGCCTCCGCCGCTGCTGGCGGCGGCGGCGGAAGGGTCGGTGCAGGTTCGAACGCCCGCTGAATCCGGAATCTGAACACCCACAAAAAGGCCAGCACGAGCGCCAGTGCGATCACGATCAGCGGGATCACCCACCAGCGGGCGCGCCGCCGCTCCGGCTCATTCGGCTGTCGTTCGCGTGAAGTCATCAACGGCCCCTGTGTCGAAAGGCTCTCAGCCCGGCGATTCTAGCACGTCGTTCGCAGCCCGGACAACCGCACGCTATTCATCCGCCACCCGGAAGGCTGCGCGGTTCAGCACCTGATCGTCATACACGATGTCGACCGCGTACTGGCCCGGCGGCCACTGCGGCGGATTCTGCGGGCTGAGGCTGAACCCGGCGTAGCCATCCCCGGCGGTCGACGTGTCGAGCGGCGTTTCCGTGATAATCTGCCCTTCGTAATGCCAGCGCGCGCGCAGGTCCATGCCGGGCCGGTAACCACGCAGCTCGACCGAGATGTGGAACGTATCGCCCGGCGCGTAGGCATCGACCGGGCCGACGGGCCGGTAGTCGGCGTCGAGCGCCTGCGCGGGGGTGACGCTCAGCACTTCCGGCGCGGCGGAGCGGCGGGCGAGGAAATACGACAGCGCGACCAGCGCGGCCAGCATCGCCACCGACCGCGCGATGCCCCAGCGGTGGCGGCGCAGCCGGTCCCGCTTGCGCTCCTCCTGTGTGGGTTGTGTCCGGCGTTCCGATGACGACATAGGTCACCCGCCCTCGTTTCTACCCAGCGCGCGGCGGGCCAGCGCCCCGTAGGGGCCTTCCGGGTCCAGTTCCGCCGCACGCTCGTAATGTGCAATGGCCTCGCTCAGCCGCCCCTGCGATTCGAGCAGCATGCCCATGTGCAGGTGGGCGCGGGGGTAAGCCGGGTCGAGCGCCAGCGCCCGGTCGAGTTCGGCCAGCGCGGCGTCCACCCGCCCGCCGACGAAGTACCCCCACCCCAGCGCATCGTGCGTCCCTGCATCGCCGGGGGCGTCATCCACGAGCGCCTCCGCCAGCGGGATGCCCATCTCCTCGACCCGGTATTCCTCGTCGACGTAAAACTGCGCCATCAGCAGCCGGAAACGCGGATCACCCCCCGCCAGCCGGACGGCCTCCTGCATCCACAGTTCGGCGGACGCCAGCCGACCCCGCAGCCGGTACGTCCCCGCGATCTCGACGGCGGTGGCGGGATTAGCCGGATCGAGCGCGAACGACCGCTCGAACGCCCCCTGCGCGTACTCCGGCTCCGCAAGCTCCAGCCACGTCAGCCCCGCCAGATAATGCACGACCGGGTTGTCCGGCGCAAGCGCCGCCGCCTGCTGGGATGCGCCCAACGCGGGCTGGCCGAGCCGGGCGCGCGTATAGGCCAGATAGGCCAGCGCCTCCCCATAGGCCGGGTTCTCATCCACCGCGCGGGTGAAGGCCGCTTCCGCCAGGGTGACTTCGCCCGCGTCGAGCAGCGCCGCGCCCAGCCGCGCAAAACGCGTCCCGGTGGATGGTGGATGACGATCTATCGCCGCCTCAATAACAGGGGCCAGTTCTCTCGCGCGGTCGGGTTCCTGTGCGGCGATGCGCTCAACCGTCGCGGCTGCCTGCTCCGGCCTGTCAAACGCCTGTAGCAGCGCCAGCCGTTCGAGCAGCGCCGGATCATCCACGCCGAGGCTCGACAGCTCGTCGAGCGCGGCCTGCGCCCGGTCGAGGTCGCCCACCCGCAGGTAGGATCGGGCCAGCGCTTCCAGCCCTTCCGGTGTCGCCGCGCTGAGCGCCCGCGCACGCTCCCACGCCGCCAGCGCCGCCGCCTCCTGCCCCAGCCCGGCATGGATCGCGCCCGACCACAGCAGCTCCTCGCCGGTTAAATCACGCCGGCCCTGTAGCAGTGCGAGGTGCTCCGCTGCCTGTTGATACGCGCCCGCCGCCAGCTCGGCCTGCACGGCGCGCCCCAGATAAACCGCTCCGCCGGGGCTGTAACTGTCCGCCGTGAGGTAGGCCGCCGCCGCGCGTTCATAATCGGCGGTCGATGCGGCTGCGCGGCCCTCCTGTACCGCCGCGATCAGCCCGCCGGGCACCGCCGTCACGCCGAGCGCGAGGGTCGCCGCCCCCGCCAGCACGAGACGCGCAACTAGCGCCGCCTTCCAGCCACGCAGAGGGGTCGCCACGTACGTATTCGCCTCACCACGCCTTTCCGGTTCCATCGCACCCATTATGACGCAACCCGCGCGGGTTGCCACCTCCGCCGACGCCTGAATCGCCCCTGATGCTTGACCGGTAGAATCAGCCATACTATACTGTTTTCGGACTGAGACGTGTTTATCCCCAACGCGTGAGCCTTATTAAACGATAAGTGACCACATAACCAGGACACCGGGCGGCAGCTTCCCCGGATACAATCCACAGCGCCGATCCTGGCGAGCGCTCCGAAGGAGGCCTCATGGCAAGCGTAAGGTACGATCACGTGACGAAGCGGTTCGGCGACGTGGTGGCGG
>CAZWUX010000300.1:0-5664 GCA_964637665.1 uncultured Anaerolineae bacterium
TCAGGCTATGGGCTGGTCGAACCGCTGGCTGGACGAGTACTATGAGCGGCTGAGAAGCGCCGGATCCAACACGCCGGGGCTGGTCGGCGGCGCGGGCCGCTGAGCGGGATCGTCCACAGGATAAAACAAGGGGCGCACTCCGGTGCGCCCCATTCGTTTATCACCATGTCGTGCCGGTGCGTCAGTCTGCCAGTTCGAGCGCCTTGAAGCTCTCAACCTGCCCCCGGATTGCGCCCTCGGTCGGCAGCCGCTCGATGCTGGACGCCCCGAAGAAGCCGACGATTCCCGGCATCTTTTTCAGCGCCTTGCCGACCGTCTCCGGCCAGTCGAACGGCCCGCCGTGACAGATCACCCACATGTCCGGGTTAATGGACCACGCCGCCTCGGCCATCGCCATCACCTTGTCGATCGCCTGGTCGAGCGTAAAGGCGTCCCCCGCGCCGATGCTGCCCGCCGTCGTCAGCCCAACGTGGGCGACGATCAGGTCACACCCCGCCTTCACCATCGCCTGCGCCTCGTCGGGCGTGAAGACGTAGGGGCTGGCGAAGAGGTCGATCTCGCGGGCGAGGGCGATCATCTCCACCTCTTTGTCGAATCCCATGCCCGTCGCCTCAATGTTGTTGCGGAACTTGCCGTCGAACAGGCCGACGGTCGGGAAGTTCTGCACGCCCGAAAAGCCGATTTCCTTCAACTGCTTGAGGAACACGGGCATCAGCCGGAACGGGTCCGTGCCGCACACCCCGGCCTGCACGGGCGTGTCTTTGACGACGGGCAGCACCTCTGCCGCCATCTCGACGACGATGCCGTTCGCGTCCCCGTAGGGCAGCAGCCCGGCCAGCGAGCCGCGTCCGGCCATCCGGTAGCGCCCGGAATTGTAGATGATGATGATGTCCGCCCCGCCCGCCTCGGCGAACTTGGCCGAGATTCCCGTCCCGGCCCCGCACCCGACGATTGGCCTCCCGGCGTCGATCTGCGCCTGAAGCCGCTTGAGAATCTCATCTCGTGGGATGCCCACCCGTGCCATGTTAGCCTGCCTTTCTTTGTAGTGAGTCGGTCGCTTCTAAACAGGTTGCGATGTGCTATCCGGCCCCCTCGATCAGGCCAAGCAGCGTGTCAACGCATTTTTCGGCAAATTCCGGGTCGTTGACGTTGGCGTCCATCTCGATCAGGGGGATGCCCGGTTTGAGGCTCTGCTTGATCGTGTCGAAACAGGCGGCGTCGGCCTCCGGGTCCCAGAAAGCGCCTCCGGGGCTGTCAAGTTGAGAGACGCCTTTCAGCGGGATCAGCACGGCGACCGGGCCGGTCGACTCGTTGGCCGCCTCTGCGATCATCTGACCGATCCGTCGATTTTCCTCGACGTTCGTGCGCATGAGCGTGACGTTCGGGTTCCACTCGTACAGATTGCGATCTTTGTATTCGGCGGGCACGGTGTCGAGCGCCCAGAAGTTCGCCATGTCCACACAGCCGGGCACGAGGATCGTCGGGATGCCTGCCTTCGCTGCCGCCTTCAACCGATCCGGTCCGGCGCTCAACTCGCCGTTGCAGACCTCGTCGGCCAGCTCGGTCGTCGTCAGGTCGAAGCTGGCCGTGATGAACCCGGCGTCGATCAGCGCCTCCATCGTCCTGCCGCCCGTTCCCGTCGCGTGGAAGATGAGCACCTCGTAGCCCTGTTCCTCCATTAGCTCGCGGGCGTGATTGACGGCGGGTGTTGTGTTGCCGAACATGCTGGCCGTGACGAGGGGCCGCTCCTCCTCGACCGCCGGGTGCTCCTGATCGACCATCCCGGCGATGGCCCCGGCGGCGTTGGCGTAAATCTGGCGGCTGATGGAGTTCAACCCCGCCACGTCCACGACGGAGGGCATCATGGTGATGTCCTTCGTGCCGACATAGGCCGATACGTCGCCGCCGCCCACCGTCGAGACCATGACTTTTGGCACGCCGACCGGCAGGACGCGCATGGCCGCCGTCGCGATGGAGGTGCCGCCGCTTCCGGCCATCCCCAGCACGCCGCCCAGCCGTCCCTGTTCGTACAGGTCGCCCACGACTTTTGCCAGCCCTTCCGACATGGTCCGCATGGCGAAGGTCTTATCTTCCTTCTCGCGCAGCTCCGTGATGCTGCTGCCGCCCGCCATCGCGACTTCGTCGTTCGTGATGTCCGGTTCGAACGGCGGTTCGCCGAGCACGCCGAAGTCGATGACGATGGTCTCCAGCCCGCGCGCCTCGATCAGGTCGCGGACGAAGGCATATTCCTGCCCTTTCGTGTCAAGGGCGCCGACGAGCACAACGGGTTTTGGCATGATGCTACCTCCTGTCCAGAATCATTTGGCCCGGTACCTTGTCACCAGCGATGATAAATAATGAGGGCAGATCCGCCGGGGGCGCGAATCATGCTAACCTGTCTACTGTGCTGGCACATCCCAGATGATGACCGTGCCGTCATCGGACGCCGACGCAAGCCGCTCGCCGTCCGGCGACCAGGCGACCGCGTTGATGCCGTCCGTATGCCCAGCGAGCACATCCGGTTGTGGCTCTTCCTCGCCGAGTGACCAGATCAACACCCGGCCGTCATCGCCTCCGGTGGCAAGCCGCTCGCCGTCCGGGCTAAAGGACACGTCCAGCACGGGGGCGGTATGCCCGGCCAGCACGACCTGCCGGGTTCCGGTTTCGGCATCCCATATCATCGCGCGCGTATCGCCCGATCCGGCGGCGATGCGTCCGCCGTCCGGCGACCACGCCACGCTGCTCACCCAGTCAAGCGGTCCGGCCAGCGAGTTCCGGGGGGAATTCCCCCCGTCGCTTGCCACATCCCACAGGTTGACAGAGCCCTGAGTCGTTCCGGCGGCCAGCATATCCCCATCCGGCAGCCAGTCGACGCTCCAGACGCCCTCGCTGCCCGCTGTAATCGTCCGCAGTCGCTCGCCGGTGGACGCATCCCATATGATGACGCTGTCGTCGAACGATCCGGCGGTCGCAACGCGCCCGCCATCCGGCGACCAGACCACTGCGGCGACGGCGTCGGCGTGACCTTCGAGCGTCGTAACGCGCTCGCCCGTCTCGGCATCCCATATAATGGCCGTCTCATCGCGGCTGGCTGAGGCCAGGCGGCTGCCATCAGGCGACCACGCGAGAGCGTTGACTAAGCCAGTATGCGCTGTCAACGTGCGGATTAGGCGCGCGGTTGCTGCATCCCACACGAATACCCGGCTGCCCAGCCCGGTAGCTAGTCTGTCGCCATCAGGCGACCACGCCACCGCGCCCGCCCACTCGCCTGATGCGCTGTGGCCGACAAGAGTCTGGACGGGCTCATTGATCTGTCCATCGCGGATCGGCCAGCGCAGCAGTCTCCCGTCATCGGCTGCCGTCATGAGCCAGTCACCTGCAGGAGACCACGCTGCTGCGCGCATACCGCCTTCGTCTCCCACGTCGGTTAGGGGAAGCGCCTCTCCGCTCTCCCAGATCGTGATGAAGCCGTTCGCCCGTACTGCGCCAAAATACGCGCCCTGCGTCCATGCACCTGTTCTCAACACCGGGTCCTGACGTGCATCCTCTGTCCGGGTGGCCTCACCTGCCGCAGCATCCCATACGACGATCCGCCCGTCCTTCCCGCCGGAAATCAGTGTCTCATCATCAACCCATGTCAGATCGGTAACGGCATGACGCGGCTCGTGGCCGTTGAGCGTTCCCAGGAATTCACCTGAGCCTGTGTCCCACAGCGAGATCGTGCCGGTCAGGTCGCCAGCCGCGAATGTGGCGCTGTTGGGGCTGAAAGCCAGTGTTGTAACGGTTCCTGATAAGCGTGCCAGCGGGACGATCGATGCGAGCATGACCCCGCCTTCGCTAGCCTGATTCACCGTCGTCAGCAGGATACTCCCATCCCCCAACCCCAGGGCGAGGGACCACCGTTCCTCCGATTGCATTGGGGACAGGGCGACGGCGACAATCTCCGTGCTCAGAGGGATCGACTCGCTGACCAGTTCCTCTCCGCTGATGGCATCGACGAGTAATAGCTTCCCCTCGGACAGGCCCACCGCCAGTATTTTGCCGTCGCCTGAAAAGCCCGCCGTAGTCATCGAAGAGGTGCCGGGCAGCGACCACATCTCTTCGAGCGTTTCTGCGTTGTAGAGCACCAGCCCAACATCTCCGGCGGCGGCCACAGCCGTTCCATCCGGTGAAGGAACCAGCCAGTTGATCACTCCCCGGCCCAACCGTGCCGCTGCATGTGGCGGCCTGGGCCCCGCGTACGACGTGCTGATCGGCGACTGCCTGTCTGTGCAGGCCGTGAGCGCCATTCCGGCGAGAATGATTGCTGTTTCTACAGTAGTAGATATCGTCTGCTTGCAAGCCTGCCAGTCGAACGACATGGTGGAACCTCGGGGCCCGGTCAGCGTCAATTTTCGAAAAACGGCGACTCCTGCATCTACATGACCCCCTGAGATCCCCGTTTCTTATGTTTGGTGGGCCTCCCTCACTCGACCAGCAGGATCACCGCGGTGATAGCCAGCAGCACGACGATGATCTTCTCGAACGTCTCTTTTTCCACCTTACCCGCGAGCCACTTGCCCGCCCAGACGCCCGCCGGAACGAGCGGCATCAGGAAGGCGATCTGCCACAGCCGGTGCAGATTGAACAGGTCTGCATAAATATAATATGGCACTTTGATCCAGTTGAGAATCATGAAGAACAGGGCCGAAGTCGCGATGAACACGCGCGGCGTTACATTCTCCAGCAGCAGGTAGATGCCGACCGGCGGGCCGCCGATATGCGCCAGCGACGACGAGAACCCGGTGATCGTCCCCGCGAACACGCCCGTCCACGCCCGGCTTTTATAGGTGAAGACGTTCAGTATGCGCTTCTCGAACACCTTATAGACGACGAACAGCAGCACGATAATGCCCAGCACCCGCCGCAGCGTGTCGGTCGGCGCGCTCGTGATCAGGTATGTGCCTATCGTCACGCCGACGATCGCACCGGGGATGAGCAGCAGGATCAGACGTTTATTCCAGTGGCCCCAGTGCAGCGCCACTGCGAAGATGTCTGCGAACATGAGGATGGGCAGCACCAGCCCGATGACGGGTTCGCCGGGCAGGACGAGCGCCATGAGCGGCGTCGCGAGCGCGCCGAGCGTCCCGCCCAGCCCGCCTTTCGACAGCCCGACGAGAAAGGCGACGAAACCCGCGACGGCGTAAAACACGAAGTGGTTTTCGATCATCCGGCTGATCCCTGTACTCTGGTGGAAGCTGGTGTGCCCGGCGGGGCCGCAGCCCGGCTACCGGGGGGTGTGCGTTCTGGCGATTTTCTCGCTCAGGTAGGGCACGGTCTGTGGGCCTTCGGGCAGGGCGCAGATGCGTGTCTCCGGGCCGTAGCGTTCGATGAGCGCCGCGACGGTGTCCTCGATGCGCCGGGTCGGGATGAACAGCGCCTCGCGGATCTGCTCATCCGTCAGGCCATCGGAATAGACGTAGACCTCCGCCTTCTGCTGGATCTGTGCCTGTAGCTGCACCTGCCACTGGTCCTGAGCGGAATAACCCGGCGCGGAGATCGTGTCGAGCACATCCTGCGGTGTGCTGGCCGCGCGCAGCAGGTCGGCGTACAGGCCATGATCGGGCAGGCCGTCCTCGCAGGCGGTGGCGATCACGATGGCCCCGCCGGGCCGCACGATCTGGG
>CAZWUX010000301.1:0-5652 GCA_964637665.1 uncultured Anaerolineae bacterium
TCGCGGCTGTCTTGGACGCAACCCTCCATTATTAGCACTCAGGGTTAGTTAGCGCGAAAATCCGTGCTACACTGAACCTCGTAGCCCGAACATACGTTGTGATTCGAGTAAATTTGCGAGGCAGGTCCATGCACGGATCATCTCACAAACCATCCGCTGCCCCGTCCCTGACACATCCCGGCCCACACTCTACCCATTGGAGCCGAAGGTTCCATCCGGCCATATCCGACCGGCCATCCGGCCAGTTTCGGCCAATCACGCTCATCGGATTCGGCCACCTGACCGGTCAATCCGGCCAGCCACGCTCAACCCATCCGGCCAGAGGGCGATAATCCGACCAACCGACCGGAACTGGCCGAACGCGCGGATCGCAAATTTTCGCCATTTTTCCGGCCACCGGTGGTTGTTGTAGCGTCTATGCCCCTGCGCTATAATCCCACCCGCTGGCCGACCGGGCATAGCGCCCGGCGTCCGGCAGTGTATTCGGCAAGCCGTTCATGCTTGCATTCAGTGAGGGAAATCAGGCTGTGAACACGTTTTTCCACGTTGCGCTGATCGTGATCTCCGTCGCGCTGATCGCCGCCATCCTGCTTCAGTCGCGGGGCGGCGGGCTGGGCAGCGTATTCGGTGGTGAGGGCATGGTCGGCGGCCAGTATAAAACCCGCCGGGGCCTCGAAAAGACGCTGTTTCAGGTAACCATTGGGCTTGCCGCAGGCTTTTTCGTGCTGGTCATCATCAGCACGTTCTTCCTGGGCGCCTGACGCTGCTCCGGGCTGGCGTCTGCGGCCCGTCAGAGCAGCCGCCATCCCCGGCGAGATGAGGGTGTTTTGCGTGATGCGGAACACCCTTTGTGTTTATTTTCCGAGATGATGGACCCCATCCCCCCTGCCGACTTAGCCGGAGAGCCACCCGGACCCACGCCGCCGCGCGCGCCCCGCGTGCGCTGGCAGGTCGCGGTGCTGATCGTCGGCGCGGCCCTGATCGTGAGCGCCGGGCTGTTCATGCTGTGGCCCCGCACCCCCGTGGAAGAATCGCCCCCCACCGCCCAGCCCATCACCTTCGTGGAGGGCAAGACGTATACGGAGGCGATCGTCGGACAGCCTGCGCTCGTCAACCCGCTGCTTGCGACCTCGCAGGCTGACCGCGATCTCGTGGCGCTCGTCTACTCCGGCCTGACCCGTCTCGACATCTACGGACAGCCCATCCCCGACCTCGCCACCGGTTGGGAGGTCAGCGACGACGGCCTGACGTACATTTTTACCCTGCGCGAGGGCGTGCAGTGGCACGACGGCGAGCCGTTCACGGCGGAGGATGTCGCCTTCACGATGAGCCTGCTGCGCGATCCGGCCTTCGACGCGCCGGGCGATCTCGCCGCGTTCTGGCGCACCGTTGAGACCTACGCCGTCGACGATCACACCGTGCGCTTCGTCCTGACCCAGCCCCTGAGCGCCTTCCCGGAGATCGCCGGGATCGGCATCGTGCCCCGCCATCTGCTGGGGGGCATCGCCCCGGAGGAGATCCACGAGGATTCCTTCAACCTCGCCCCCATCGGGACGGGGCGGATGCGCTGGGATTCGTCCTACGTGGACGAGGATGAGACGGTCGCCGTGCGGCTCGTGCCCTTCGACGATTATTACGATCCGGCGCGCGCCGTCGGCTTCGAGGAGGTGATCCTGCGCTTCTACGCCGATCCGGCGGACGCCTTCGCCGCGCTCGGCCCCGACGCGCAGGCGCTCGGCGGCCTGACCCCCGCCGAGCTTGACGCCGCGCTGGCGAGCAGCAGACTCAACCTGTACAGCGCGACTCTGCCCGCCTATAAGGCCATCATCTTCAACCAGGGCGAGCCGGAGCGGCTTCCGTTCTTTCAGGAGCAGACCGTGCGGCAGGCGCTCACCGCCGCGCTCAACCGGCCCGCCATCCTCGCCGACGCGCTGCCCGGCGGCGGCGTGCCCGCCGTAAGCCCCATCCCGCCCGGCGTGTGGGCGCACAGCAGCGCCGTCCAGCCGATCCCTTACGATCCGGCGGCGGCCACCGCCCTGCTCGACGAGGCGGGCTGGCAGCAGGGCGGGAACACCCGCGCGAAGGACGGGACGCGGCTCCGCTTCACGCTGCTCGTCGCCGACCGCGAGGCCGACGAACGGATCGCCGAGGCGGCGGTCGACGCGTGGGCCGCCGTCGGCGTCGACGCGGAGGTGGAGGTCGTCGAGCCTGCCGAGCTGCTCGAACGCCTCGGCGCGTCCGAGGACGGCGATCGCGACTACGACGCCGCGCTGGTCGAGTTCGGGCAGGGGCGGCTGGCCGATCCCGATCCGTACCCCTTCTGGCACGATTCGCAGATCGAGGGCGGGCAGAATTACAGCGCGCTGGCCGACCGCGACATCAGCGAGGCGCTGGAGATCGCCCGCAAGGACCCCAACGGCGTGCGCCGCGCGGAGCTTTACGACGCCTTCCAGCGCTGGTTCGTCGAGCGCGCCGCCGCCATCCTGCTTTACCACCCCGTGTACCACTACGCCTTAAGCTGTCAGGTGCAGGGCGTGCAGATCAAAATCCTCGTCGACCCGTCCGACCGGTTCAACACGCTGCACGAGTGGCACATCGTCGCCCCGACGGAGGGCGACGCCTGCCCGGCGGAAAGCGCGGCGGAGGGCGGCGGATGAACGTCGGCAACCTCGCCGTGCTGGCCGTTCTAACCGCGCTCGTGCTGCTGCTCGTCCAGCGGGCCGAGCCGCGCCGCCGCTGGATCACCGCGCTCATCCTGATCATCCCGACCGGCTGGCTGATCTACCGCTGGGCCATCTACAAAGGCCAGACCGCCGAGGCGCTGATCGCGCTCGCCGCCGGAGTCGGGTTTAACGTCGTTTTCTGGCTGCTCTACGGACACCGCCACCCGCCGGGCACGAGCGACGACATCCACGTCGTCGGCATGGAAGACGAGTGACGGCTCGTCCCTTTTGAACAAATCACCTGATTGTTGGTTAATTTGGCTGGAACCCCACCCTTAATCCGAGCGGAGCGAGGATGGGTGGGGTTCTTGCATAAAAAACCACAGACCGTTTGAAGCCTTACAGCAAACCGACCACCAGCAGCGTCGCAAGCTGGGCGATGAAGATGCGTGTGTGCGTGTTCTCGACCTGGTAGGCGTTGAAAATCTCGTCCATCAGCATGAAGGCTGCCCACAGCGCGAGGCTGACCGCAAATGAGAGCATCGCCGCCCCGGTGAGGCGACCTCCAACCCCGGCAGCGCGCCACATCAATGTGGCCGCCACACCCTCCCAGACCGTCGCCCCGGCAAAAAGCATCCCCACCATCCACGCGGGCAGATTGTAGACGCGGGTGGTATCCCACATATACCCGTAATTCTTCGACGCGAACCGCCACCCCTCCGGCAGGACGCCGAGCGCCTTCAGCCCGTCGAACGTGTTCTTGACGGTCACGAACGTCAGCCACACCGCCCAGAACACGAGCAGCCCGCGCTTGAGGGTCACCACACCAATCACCACGTATGTGTTTTCCTCCGCTAAATGATGCTCCATCTCTTGATGGCTCTCCTTCTGACTCTACTGGCGGAGTCGGGCGTTTCTCAAGGGCCGGTGGAACAAACCGGCCCGCTCGGTCGTCTCTGTAAGCGAACGGGTTGATACTGTCAGGAGAAGAAGGAGAGAGGTCGATGAAACGCACACTGCAAATCGCCGGATTGTTCGTCGCCGTGATGGCGCTCGCCGCCTGCGCGCCGCGCGGCGGCACACCCGAACCCGAAACGCCGATCGGGCCGCTGTTCCCGACCGCGCCAGCGGAGTTCGACACGGCGGAGCCGCTCAACACAGCCTCACCGCAGGTCGCCGGGCGAGCGGAAGACGCCGACGTTGGCGTGGCGATGGATGAGCCGATGGAGGAAGCCGCCCCCGAAGCGCCCGCCGTGATGGTCGAGGCCGAGGCTGGCGAACTCATGGCGGCGGATGTTGCCGTCGCTCCGCCGCCGGGGCAGGACGGCAGCCAGGATCAGGGTGATGACGATACCCAGCCCGACACGATGATCTTTCAGGACTACGGGACGAACCCCTTCGTCGACACCGCGCAGGATGCGTTCTCGACGTTCGCGACGGATGTCGACACGGGCTCCTACACGCTGGTGCGCAGCTACCTGAGGGATGGCCTCCTGCCGCCCCCGGAGGCCGTCCGGCTGGAGGAGTTCGTCAACTACTTCGCGCAGGATTATCCGCTGCCCGCCCGCGATGAGGGGTTCGGCGTCCACATGGAGGCCGCCCCCGCCCCCTGGAGCGCGGAGGACAGCTACGTGATGCGCGTCGGCGTGCAGGGCTACGACATCCGGCCTGAGGACCGGCCCGACGCTGCGCTGATCTTCGTCGTCGACGTGTCCGGCTCGATGGATCGCGGCGACCGCCTCGGCGCGGTCAAGGAGTCGCTGGCCGCTTTGCTCGACAACCTGCGCCCCTCTGACACCGTCGGCATCGTCGTATACGGATCCCAGGGCCGGGTGCTGCTGCCGCCAACACCCGTGAGCCAGCGCCAGGTGATCGAATCGACCATCAACCAGCTCCAGCCGGACGGCTCGACCAACGCCGAGGAAGGGCTGCGGCTGGCCTACGGGCTGGCGAGCGAGTACTACGACGCCGGGAAGATCAACCGCCTGATCCTGTGCTCGGACGGCGTCGCCAACGTCGGGGAGACCGGGCCGGACGCCATCCTCGAAACGGTGCGCCAGCAGGCGCGCGACGGCATCACGCTCTCGACCGTCGGCTTCGGCATGGGCAATTACAACGACGTGCTGATGGAGCAGCTTGCCGACGACGGCGACGGCCAGTATTTCTACGTCGACACGCCGTCCGAGGCGCAGCGCATCTTCGTCGACCGGCTGACGGGCACGCTCCAGACCATCGCCCGCGACGCGAAGATACAGGTCGAGTTCAATCCGGGTACGGTGGCCTACTACCGCCTGATGGGCTATGAGAACCGCGACGTGGCCGACGAGGATTTCCGCAACGACGCGGTGGACGCGGGCGAGATCGGCGCGGGCCACAGCGTGACGGCGCTGTACGAGGTCATCCCCGCCGGGGATGCGTCACAGGGCGTCGTCGCGACGGCCCGGCTCCGCTGGGAGGACCCCGCCACCGGGCAGGTGACGGAGATCGAACAAACGCTGACGATGGACGAGGTCCGGGCGGACTTCGGCGCGGCGTCGCCGCGCTTCCGGCAGGACGTGGTCGCCGCCGCCTTCGCGGACGTGCTGGGCGAGGGTGGCTGGATGCAGACCGTCACCCCCGACGAGCTGGTGGGCAGCGCCGCGCAGGTCGCGGACGAACTCGGCAACGACGGAGACGTGCAGGAGTTGTTCAGGTTGATCCAACTGGCTTACGAAATGCGCGGTTAGCGCATCTCATCCCGTAAAACAAACAGGCCGCCGGATAGTTCAGCGGCCTGTCTTCGTGCCTGGTTGTGTGCGAGGTCCACAGCGGGCGATGCGCTCATCACGGCCCGCCACAAACTACAACAGACAATCCCCCGGCTGTTCTGTAGCAAGAACCCCCACCTGCGCGCTACCGCGCGCTTTCCGTGAAGTTGGCGAAGCCAACTTCTTGTGAGACATGAGTCATCCCGAATTTTGAAGGGGTGGCGGTGGATGAGCGAGCCATA
>CAZWUX010000302.1:0-5649 GCA_964637665.1 uncultured Anaerolineae bacterium
TGGGCAGGGCCAGCGCGTTCAGGCCGTCGACGATCAGGCGGCGGCGGCGGTCGTAGGCTGAGCGCATCTCGATGACGAATGACTCACCTTCCTCCAGCGCGGTCAGGGCCGCGACCTGAGCCATCGTCGGCGCGGACATGATCGTGTACTGGTGGATCTTGCGCATCGCGGCGAGCACGTCCGGTGGGGCCGCCGCGTAGCCGACGCGCCAGCCGGTCATGGCGTAGTTCTTGGAGAAACCGCCGAGCGTCACCGTGCGCGCCTTCATGCCGGACAGGGAGGCGACGCAGACGTGCTCGACGCCGTACACAAGCTGATCATAAATCTCATCGGAGATCACGAGCAGATCGTGCTTCTTCGCGACGGCGGCCACCTCCTCGACCCGCCCGCGTGAGAGGACCGCGCCGGTCGGGTTGTTGGGGTAGCTGAGCAGGATCGCCTTCGTGCGGTCGGTGATGGCCCGCTCGACGGCCTCACCCGTCACCTGAAAATCGTTCTCGACGGTGGTCGGCACGGTGATGGGCACCCCGCCCGCCAGCACGATCTCAGGCACGTAGGAGACGAAGCACGGCTCCGGCACAACGATCTCGTCGCCGGGGTTGACGATCGCGTTGACGGCGAGGTACAGGGCCTCCGAGACGCCGACGGTGATGAGAATCTCGTCCGCCGGGTCATAATGGACGCCGTACAGCCGCGCCAGATGGGCGCTCAGCGCCGCGCGCAGCTCGTAGATGCCGGAGTTGGACGTGTAGTGTGTCTCGCCCTGTCTGAGAGCGTGAACGCCCGACTCAAGCAGCGGCCCCGGCGTGACGAAGTCCGGCTCACCGATGCCCAGCGAGATCACGTCGTCCATCGTCGCGGCGATATCGAAGAACTTGCGGATGCCAGAGGGGGGAATGTCCTGCACCCGCTCGGAAACAAACTGGCGCATAACCTGCTCCTTCAGACGTTAGCCTGCGCAGCCCGCCCGGAGGGAAGACCGCAGGCGGCAATAGATAGGACGTTCAGCAGCCGTTGAAGTTGACGGATGAGGAATCGCCGACGTTCAAGGCGACGTAGCGGCCCTCAACGTGGGCGTCGCGCCCGATGAGCGACTCCTCCAGCATGACGTTCTTAACCACTGCCCCGTTGTCGATGATCGAATTGATGACGATGCTGTTCTCGACGTGGCAGCCCTTGCCGACCGACGTATACGGGCCGATCACGGCGTGCTTGATCACCGCTTCGGGGTGGATGTAAACCGGCGGGACGATCGTCGCACCCTCCAGCGCGACCTCCGGGGTGTTGTCGTGACCGTGATCGAGCAGCCAGCGGTTCGTCTGAAGCACGGTTTCCGGCTTGCCGGTGTCGAGCCAGACATCGACCTCCTCGACCCGGAAATCCGCCCCCTCGTCGATCATGATCTGGAAGGCGTCTGCGAGATAGAACTCGCCCTTCGTCATCGCGTTGCGCGCCATCTGCGTCTCGATGGCGCGGATCATCCACTTTGAGTCCTTGACGTAATATAGCCCGATCACGGCGTCGCGAAGCTCCATCGAATCGGGCTTCTCGATGAACTGCGTGATACGGCCCGCGTCGTCGAGCTTGACGACGCCGAACCGGCGGGGGTCCTCCACCTCCTGCACGAAAACGAGGCCGTCGGCATCCGTCTCGTTGATGGTCTCCACACCCGCCTCGAACAGCGTGTCCGAGAAAAGCACGATGCACGGGCCGTCGAGGTGCTCGCGGGCGAGGTAGATGGCGTGCGCCTGCCCGATCAGCTCGTCCTGCACGACGAACGTCGCCTTAAAATCGTAGTTCTCGTTGATCCACGCCTCGATCTGATCGCCCAGATAGCCGACGATGAAGATATACTCGTCGATCTCGACGCCCTCCAGCGTGTCGAGCAGGTGGCGCAGCATCGGGTAACCAGCCACCGAGAACAGCGGCTTGGGGCGGCTGTAGGTGTGGGGGCGCATTCGGGTGCCATAGCCCGCCATCGGGATGACAACTTTCATTGGATCTCCACTTCTACTGGTAAGGGGTTCATCGGTGTGTGGTATCGACCGTTCGTTTTATATGATAGCAGGTTTCGCGCGGAAACTGCGCATCTGCTGCCAACACGGGGCAGGATTCGAGCCGGATCGCACGGGCGGGCAGATCGACGTAAACCGGGAAAAGATCATCGCAAGGGAGACATAAACAACACCATCTGAGGCAGGCACGGGAACGAGGTTGATGGTATAATCGCAGCCAGATAGCATTCTCATCCGCCGGAGAATATCGTGCCGTCGACCAACCACCTCACCGACGCCGAGCGCGTTGCCCAGCAAAACCGGGGTGAGCTGCCTCCCCTGCTTGTCGTGATCGCGGGGCCGTCCGGCGTGGGTAAGAATACCATCATCCGCGACCTGCTGGCAAACCCCCCGTACGTGATGGACCGCGTCCGCACCTACACGACGCGCACGCCGCGTGAGAGCGAGATCGAGGGGGAGCAGTACCACTTCGTCTCGTTCGACGAGTTCCGCAGGCTGGCGAAGGCGGGGGCGCTGATGGAGGCCGACGAGGACATCGCCGGGCACCCGGTTTACGGCACCGAGGACCTGTACAGTATGCCGACCGACATCTACGCGGAGGTCGCACCGGGCAAGCACATCGTCATCGCGGAAGTGGATGTCATCGGCGCAGACCGCCTGCGCGAGCATTACCCGGACTGCGTGACGATCTTCGTCACCGCGTCCGTGCCGGAACTCATGCGGCGCATCCGGTGGCGCGACGAGACGATGGACGAGGCCGAGTTCCAGCAGCGGATGGTGATCGCCCGGCAGCAGATTCGCGAGGCGAAGAAGTTCGACTACCTCGTGTTCAACCGCCGGGATCGGATGTGCGACACGCTGGAGCAGATCGAGACGATCATCCGGGCCGAGCGGATGCGGATACGGAACGGTCTGACGCTCAACGAGACGATGGTGGATTAGCCCCGGCGGCCCGCCGACCCCCTGCTTTTCTTTTTGCTTCTGCCCCACACCAGCTTGCAGATACTTTTACCGGGCCGCGCTACCGGGCGGCGGCTGCCTCTATCTCGCCCATTTCCGCCATCTCGCGGGCGGCGAGCACCGGGCGGCTGCGCACCCACAGCCAGCCGGTCTGGGCGGCGGTCGACAGGGTGAAGGCCGCCAGCCCGACGTGCAGGCCGGGAATCCCCCCGATCAGGACGCCCCCCACCAGCACGATCGCGCTCACCACGAGAAAGACGACGATCGCCTCCGTCACGCCGCGCGTCCGGCGGCTGTTGACCAGCGCGCCCTGATAGTAGGACTGGATCGGCAGGAGCAGCGGCATGGGGAGGATCAGCCACATCGCGGGGCGGGATAGATCGACGAGGGCGGGGGCCAGCGCCGAAAGATCGCGCAGCCAGAGCCGCATCAGCGGCGTCGCGACGACGACGAGGATCAGGGCGGTCACGGCGCTGCCCAGCAGCCATGCGAAGCGGCGCAGCCGCCGGACCGCGCCCGGCACGTCGAGCAGCGCAACGACGACCTCATTGTAGGCCACGCCGGGGCTGCGAAACACGAAGCTGAACCCGCTCACCACCGGCCACGCCGCCAGCGAGGCGAGGGCGAGCGGCATCCGGCTCAGGGCGGCGCTGCCGAGCGGCTGCACGAACAGGTTGAGGAACGAGGTCAGGGCGAGCGGCACGTAAAACGCGACGAACTCGCCGAAGGCCAGCGGCGTGACCGCCGGGGCGTCGCGCAGCTCGCCGCGCACCACCGGGCGGACGCGCAGGCCGACGTAGGCCGCCTCGCTCACGACGCCGATCACCACCGCGCCCGGCCCGGCGATGTTGCCCGGCACCGTGCCGATCAGGTACGCGGCAGCCAGCGCCAGCCATTCCGTGCCGAGGCGAACGCCCGTCCCGACCCCGACCGCCTGTGAGTGATCGAACCGGATCAGCACGCCCTGATTGAAACGCCGGAAGGCGATAGACCACGTCCAGGGCGTCATGATGATCAGGCCGATGCGGGATGGCTCGACGATCTCCGGGGGCGCGCCGATCAGCCCCTCCACGACGACGTAATACAGCGGCGTGAGGGCGATGAGCAGGTGCAGGGCGGTGAGCAGCATCCCCATCCGCACCATGAAGCGGCGCAGCCGGACGTAGGACTCCCAGTCGCGGCTGAGGGCGGTCGACGCGGCCAGCAGCATGATGATGGGCGATTCGACGAGCAGGGCGATGGGGAAGATCACGCCGCCGTACGCCGCGAGGTTGATCTCCGGGTTGGGCAGCCGCGCGATGACGGCGCTCACGACCGGGAGTTCCAGTGACATCAGCAGCCAGCTCGCGGCGAGCGGCCACCACGTATGGACGATACGCCTGAACGTGAGAGATCGCGGGGTCGAGGGTGGGGCAGGCATCAGAGGGCACAGGCTTTTCAGCTAAAAATACCGATCAAGGACACAGCAGCGGAGTTTACCGCGCCGGGCGCGGGACATCCAGCACGGAGGGAAAACAGGGACGCCCGCCACAGACAGACGCGCAGACCGGCGTCTGCGCGCGGAAATGTCGCTCAGGTTATTCGGCTGGCGGGCGAGCGGCTGCGCCTGCGCGGCGAGCGGCTGCGCCTGCGCGGCGGGTGGCTACGCCTGGCGGAGCACTGCCACCACACGGCCCTGCACGCGGACAGAAGCCGGGTCGTCGACGAAGATCGGTTTCATCGTCGGGTTGGCGGGCTGGAGGCGAATCCGGCCATCCTCGCGGTAGATCCGCTTGAGGGTCGTTTCCTCGCGGTCCTCCAGCCAGACGGCGACGAGGTCGCCGTTCTGCACATCCTCGTGCGGGCGCATGATGACGATGTCGCCGTCGTTGATCATCGCGTCGACCATCGACTCACCCTGAACTTCGAGGGCGAACAGATCGTCGTACGGGTCGGTGATGTCGGGCGTGATCTCGATGGCCTCGTCCTCGCCGAAGATGGCGAAATCGCTGGCGGGAACGGGCACCGGCTCGCTGGCGACGATCCGCCCGACGAGCGGGACGCGGATCAGGCTGCTCCCGCGCCTGCCCGGCACGTTGGTGAGCAGACGCAGCCCGCGCGACACCTCGCGGTCGCGGGCCAGCAGGCCCTCGCGCTCCAGCTTGTTGAGGTTGTAGTTAACCACCGAGGTCGACGAGATGTCGCAGGCCTTGCCGATCTCGCGGATGGTCGGCGGGTAACCGTTGTCATCGACGAAATCGCCGATGAACGCCAACATTTTCTTCTGGCGGCGTGATAGTTTTACATCGGGCATTGGTCTTCCCTCGCAGTCTGATCGCCAGCGGATGAATGTGGATCGATGTACAAGGGCTGGCTCAAGCGGGAACAAAGCCCTGACAGACAGGGTAAAGCCTCTGTTCCCGGCAGCAACCTTTTGCGGACGCGCGGCAGGGTTGCTTAGCACAACAGTTCGATATCACCGTAATCATATCACGAACGTGCGTTCTAAGTCAAGTTTGTTAAAAAAGCGAGGAATCGCACGGTTTGCGGGGAATACGCGGGCCTGCCCCCGCCAGCGATCGGAGGCCGCGAGCTTTAGTCTGCAACGTCGCCGTCTGTGCCGGATTTCCCCGGCGAGCTGGCCTCGCGGGGGTCCGCACCCCTGAGACGCGCAACGTAGACCGGGCACGGCGCG
>CAZWUX010000303.1:0-5640 GCA_964637665.1 uncultured Anaerolineae bacterium
TCTGATGGAGAACACGTATGATCATCGACTCTCACATGCATATCGGTTATGAGCATCTGCTATCAACCGAGATAGTCGATTTTATGAAGCGCAAGGGCGTGTGGGAGACCATGCGCGCCCGTCTTTCACCGCAGGGCGTCATCGAAACTCTGGATGAAGCGGATATTGACTGGGGCGTGATCTTCCCCCTGACGTTCATGCCCCCTGACGGCGCCTGGCAGGCCCTTAACGACATGACCGCAGAGTACGTTCAGGCCTACCCTGACCGTCTGATCGGCTACGCGATTATCAACCCGCGCGATATCCCGGCCACGCTTGTCGAGCTTGAGCGAGCCGTCCGGCTCGATCTGCGCGGCATCAAACTGCATCCCTCTATGCAGGCTTTCTACCCGAATGCCCCGGAGATATTCCCGGTCTACGAATTCGCTCAGGCGCAGGGTTGGCCCGTTCTGTGTCACACCGGTGCCAGCACCGCCAGCCACCCCGATAAGTACAGCCATCCCCTGCTGCTGGATGAAGTGGCCGTGAACTTCCCCGATCTTAAGCTCATCATGGCCCATACCGGGCGACCCTGGTACCAGGATGCCGGTCTGGTGCTGCGCAAACACGCCAACGTCTACTGTGATCTCTGCGCGAACGTGGGCCGAACCGGCGGCACCGCCTTGCTGGAGATGATGCTCATCAACACGAAAGTCTATGCGGATGGCCTCAAGCGGATGCTGTTTGCCACCGATTTTCCCATCTTTGATCCGGCAGCCATGCTCCGCGATCTGCACGCAGCCGCCCAGAACAACCTTGCCGACCGCATGGGCTTGCCCGGCCTCACCCCCGACGAACTCGACGGCATTCTGTGGCGGAATGCCGCTGCCCTATTGAATCTCGAGGAGAAAATTGCATGAAGGCTCTCGTTTCCGCGCGGATGACCGAGCGCTGGCTCGATGCGCTGCACCAGCGGTTTCAGATGGTCGATCACTATGATTGGTTCGCTGCCGGGCGTTTCCTCTCGCCCCTGGAGATGATCGCCCGCCTGCAAGGCTGCGACGTTCTCATCACCGAATCAGACGAAATCACGGCGGACATCATCGACGCCGCTCCCGATCTCAAAATTATCGTCGACTGCCGGGGTACACCCGTCAACGTCGACCTCGAAGCCGCCGCTCGCCGGGGTATCCCCGTCATCAACGCGCCGGGGCGCAACGCCGAGGCCGTCGCCGACATGGCGATTGCCCTGATGGTCATGGTCGGTCGCAACATCCTGCCCGGTGTCGAGGCCATGCGTGAGGGGCGCTGGTATGAGGGTGGTATGCGCTGGTGCTATATCACATTTCAGGGGAATGAGCTGGCTCACAAAGTGGTGGGCCTCGTCGGGCTGGGGGCTATCGGCGAGCTTGTCGCCCACCGCCTGTCAGGCTTCGATGTCGAGCTGCTGGCTTACGATCCATACGTCACTCCGGGGGCTATGGCTGCCCTCGGCATCGAGTCTGTCACCCTCGACGATCTCCTCCGGCGCTCTGACTACGTCTCGCTGCACGCCCCGCTTAACGATGAGACGCGCGGCATGATCGGCGAGCGCGAATTCAGCCTGATGAAGCCGACGGCCTATTTTATCAACACGGCGAGGGCCGGTCTGACCGACGAAAAAGCCCTCATCAACCTGTTGGAGAACGAGTGCATCGCCGGGGCTGCGCTGGATGTTTTTCATGAGGAGCCGGTGCCAGCCGACTACCCGCTGCTCCACATGCCGCACGTGGTTGCCACTCCGCATCTGGGTGGGGCCACTCATGATGTGATCGACCACCAGTCACGCATCGCCGTGCTGGGTTTGCTCAGTCTGTTGGATGGCGATCCGAAAAACGTCGTCAACCTTGACACTTTACGCGCGTCAGGACATGATATAGGCAAATCATGACTGAGCAATTACTGCGTTATCTTCGACTGAATCCTATCAGCCGCCGGAACGGCCCGTACTATATTCAGATTCGGGAGACACTGCGCGAGTGCATCACAAGCGGGCAGGTGGAGGTTGGCGAGCAGATTCCACCTGAAACGCAGCTGGCCGAGATTTTCGGTGTCAGCCGCATGACCGTTCGACGTGCCCTCAGCGAACTCGCCGATGATGGAATGCTGCGCCGTATGCACGGTCTGGGCACCGTTGTCGCATCACGCCGCGTCGTGCGCGACTACAACCGGCTGCTAAGTTTCTACGAAGATGCCCAGCGTGTGGGACTCTCCCCGTCGTCCCACCTGCTGGCTCGTGAGGTTGTCCCGGCCCCTCCACACATCGCGGAGGGGTTGATGCTGGCCTCCGGCGCACCAACTATTCACCTTACCCGGCTGCGCTACACGGAGAAACAGATCACGGCGATCAATGAGGTCCACGTCTCACAGGCGCTTTGCCCCTGGCTGCTGGATGAGGACCTCGAGAATCAGTCACTCTATTATCTCTACGAGCTTCACGGGCACGAGCTTGAGTGGGGACATCAGTGCATTGAGTCGCGTGCCGCCACACCTGAGCAGGCAGACCTCTTGGAAGTCAAGCCGGGATACCCCATCCTCTATCTTCAGCGCACCACCTATGCCATCAACAATCTCCCCATCGAGTGGGTGGAGTCCTTCAGCCCTGCCGGAGCCTATACGCTGAGGATGACTCTGAAGCGCTGATAGGGCGACCCGTCAGCCGTTTCTGTCACCTGCCCGTTACGCGACTGGTTTCAAGTACGTCAAACTCCTCATCACGCGCGGCGCGCTCCGTATTCAGCTCTCTCAACCACGTTACGCTCTTTTCCTCCGGCGCGGAAAACAGCGCCCCCGCACCCAGGATCACCAGCGGCACCAGCAGCGAAACATAGATGTTGTGGATTCCCCAGGGTTCATTGAATATCAGCCCCCACGCCAGCGCAATGGGGACCCCCAGCGCGATCGCCCACAGCGCATGTTTTTCGTTGGCCCGCGCAGAGTAAATCCCAAAGAGGGCCACCAGAGTAGGGGGAATCATCGTCGGGAAGGCCGTTTTGTATGCGAACGGCAGGATATCGGTGATGCCCATCGTGCCCACATACACCGCGCAGAGGAACGGGATCACGATGATCACTGTCGGGTACAACCACCGCGACTGCTGTTCGGAGACGGCCAGCACCGGTTTGATCAGGTCCTCGATCAACACCGTCGAGAGCAGGATCGCTATCGGCCCGAATGACGACAGGATGGCGGCGGCTACGGCGGCCAGCAGGAACCCGGCCAGCACCGAGCTGGTCTCGATCACTGCCAACCCGATAGACGAATAAGCAGGCAGCTCGCTGATGGCCGGACCGAGCAGCGCGGCGGTGAAGATACCGACCAGCCCTGCCAGAAACGGCGGTATGCCTGAGACGCACCCGGCCAGCAGGAAGGCCCGTACGGCTTCCTTCTCGCTGCGGCACGAGGCCGCGATGTTCGATACGATGGACACCCCGCCCAGCCGCCCGCCTTTACCCAGTATGAGCTGCCCGATTACCCCCCAGCCCAACCCGGTCACCGATAGCCACGTTTGCCTTCCGATACCCTGTTCTGCCACCTGTGGCAGCAGCACAACCACCTCGTCGAGTGCAACCTGCAAGCCGCCCACCGTACGCCACAGCACGATCAGCGTCAGGGTGAAGGTCACAAACATAACGCCGCTGTGCATCTGATTGGCTGCGGAGCTGCCCAGCATCCCGGAAAACGCCACGCTGCCGATAGAAACCAGGAAGCTGACCGCCACTGCCCCTTCGTAGCCCAGCCCCGGTATAACCGCCTGTATCACCGTCGCCAGCGCGTAGATTTCCAGCAGGACGACGAACAGCGCGTACAGCATCGTGCTTATTGAGGTTACCAGCCGCGTTTTGCTGTCAAATCGCCCGGCCAGCAAGGTCGGCAGCGTGATGCCCTGCATACGGTAGTACGGGCGGGCAAACAGGAAGCCCGTCAGCCACCAGCCTACTGCTACCGAAAAGGGGAACCATATCAGATACGTCATCCCGAACTTGACGGTGTCGCCCGCGATGCCATACGTGGAGGCTCCACCCAGCGTAAACCCGGCCAGGAACGTCGCAGCCCGCCATACCGACATTTTTGTGAGGGCAAAATCCCGCGAGGACTTCACGCGGCGGGCTTGCCACAGCCCCAACAGGATAGTAACGACAAGGTAGCTGACGAAAATAGCAAGGGTAACCCAGCTTGTGATCAACGTGTTCTCTTTCTCGATTTGTGGGGGGATGTCTGGTTCACGTCACCGTCGTAAGGTCATTTCCACAGCGAAAAGCCCGCCGGGGCTGAACGACTGCATCCACTCGATAGGGACATTCTCAAGTGTGTAGGTGGTTCGTCTCACACACAGCACCGGGTCTCCGGTTGATATTTCGAGCAGGGATGCTTGCTTCCCGGTCGCGACCCGCGCCTCGATACGCTGGTGACCCCACTCCGGCGGGAGATCGTGATCGGCGTATAACTGGTAGATCGACTGATTCTCCAGGTCTTCTTCCAGCAGCCAGGGGCACAGAGCTTCCGAAACATAGACCTCGTGCAGGCTGATGACCCGTTTTTTCGCCAGACGCAAACGTGTCAGGTGGATCAGCGGGGAGCCACCGGCAACTTCGAGCGCCTCCGCGATGTGACGCGGGGCTTCGATCACCTCGCGTGTCACCAGACGCGAGGTTGGGGAAAGGCCGTGATTCTGCGCCTCCTCGTGGAAACTCGTCAACCGGTTGTAATTCCTGACGACCTTGCGCGAGGAAACGATGGTTCCCAGGCCGTGAATACGCCGCACCATCCCGTCATCTGCCAGCTCACTCAGAGCACGGCGCACCGTCATGTGGCTGACGCCAAGCGCCTCGGCCAGATCCGTTTCGCTGGGCAGCTGGTCGCCGACGGCGACCCGTTCCTCGACGATGCAGGCGCGCAGCGCTTCGCGGATTTGTGAGTAGAGGGCCACATCCTTATGCCGGGTGATCCCTGCCCGCTTCAACCAGTACAAAAGCTCACTGTTCATGATTGCCTGCCGTTTGCTGATCTGCTTATCTCTAACGGTCACATGCTATCGGACGCATTGGCTTATGACGGTCTCTTTGCCGATAGCGGCCAATCTCGTACCAGGACAAAAATAAGCACTTTGTTCTATCAGCGCAAACAGCCGCACCGTGTCTGTCTATTACTGGCAGATGGCGATGCTCGTGCCTCACTTTTTAGACTTTCTTTTCTTCTTTCTCGCCTTTGAATCGGATTCGGGGTCGATCAGGCCGGTAGCGCGGAATGCCTCCGGGTGGATCAGGATGATGGCGGCGGCGAGTGCCCAGGGAATCGATGGAAGCAGCCCGGCGGCGCCTGGCCCCAGCAGAGGGTTCGGATCGCCCTGCAAAATTGCGAAGCCCAGCAGGACACCAACGCTGTCCAGGATCGCGTGGGCGAACACAGCGGGCCAAATGCTGCCATCACGCCACGTCAGCCAGCCGAACACGATGCCCGTCGCCATCGTATGCCACGTCGCGGCCAGAATCCCCGGCCAGGGCGCGCCCGGATAGTCGAGGCCGTACTGCTGGCCCAGCACCGTCAGCGGCCAGTACCAGATCGTCGCCGCCAGCGCCGTAAGCAACACCGCTCTGCGCCCTCCCAGGGCTTTGAGCCGGG
>CAZWUX010000304.1:0-5633 GCA_964637665.1 uncultured Anaerolineae bacterium
GGAGATCGTGGCGCTCGCTACCGGGCAGATCTCCGTTGATGAGATGGCGGAGTCCCCGGGGACGGAAGTGTCAGAAATGCCGCCCCCCGAACCGGCGGGCGATGAGGTTATCCCCGTCATCGGCGAGCTTGAGGCCGAGGAAGCGGATGAGGACGAGGCGGACGACCTCGATGAGGGCGAAGGCGAAGATGACGAGGATGAGTTCGAGGTTTTCGGCGACTTCGAGGGCGAGGTCGAGCCGGACATCCGGCCCGTTCGCGAGCGCCGGGGCTATGCGTGGCAGCAGGCCGCGCCTCCTTCCGCCGAGGTACTCGAAGGCCTTGACAACCCCGTCCAGCATGTGAAGGGCATCGGCGAGGCACGCGCCGAGCAGCTTGCCCGGCTGGGTGTGCAGACGGTGGGGGATCTCGTCACGCTGCTGCCCCGCCGCTACGACGACTACAGCCGGATGAAGCCCATCCACAAGCTGAAAGTCGGCGAAGAGGTGAGCATCGTGGGGATGCTCGACAAGCTGGCCGTGCGTCCGATGAAAAGCGGTGCGAAGCGCGTCGAGGCCTACCTCGACGACGGCAGCGGGCGCCTGCGGCTGAATTGGTTCAACCAGCCGTGGATGGCGCAGCAGCTTGAGGAAGGCGAGCCGTACGTCGTCAGCGGCAAGGTCGATCAGTATCTTGGGCGGCTCGTCATGAACTCGCCTGAGCTTGAGTCAATTGACCGCGAGTCGCTGCACGCCGGGCGGATCGTGCCCGTCTATCCGCTCACCGAAGGGCTGGGCGGGCGCACGATGCGCCGCCTTATGAAGGATGTCGTCGACGAATGGGCTCCCCGCCTACCGGATTACCTGCCCATCGAGGTGCGTGAGCGCGCCGACCTGATGGATTACGGCGATGCCATTCAGCAGGCCCATTTCCCGGATACGTGGGAGGACATGGAGGACGCGCATCACCGGCTGGCGTTCGATGCGCTGTTCGTGCTGCACAGTGCGATGCTCCAGCGCCGCCGCCTCTGGCAGAGCCGTGACGGCACGCCGCTCGAAGTCGGCGACGAGTGGATCGAGCGCTTCGAGGAAACCCTGCCCTACTCGTTCACGGGGGCGCAGCGGCGGGCCATCGCGGATATCCGCCAGGACATGGCGAGCGACGTGCCGATGAACCGTCTGCTGCAAGGGGATGTCGGCAGCGGAAAAACCATCGTCGCGGCGGTGGCCGCCGGGATCGCGATCGAGAACGGCGTGCAGGCGGCGGTGATGGCTCCCACGAGCATTCTTGCCGAACAGCATTACGCGAACCTGTGCGCGTTGTTCGAGGCATCGCCGGTTTCGAGGCCGGTGAACGTCGCGCTGCTGACCGGCAACCTCAGCCAGCTCGAACGCGAGGCGGTTTACGCCGGGTTGGCCGATGGCAGCGTCGACGTTGTGGTCGGCACCCACGCATTGATCCAGCCCGGCCTCGAATTCGCGCATCTGGGGCTGGCCGTCGTGGACGAGCAGCACCGCTTCGGCGTCGAGCAGCGGGGCGCGCTCCGCGCCAAGGCGAACGGCGGTAACCCGCACCTGCTCGTCATGACCGCGACACCCATCCCCCGTACGCTGGCGCTGACGGTTCACGCCGACCTCGAACTGACCGTGATCGACGAGATGCCGCCCGGACGCACGCCGATCAAGACCCGCGTGCTTCAGCCGAAAGAGCGCGAGCGGGCGTACGCCTTCATTCGGGGGCAGGTGGAGCAGGGTTATCAGGCTTACGTGCTCTGCCCGCTCGTCGAGGACAGCGAGAAGCTTGAGGCGCGTTCCGCCGTTGCCGAGTACGAGCGTCTCCAGAACGAGGTCTTCCCCGACTTGAACGTCGGCCTGCTGCACGGGCAGATGGGGGCGGACGAGAAGGAGGCGACGATGAACGCCTTCTACCGGGGTGAGATCGACGTGCTCGTCAGCACGACCGTGATCGAGGTCGGCATCGACGTGCCCAACGTGACGACCATTCTGGTCGAAAACGCGAACCGGTTTGGCCTGGCGCAGCTTCACCAGCTTCGCGGGCGGGTGGGGCGCGGTGGCGGGCAGGGATACTGTCTGCTCGTCTCCGACCAGGCGTTCCTCGACGTTGACGAGCGCTTGCAGGCGCTTGAGGAGACGACCGATGGCTTCCGGCTGGCCGAGATCGACTGGCAGATGCGCGGCGCGGGCGATCTGCTGGGCACACGCCAGAGCGGCTACGGCGCGATCGAGTTTGCCCGCCTGATGGACGCCCGCCTCGTCGATCTCGTGCAGCGCGAGGCGTGGGCCGTCTACGAGAGCGACCCGGCCCTGAGCCAGCCGGAGCACGGCCCGCTGCGCGAGCGTATCGAGGCGGCCAGCGCGGAGTTCGGGGACGTGAGCTAAACACATCCCCGGTTTGTGCGCCTCTCGTCCCATTTCATATTCCCGTGTTTAGCCAGATAGAGGTCTGTGTTGAAGCGTCGAGCGATTTTCCCGGCAACCTTTGATCCCATCCACCTGGGGCATATCGACATCGCGCTGCGCGCCAGTAAGCTGTTCGACGAGCTTGTCGTTGCCGTTTACGACCGCCCGCTCAAACATCTTGTGTTCAGCGTCGATCAGCGGGTGGCGATGGCCCGCGAATCCTTCGACGACGTGCCGGGCATCCGCGTGGAGAGCTACAGCGGCCTGACTGTCGACTTTGCCCGCGAGGTGGGCGCGCAGGCCATCGTTCGTGGACTACGCGTTTTTTCCGATTTTGAGCTAGAATTTCGGATGGCGCTTGCCAACAAGCGCCTTGCCCCGGAGCTAGAGGTCGTCTGTCTGATCGCGAGCGAGCAGCATATGCACCTTGCGAGCAGCACGATACGTGAGATTGCATCCCTGGGCGGCGATGTGAGTTCGATGGTCCCTGCTCATGTCGAGAAGGCGCTGTACGCTTATTTTAACAAACTGGGGGATGAGGCGGCTGGCTCGGTTGACATGGTGTCCTTACGGGACTAAAGGCAGGTATCGCCCTCCGCATAACCATGCTATACTGTTTTTTCAGCGGCCCATACGGCGGGAATCATTGGAGGTTCGCCTTGGACATTCAACATTTGATTGATCGGCTGGAAGAACTCCTAACAAACGGGCGTCACCTCCCGTTCACCACCATGACGCTCGTCGACGAGCAGCGGGCGCTTGAGCTTATCGATCAGATGCGGATCTCGATCCCGGAAGAGATCGAGAAAGCCAAGCGCGTGATCCGCGAGCGCGACCGGGTGATGGCGCAGGCCAACGAGGAAGCGGCTCGCATCCGTGATCTCGCGCGCGAGAAGAGCGAGACGCTGATCCAGCGCGATGCGATCACGCAGGCGGCCCAGGCCCGTGCGGCCAGCATCATCGAGCAGAGCCGTCGTGAGGCGCACCAGATCCGTTCCGAGGCCGATCAGTATGTGCTTGACGTGCTGAACGATCTGGAGGACGCGTTGATGCGGACCGTTTCGGTCGTGCGCAACGGCATCTCGCACGTTCAGGTCGATGCGCCGGAACAGCCGTCACATACTGGCGGCGAGACCGAGATCGAGACGCCGTCGACGCTCGACACGTCGAGCGAGCCGATGCAGATCGAGCGCGTCTCCTCCCGCCGGGAGTAACAGAGCGCCTTTTCGAAGCGCTCACTATGCGCCGCGATTGAGCTTATCAGCCTGCCTGCGGGTTTTTGAAAGGCGGGTACAGCCCAGTTATAATTAATCCTCGCGCCCCTGCTCGGCGAGTGGGCGCGAGGTATTTGTGAGACTTACAGGAGAGATTGATGGGCGCACTGCCAAAACGCAAAATTTCGAAGGGACGCCGTGATCGCCGCCGCATGCATGACCAACTGCGCCCGGCGTCGCTTGTCGAGTGTGATAACTGCGGCGCCATGAAGCGGCCCCACACCGTGTGCCGTGAATGCGGTTACTATCGCGGTCGTGAGATCGTCGAAGCCGAGGTGTGATTCGCGCGGTCATCATTGTACGGCGCTGTCACCGGGCCGTGTTTCCAATTCGGGAGCACGGTCTTTTCATGTATGATGTTGGCCTGCCTGTTCTTTCCGCGAGATAGCTGGAGAAGTCGATGTCACTTAACGAAGGGTCCACCGCATTTCTATTTCCAGGGCAGGGGTCGCAGACCGTTGGCATGGGGCGGGACCTGGCCGGGCAGTTTCGCGTCGCTCGCCAGACGTTTGAGGAGGCCGACGACGTGCTGGGGTTCGAGTTATCCCGCCTGTGCTTCGAGGGGCCGGAGGACGAGCTTACCGACACGATCAACGCTCAGCCTGCGCTCTACACCGCCGGGGTCGCGGCGCTGCGCACGCTCTACGAGGAGCTTGACGGGGCCTTTCAACCGGCTTATGTGGCGGGTCACAGTCTGGGCGAATTGACTGCGCTAACGGCAGCGGGGGCATTGAGTTTCCCTGACGGACTCCGGCTGGTCCGCAGGCGTGGCGAATTGATGCGGTCTGCCGACGAGTACAGCCCCGGCGGGATGTCCGCCGTGCTGGGGCTGGGGGCTGAGGACGTGGGGGATGTCTGCGCGCGCGCAGCGGAGGCGACCGGCGGGGTGGTCGTGCTGGCGAATGACAACTGTCCGGGCCAGATCGTCATCGCCGGGGATGACGATGCGCTGGCCCGCGCGATGGAGCTGGCCTCGGATGCAGGCGCGAAGCGCGTCGTCCGTCTGCCGGTCAGCATCGCGGCCCACTCGCCGCTGATGTCGCGCGTTCAGAGCGCGTTCCGTGAGGCGCTCGAAGCGACGACGTTCCATCCGCCCGCCATCCCCATCATCGGCAACACACAGGCCCGTCCGCTGACGACCGTACCGGAGATACGCGAGGAGCTTGGCGCGCAGCTTACGTCGCCTGTGCGCTGGACGGAGAGCGTCCAGCACATGATCGCAGATGGCGTGACGGATTTCGTCGAACTGGGCAGCAAAAACGTGCTGATCGGCCTGCTCAAACGCATCGACCGGGGAGTGAGTGGGCACGTCGTCGATGCACCTGACGGGATCGCCGCCGTCACGTCGGCTGGTTAGCTGCCGGGCATCGCTGCAAGCCTGTTTAACGTCTGCAAGCTGTTGCCGGGGGTGCGCCCCTCCGCTATACTACGGCCTCGATTTGCGCGGCCCGCTGGCCTCATCACCTTGATGTGTTATCAGGCGTCAGAGCGCCTGTCCCACCCACCGAGAGGTGCATTTTGAAGCTGTCCATCATCATGCCCGTCTATAATGAGCGTGATACGCTTGAGGAAATCGTCCGGCAGGTGCTTGACACCGGCCTCGTTCACGAGATCGTGATGGTGGATGACGGCTCGACGGATGGCTCGCGCGAGATCATGAAACAGTGGGAGGGCGACGACACCGTGCGCGTGATCCTTCAGGAGAAGAATCGCGGCAAGGGCAGCGCCGTCCGGGCCGGGTTCGAGGCTGCGACGGGTGATATCTTCCTGATTCAGGATGCCGATCTGGAGTACGACCCCCGTGACTACAAAGACCTGATCCGCCCGATTGAGGAAAATAGGGCGGATGTCGTATACGGCTCGCGGTTTATGGGGAAACCGGCCCGCAAGATGTATTTCTGGCACCGGCTTGGCAATTTTCTTCTCACCATGCTGACTAACATTCTCTACAACCTCGACCT
>CAZWUX010000305.1:0-5597 GCA_964637665.1 uncultured Anaerolineae bacterium
GATCAGGAAGCTCGGCTGCTCGAACGAGACCAGCCCGCCGACCACGACCTGAGAATCGGGGTCCGCGTGATGAGCGGCGATGTAGGCCACCTTCAGCAGGCGGGCGTAGTCCACCGCGTTGCCCGGCCAGAACTGCCGGAAATCCGGTTCGTTCCAGATCTCCCACACCCGGATTCCCGCGCCCTCCGGCCAGCGCTCGCGCCGGGCCAGCGTGCCGCCGGGCATGTACCGTCTGACGGAGTTGTAGACGAACTCCGCCCAGGGATTGTTGGGGTTAATCTCGCTCTCGTCGTCCTCCGGCTCATCGCTCCCATCGGCGAAGACCGGCTCGTGGAGCTTGCCGGGAATCCAGATGTCGTTCGCGTAGATGTCTGGTGTACCCAGCAGGATGGCGTCGGTCCGCAGGCCGTAGATCACGTCGTTCCGGACGGCATCGTCGTAGACGCCCCAGTGATAGCTGTTCGGCTCCTGCTCGATCTCGTTCCAGTAGATGGCGAAGCGATCCCACCCGGCCCCCGCATCGATCCCCATGCGGAAGCGCTCCTCATCCGTCTGGTGCTGGGCGCTGCTGATGAAGTTGATGCCCATCCAGCTTGAGTAGAGCGCGCCCTCGCGGGGCTGGGGGATGACGGGCGTACTCGTCGGGGTGGGCGAGACAGGTGGGGGCGTGGCCGTCGGCTGAACGGTCGCCGTCGGCTCGCCGGGCTGTGTGGGGCGTGCGGTTGGGATGGGTGTCACATTCCGCAGGTCGAGAGTCGGCGCGCCAGCGCCGGTCTCGCCAGCCGGGGTCGCGCCGAACGGCCCTACCCTGAGCGGCGTGGCCGTGACGTAAATGACGAACGGTGTGGACGGGCCAGCCGATGGTCCCTCTGCAACCGCCTCACCGCCCGGCGTGGCCGTCACGTAAATGACGTTCGGCGTGATGGTCGCCGTCGTTTCGGGCTGGTAGCCCTCCGGCGTGGGCGTCACGTAGATGACGTGCGGCGTGTCTGTCACGGAAGAGGATGGCGCGCGGCCCGATAATGCCGGGAACCCCGCGCAGCCCACCCCGATAAGTATGAGTAGTCCGAAGGCAGCGAGGAAGAAGATCGACCTTCTGGCTTTTTTAGTTGGCATACGGCAGTTATGTCCCGGACTGGCGGATTGTGGTCAGGCTCACAACGGCAAATCATACCACAGATGCCTGCCCGGTACATATCAAGGCCCATAGTCTCGACAGACCCCGGCTGGCTGTCAAGCCCCCCGAAAGCCGGTAAAATAGGATCGAGTATGTTGATAGCGATAGGGGCTGCCGATGCGACGTCCCGACTTCTACCATCCCGAACAGGTTGGAACGGTTTACCGCCCTGATGTCGATGCCATTACAAATGCAGCGCAGGGCGCAGACGTTTCTCCGGCCAGCGAGGACGAAAAGCGGCTCCTTCTCCTGCTGGTCGACGCTCAGGTCGACTTCGTCCACACCGACGGCTCGCTCAGCGTACCGGGCGCGGTCGACGACACCCGCCGCACCGTCGAGTGGATTTTCGCGAATCTGCCGAAGATAACCCGGATCGCAGCGTCGTTTGATACGCACGAGCCGATGCAGATCTTCTATCCGGGCTGGTGGATGGACGCCGGAGGCCAGCACCCCGCCCCCTACACGTTGATCACTGCCGAGGATGTCGACGAGGGCCGGTGGCATCCGACGGTCGAGGAGGAGTGGTCGCGATACTACGTTCACCGCCTCGAAGAGAAGTCGAAGAAGGTGCTCACGATCTGGCCTTATCACACAATGCTCGGCACCATCGGCCACACGATGACCCCGGCGCTCTACGAGGCCGTCACCTACCACTCCGCAGCCCGGAATTCGGCCCCCCGATTTCTCATCAAGGGGATGATCCCCAAAACTGAGCACTATTCCATGCTGGAGCCGGAGGTTAAAGTGCCGGATCATCCGCTGGGCACGCTCAACAAGGATTTCGTTAACCTGATCGGCGAATACAATCTCGTCTACATCGCGGGCCAGGCGAAAAGCCACTGTGTGCTCGAAACGACGGCATCTCTGATCGACTACTACAGCGCTCGGCGGCCCGACATTATCGCGAACTGGCGCGTGCTGATGGACTGCACGTCGTCGGTGCAGCACCCGGAGGTGGACTTCGAGGCGATGGCCGAGCGGGCCTATCAGCGTTTCAGGGAAGAGCACGGCCTGCGTCTCGTGACAAGCGAAGACCCGGTCGAATAGCCTGCCGTCCGCACGGCACACGTGTCATCCAGCAACTAAATCGCCCCCCTGTGTGTTATTAATAGCGAAGAAGGCCTATCTGGGTGATGGGCCTGTCCAGCCGCGCCTGCCGCACAAAACCAGATCTGAATCGTTCCATCTGATTATTCCCTGCCAACCAAAGGACATGCCATGAGCAGCCAGAATCGCCGGATTGCGCTGATAACGGACAGCACGAGCGACCTGCCGGATGAACTCCGCGAGCAGTACGATATCCGAATGGTTCCACTTTACGTGATCTGGGGCGACCAGCATCTCCGGGATACGGTGGACATCACGGCGGACGAGTTTTACGCGCGGCTGACCGTCGATCCCATCCACCCCAAGACTTCGCAGCCCACGCCACACGATTTCGTTGAGGCAATTAAACAGGCGCAAAAGGACGGCGCCGAGGAGATCGTCGCCGTCGTCATCGGCGACGGACTCAGCGGGACGCTCGACTCCATCCATCAGGCGCAGCAGATGGTCGACATCCCGGTCCACGCCTTCGACTCGCGGTCTGTTTCGATGGGGCTTGGCTGGCAGGTGCTCGCCGCTGCCCGCGCCCGTGAGGCCGGGGGTGACGCGGCAGCCATGCTGGCGGCGGCGAAGGAAGCCAGGGATCATCTGGCCGTCGTCTTCACCGTCGACACACTGGAATATCTGCATCGCGGTGGGCGGATCGGCGCGGCGGCCAAGCTGCTGGGCACGGCGCTGCAATTGAAGCCACAGCTCATCATTAGCACGGAGAGCGGCATCGTCGAGCCGGGCGAGCGGATCCGCACGAGGAGCAAGGCCGTCGAAAGCGTATACCAGACGTTTTTCAGGCAGATGACGGCCAGCGGGGCGCTCCATGTGACGGTGCTCCACGTTGCAGCTTCCGACGAGGCCGAAAAAATGGCCGAGCGCATCCAACGCGAACACAACCCGGTAGAACTGACCATCGCAAAAACGTCTCCGGTGATCGGCGTTCACGGCGGACCGGGGACACTGGGGATCGCGGGTTACATCCAACCGGACTGAGACGTGCTTGACCGCCGTGCCCGCGATGTTTAAACTAACCACCAGCCAGATCAACCAGCGACAAAGGAATTCCGCCGATGGCAACCCGCACCCCTGCCGATGTCCAGGCCGCGCTCGACGAACTGGGCGTCGATATTCAAGTTGAAATCCACGAGGAGTCGACGGCCACCGCCGAAGAAGCCGCCGAGGCCGCTGGATGCGAACTCGGCCAGATCGCGAAAAGCCTGTGTTTTTCGGTCAACGGCGAGCCGGTTCTCATCATCACGGCGGGTGACAAACGCGTCGACGACAGGAAGGTCGGTCGACTCTACGATGTCAGCCGCAAGAAGGTGCGGCTGGCCGACTTCGAGACGACGACCGAGGTGACGGGCTATCATCCGGGCGGCGTGCCGCCGGTAGGGCACGCGCAGCCGATACCCGTCCTGATCGACTCGACGCTGGGCCGCTTCGAGACGATCTTCGCCGCCGCCGGGTCGCCGCAGGCGATATTCCCCATACCGTTCGACACGCTGGTCGCGATCACGGACGGCGCCATCGCCGACATCGCGCAGGATTGACGCCCGGCGGGCGGCGTCCGGGCAGCCGGGTTTGTAAAGCACGGGCGCGGATCGCATAATCATACTGAGAGCCTGCCAGATGCGGGCGCCGTATTTCGCTCAACCATAATTTGCACTAGAATAAGAGTGCATCGTGACCAAACCAGACAACACTGGACCGGAGAAGGAACGGACAATGGCGACACGTAAAGGGTTGGGACCAGTTACGGGCCTGATGGGTGCGGTGGTGGTGGCGGTGCTGCTCGCCGCCTGCAACCTGGGCCAGAACGCCCCCTCAGAGCCGCTTACCAATGGGGAGACGTTTGAACCGCAGGACATCGGCGCGCAGGACGGCCAGCCGACCGTGACGCCGCAGATCAACGTTCCACCGACCAACACGCCTGTCCCTGAGCTGCTTCCGGCGGAAGAGTTGGGGCCGATCTCGGTGGACGGCGACACCCACCGGACGCAGGAAGCCGTCACCATCCGGGTCACGGTCGGGACGGCGGTGTCGAACGATACATGCTCGTGGGTCCATCAGGATACAAACCAGTCAGGGGCGCTGGGCACGCCAGCCGTCAACAACGTGGACGAGAGTACGACGCAGAAGGTCTACACTTTTACCCCGGAGATGGCCGGAACATACGTCGTCAACTGCACGGGTATCGCCGTGACCGCCTCAGGCCAGCGCGCGGTGAGCGCCGCAGGGACACCATTCACGGTCGAGGCGAAAGGCTAGCCGTGATATAGGGACAGACAGCTTTCCGTCCAGCGGATTCGCTTCGCTAAACAGCAGCGGCCCGGAATCTCCCGGGCCGCTTTTTCTTTTTGGTGATGGGCACGCGGTCTAAGATTCCCCCACCGTCCCTTCGCGCTGCATCTGTGCGACTAACCGCCACGTGTGGAAATCGAAGTAAGCCATCAGCGCGCTGAGCCTGAACCCGTGCCAGCCGTCGATATAGCCACGCTCGCCCACGAACCGCCACCAGAAATGCCGCAGCGGGCCAGTGACGTAAGTCCAGGGTTTGGGCAGCATCCCCAGTTCGAGCCGCCTGCGCGCGTCAAACTGCATATAGCGCTGCTGCTTCTCCATGAACTCGGAAACACCATCATAGTTGTAATGGATGAGCGGGTTGTGGAGATAACCAGCCTCGCCGTCCAGCAGGACGAGTTCATGGACCGGCCAGTCGGGGTCATAGCGGGCGCTGGCCCGGTGCAGAACACGCATCTGATAATCAGGATACCAGCCCGCGCCCCGCGTCAGCCGCCCGAAAATGTAGTTGTGACGCGGAACCCAGAACCCGCGCTCGTTTCCGGCGATGCGCTCGCGGACCTCCGCTGCGAGTTCAGGCGTTGCCCGCTCGTCGGCATCGACAAAAAACACCCACTCCGCGTCAACCGCGTCGAGCGCCGCCTCGCGCTGTTTTCCGTAATTCTCGAAGGGGTGCTGGATCACGTCCGCGCCCGCAGCCCGCGCCCGCTCAACCGTATCGTCCTCGCTGAACGAATCGAAGACGACGATCCGATCTACCCAGTCCAGGCTGGCGACGCACGCCTGAACGTGCTCGGCCTCGTTGTATGTGAGGATCACGCCGATCAGATCAGCCGCCATCACATACCCTGCACAATGGGAAGCCGGAGTTCCCGGCTGCGCCGGATGACCTCCCGATAGGCGTCGACCAGCGCCGCACGTTCCGCTTCGCTCAGCGCGGAATCCCGCGCTGTGACTTTGATTAGACGGTTCATCCCGGCCCGGATGATCCACCGTGCCAGCAGGTTCTTCAGCGTGCCGTAAT
>CAZWUX010000306.1:0-5561 GCA_964637665.1 uncultured Anaerolineae bacterium
CCCTCTCGACGTGGATGCTGCTGCTGTGTGCGCGCATCATCCGCGAGGGGCTGACACCACAGCGCACGGCGACGCTGGCCGTCGTCGCAGCGCTGGGGGCACTCAGCAAGCTCAGCGCGCTCACGCTATACCCGACGATTGGGCTGGTGCTGATCCTGCATGGTTGGCGGACGAAACGCTGGCGGGAAAGCGCCGTCGCCGGGGCCGCCGTTGGCGCGGCGTGGCTGGCGCTGGCGGGCTGGTGGTATCTCCGCAATCTGCGCCTGTACGGTGAGTTGTTCGGCACGCGGACGATGGTCGCGGTGGCGGGTGGGCGGGAGCCGATCACGCTCGCCACGCTGCCGGGGGAATGGTACGGGTTCTGGGTCGCCTTCTGGGGGCTGTTCGGGGGCGTCAACATTCTGGCGGACCCGCTCTTCTACCGCTTCTACAGCGTGCTCACGTGGCTGGCGGTCGCCGGGTTGATCTGGTGGCTGGTGCGGACCATTCCCGCCCGCAGCAGCAAGGCGATGCTGATCCCGGCGGTGCTGGCGTTTCAGGTCGCGATCACGTTTGCGGGCGTCTTCCGCTGGACGATGACAACCTACGCCTCACAGGGACGGCTGATGTTCCCGGTGATCGGGGCCATCGCCGCGCTGATGGCGCTGGGGCTGCTCGGCTGGGCCTCGCCGCGCTGGCGGGTCATCGGGACCGGCGTTGTGCTCGCGCCAATGGCGATCGCCGCCGCCATCGCGCCGTTCCGCTACATCGCGCCCGCCTACGCGCAGCCGCCGGTCGTCGAGAATCTGCCGGAGGGGGTCGTGCCCGCCGGGCTGACGTTCGATGGGATCGAGATCGTCGCGATATCGACACAGGATGTGACCGTCGAGCAGGGGATGTACGTGCCCGTCACGGTGTATCTGCGGGCCAACGAGCCGGTGGAAGAACGCTACAGCCTGTATCTACACGCGCTGGGGCGGGATTTTACGGAGATCGGGAAGATCGATGCGTACCCCGGCGGGGGCAACCTGTCGACCACGCAGATGGAGCCGGGCGCGATCTACGAGGACACGTACCTCGTGCCGCTCGACCCGGTTTTCGATGCGCCGACGGCGGTCCACGTGTCGGTGGGGATGGGATTGCGAACAGGGGACGATTACACGACGCTGACCGGGGTCATGCCGGACGGCAGCGAGGCGGCCAACGTCATCGTCGACGCGGGGGTGGCCTACCCGGCTGATCCGGCGGCCTGCCTCGATCTCCAGCCCGGCGAGGACGCCGTGCAGGCCACGCTCGGCGGATTCGCGCGGCTCTCGGCGGCGCGGCTGGACCTCACTGCCGCGCCCGGCGACGAGATTCCGGTGGCGCTGGTATTCGACCACACGCAGGATACGCCCATCGACTGGACGGTGTTCGTCCACCTCGCCGACGAGAACGGCGAGGTGATCACACAGGCGGACGGGCCGCCGCTCAACGGCGACTACCCGACCTCGCTCTGGCGGCGATCATGCGGCGTCGAGGACGTATACCACCTGACGATTCCGCCCGATGCGCCGGGAGGGACGTACACGGTGCTGACCGGGATGTACAATGCCGCCGATCCGGCCTTTGCGCGGGCGGAGGCCGTCGCGCCGGACGGAGCCCCCTACCCCAACTTCGCCGTGCCAGTGGGCACGATCCGCGTGGAGGGACCGTGACGACTCGATCCGGCCCGTTCGAGCGGGTGCAACGCTGGCTGACCGAAAAACCCCGGCGCGCGGATGCCGTCGCGCTGATCGCGCTGACGATCCTGTGGGCGCTGTTTTTCTGGCGGGCGCTGACGCCCAACCCGCTCGATCAGGTGTCGTACCCGGAGGGAGATTTCTCCGGGCAGTTCGTCGCATTCGGCGCGTATCAGGCCCGGCGGCTGCTGGCAGGCGAGATTCCGCTGTGGAACCCGTACAATTACGGCGGGCATCCGTTCATCGGCGATACGCAGTCCGCCGTGTTCTACCCGCCCCGGCTGCTGACGATCCTCGTCAGCCATTTCACGGGCGGATGGGGCTATGCGGCGCTTCAGGCCGAGGCGCTGATCCACTATTGGCTGGGCGCGGTGTGGATGTACCTGTTCGTGCGCACGGTGACGCGCTCGCGGATCGCGGGGATGGTGAGCGGCCTCACGCTGGCGTTCGGTGGCTATCTGACCGGCTACCCGCCGCTGCAAACCGCCGTTCTGGAAGCGGGAATCTGGCTGCCGCTGGGGCTGCTGGCCGTATTCCGCGCGTCGACGCCCGGCCCCGGACGACGGATCGGCGGGTGGCACGTCGGATGGCTGGCGCTGGGTGCGCTGAGCGTGGGCATGAGTCTGCTGGCGGGGCATCCACAAACGACCCTGTTTCTGCTCTACGTGATGCTGGCCTACGTCATCCACCGGGCAGCAATCAACCATATCGGGTGGTTATCCACCATACCCGTCGCCGGGGCGCTGTTCGCACTGGGGTTCGGGATCGCCGCCGTGCAGGTGCTCCCGGGGCTGGAGTACACGCGGCTGACGGTGCGGGCAGGCATGGGCTACGACGCACTGGCGGGCGGCTTCCCGCCCCGTGACCTCGTCGTGCTCGTGCTGCCGAACGTCGTCACGGCCTGGTCGCCGCTGTACAGCGGGATAGCGGGGCTGGCGCTGGCCGTCATCGCGGTGTGGCGCAAAGCGCCGGGAGCGCGCTTCTGGGGGATCTTCGTGCTCGTCGCGCTCGTCTTTTCGTTCGGGGGCGCGACGCTGCTTTACCAGATCGCGTACCTGCTCGCACCCGGCGTGAGCTGGTTCCGGGGGCAGGAGCGGGCGGCCTACATCGTCGCACAGGGGATCGCCGTCCTGTCAGGGTTAGGCGTCGCGTCGCTGCGGGGCGATGCGCCGCCGGCGGCGCGCCTCAGCCGGGGGCTGGGGATCGCGGCGGCAGTGGCGTGGGCGCTGGCCGTCGAGACGTTCATCATCCACCAGTTCGTCGACGCTGAGCACACCGCGCTCGCCAGCGGCATGATGTTCCTCGCGCTGCTCGTGACGCTGGCGTGGCTGCTGCTGGGCCGCCTGTCAGGACACATGCATAAGGCGTGGTGGGCGGCGGGCCTGATCGCCCTGATCGTCTTCGACCTGTTCAGCACCTCGATGGGCACAGACTGGGAGTCGATCCCGGCGGCGGAGAGGCGGCTTTACAACCGCGACCTCGTGGCGAGCGTCACGGAAATGGACGGCGGGTTGTACCGGGTCGACGGGCGGCTGGGGCTGGGCGACAACTACGGCACGCTGGCGGGCGTGCAGGACATCCGGGGGATCAGCCCGCTGAGACTGAACGCGCTGGAGAATTACCTGACGCGCCTGCCAGAATACCGCCTGTACGAGCTGCTGAACGTGAAATACGTCTTCACGGACTGGGAGCAGCTTGAACGCCCGACGACCGTCGTCGCGCAGGACGACTCCATCGAGCCGCCGGTGCGCGTCCACCGCTGGGAGACCGCCCTGCCCCGCGCGTGGATGGTCTACCAGGTGATGGACACGCCGAACGAGGCGCAGGCGCTCGGCTGGCTGGCCGATCCGAGCTTCGACCCGCGCATGACCGTTACCCTCGACCACGCGCCCGACCTCACCCTGCCCGCCGAACCGCCGGAGGCCGCCGTCGAGATCACTGCTTATGAACCGGAACGGATCGGGATCCGCATCGACACACCGGCTGACGGGGTGCTGGTCGTCAGTGAGTGGGCGTATCCCGGCTGGCGTGCTACCATCGACGGCGCGCCAAGCCCCATTTTGCGGGCAAACGCGGGGCTGCGTGCGCTCCCCCTGAGGGCGGGCCAGCACGAGGTTGTGCTGACTTACCGCCCGATCAGCGTAACAGCGGGGGCGGCTATCAGCCTGATCAGCCTGATCGTCGCGGCGGGCGGGCTGATCATCGGGTTCAGGACAGGGCAGAACGGAGCGTAACGAGGGCTTATGCTGCAAGACCTCATCATGTCGGGAGATCGGACTAAGCTGGCGCTGGCGCTCGGCGCGGGGCTGGCCGTGACGGCGACGCTGCTGGGCGTGACGCTGGCCGTGCTGGGGCCGATCTACACGGTGGCGCTGCTCATCGCGCTGGCGGGCGGCGTGTGGATGCTGGCCGGGCTGCGCAACGCGCTGCTGAGCGTCATCCTGATCATCGCGCTGCTCCCTTACGGGGCGCTGCCGTTCAAGGTGGTCGTCACGCCGACGTTCCTCGACCTCGCGATGGGTGCGTTCTTCTTCCTGTACATCGGTGAGTGGATGACGGGCTGGCGGCGACGCCTCGCGACGACGCCCGTTCACCCGCTCATCATCCTGTTTATGGTGCTGGCCGTGTTCAGCTTCGTGGCGGGGCTGCGCTACGCTGGACCGACCTCGACCGTGATGCGCCAGTTCGCGGAGCTGCTGCTCAGCATGACGTTTGCGCTCGTGCTGGTGGACGTGCTGCGCGATTACGACGACCTGCGGACGGTGATCATCGTGTTGATCGCCGCCGGGACGGTCACGGCGATCCTCGCGGCGGGGCTGTGGGTGCTGCCCGACGCGGTCGCAGAGAGCGGCCTGCGGCGGCTGAGCGTGATCGGCTACCCGGCGGATAACATCATCCAGTACATCGAGTCGAACCCCGATCTGCCCGAACGCGCCATCGGCACGGCGGCGAACCCGAACACGCTGGGCGGCTTTCTGGTTATGATCGCCGCGCTGGTCGCTCCGCAGGCGATGGCCCGTAACCCGGTCGTCGGCAAGCAGTGGCACGCGATCGCGGCGCTCGGCGCGCTCGTCGTCGCGCTGATCCTGACCTTCTCGCGCGGATCGATGCTGGCCTTCGGCGCGGCGCTGGTGTTCATCGCCGCGCTACGCTACCGGAAGCTGCTGCTGATCCTCGCGCTGATCGCCGTACTGATCCTCGTGCTGCCCTGGACTCAGTTCTACGTGACGCGGCTCGTCGAAGGGTTTCAGGGCGCGGACCTCGCCACACAGATGCGCTTCGGCGAATACCAGGACGCGCTGACGCTGATCACCCGCTACCCGCTGCTGGGCGTGGGGTTCTCCGGCACGCCCGATGTCGATCTGTATCTCGGCGTGGCGAACGTCTACCTCACCATCGCCTCAAACATGGGCCTGCTGGGGCTGGGCGCGTTCCTGCTGCTGATGGGAGCGGTCTTCCTCTACGCATGGCGGGCGTCGGAATGGCTCAACCGCGTGCCGGGGCTGCGCCCCATCCTGCTGGGCCTGCTTGCCGCGCTGGTGGGTGCGATGGCAAACGGGATATTCGACCATTATTTCTTTAACATTGGATTCCACCCGGCAGTGACGATCCTGTGGACTTACGTGGGGCTGACGCTGGCGAGCAGCCGGATTGCGCTGGAGGCCGGGGAGGGGGAGGCCGCTCCCCGGCTTGCAGATGCTTGAATCGGGTCGCAGGTTATTGCGACGGCGAATCGGATATGGTACACTGGTGAGCGTTCGGGGCGTGGCGCAGTTTGGATAGCGCGCTACAATGGGGTTGTAGAGGTCGCCGGTTCAAATCCGGCCGCCCCGACCAGCTAAGAGACAGGCCCACCAGAAG
>CAZWUX010000307.1:0-984 GCA_964637665.1 uncultured Anaerolineae bacterium
TGGCAGCAGACCGGTATATACTGGCCGGTGGAGCGGCCCGCCCCACCTCCCCGACTGCGCCAGCCTCAGCGGAATATCCCCCTAAAATCGCCCGGCACTTGACATCAAAAACACTCATTATTAGAATATTGGCATAATACACGCGCCGCTTCCGGCAGCGTGAACGCCTTATTGGAGCGTGCCCATGTTAAGCAGACAGAGCAAAGTCCCTTTGTATCACCAGCTCTACGAACAACTGCGCAGCCGCATCCTGACCGGCGGGCTGGAACCGGGCGACATGCTGCCCACCGAGACGGAGCTGCTCGAAAAATACGAGGTCAGCCGCAACACAGTCCGGCAGGCGCTCGACGCGCTCGTCAACGACGGGCTGATCTACCGCCAGCGCGGGCGCGGCACGTTCGTCGCGCGACCGGCCATTGAGCAGGGCCTCAGCCGGATCGTCAGCTTCACCGAGGATATGCGCGGGCGCAATCTGGAGCCTGATACGGTCGTGCTAAATAAGGCCCTCATCCCCGCCCCGGATAACATCGCCGAGGCGCTGGAGGTCGAGCCGGGCATCGAGCTTGCCCACCTTGAGCGGCTGCGGCTGGCCGACGGCGAGCCGATGAGCCTTGAGAAGTCCTTTCTCGTCCACCGCTACTGCCCCGGCGTGCTCAATCAAGACTACGGGCTGGTCCCCCTCCGCGAGGAGCTTGCCCGCCGCTACAACCTGCACCTCGTGCACGCCCGACAGAAAATCCGCGCTACCGCCGTCTCGCCGGAGACGGCCAAGAAGCTCGCCATCGAACCGGGTGCGCCGCTGTTGTTCATCGAGCGCACGACCTACTCCGATCAGGGCATCCCGGTCGAATACCTGCTGATCTACAATCGCGGCGACCGGTACGCACTGTACAACGAGTTAAACGACGAACCAATCCGAACCTAGCCCGTCCGGCTGTGGGCGGGCCCGGGTATTTACCCTTTTCGCGGCTTTCTATGCAGGAA
>CAZWUX010000307.1:994-5541 GCA_964637665.1 uncultured Anaerolineae bacterium
GTTCCTGGGGGCGACGAGCGACCGCTTTGTGAAAGAGGGCTACCGCCCCGATAAGACGATCCGCGAGCGTTTCGAGCTGGCCGCCAGCGTCGACGGCGTGGGTGGGCTTGAGATGCACTATCCGACCGAGGTCACAGACGACACCTACAAAGACCTCAAGCAGCTCGCCGACGACCTCGGCCTTGAGATCGTCCAGTTCTGCCCGCACCTGTGGGTCGATCCGAAGTTCAAGTTCGGGCAGTTCACCAACGCCGATCCCGCGCTGCGTCAGGATGCGCTCGACCTCGTCAAGCGCACGACCGACATCGCCCAGTACATGGACGCGCACGTCATGGTCTACTGGCCCGCCCAGGACGGCTACGACTACCCCTTCCAGATCGATCACCGTCAGGCGCTCGACACGCTGGTCGAGAATCTGGCTGCGTGGTGCGATTACATCCCTGAGCAGAAGATCGTGATCGAGTACAAGGCGTGGGAGCCGCGCTCGCGCATCCTGCTGCCCACCATCGGCCACTGCATGACCATCGTCAACGAGATCAACCGCCCCAATCTGGGCGTGAACATCGACATGGGCCACGCCTTCATGGTGAAGGAAAACCTCGCCGAGTCGATCTCGCTGGCCTGCCGCTACGACAAGCTGTTCCACACCCACTGGAACGACAACTGGAAGCTGTTCGACGACGACGTGATCATCGGCACCGTCAACCTGTGGGAGACAGTCGAGGCCCTGTACTGGCTCGACGAGTGGGGCTACGATGGCTGGTACGGGCTGGATCTGTTCCCCTACCGCGAGGCCCCCGAAGACGTAGTCCGCGAGTGCATCCGCAACCTTCAATTCGGTTTCGAGCTGCTCGACCGCGTCCCGCGAGAGGAGATCCGCGAGGCGATGTACAGCAGCGACGCGATCAAGATCGCCCAGCTTCAGCGTAGAATGCTCGGCGGGGAATAGCCATGCGCATCGTCACGTTAGGTGAGCTTCTCGTCGATATGTTCCCGGCGGAGATGGGCAAATCGCTCGCCGAGGTGACCGCTTTCCTGCCCAAGCCCGGCGGCGCGCCCGCCAACGTCGCGGTCGCCGCGAAGCGGCTGGGCGCGGAGAGCGCCTTCATCGGCAAGGTGGGGGATGACGCCTTCGGCCACCATCTGGTCGACGTGATCGAGCGGGAGGGCGTCGAGACGCGCGGGGTGCGCTACGACGCCGAGGCCCGCACGACGATGGCCGTCATCGCCATGCCTGACGAGAATACCGCCGAGTTCGTGTTCTACCGCAATCCAGGCGCGGATCAACGCCTGCGCCCTGACGAGCTTGACGCCGAGCTGCTGCGTGCGACGCGCGCTTTTCACTTCGGCTCGATCAGCCTGTCGGACGAGCCGGTGCGCAGCGCCACCTACGAGGCCGTGCGCCTCGCAGGTGAGGCGGGCGCGCTCGTCTCCTACGACGTGAACTACCGCCCCGCCCTGTGGGCCGAGCCGTCCGACGCGCTGAAGGCCGCTCAGGATATGCTGCCCCGCGTCGACGTGGTGAAGGTCAACGAGGTGGAGCTTGCCCTGCTGAGCGGTCGCGGGCAGATTGATCTGGCGGATAAAAGCGCGCTCGCTGAGGCGGCAGGCGCGCTGCGCGCCCAGGGTCCGGACCTCGTGGTTGTGACGCTCGGACCGCACGGCAGCCTGTTCGAGTGTGAGGCGGGCAGCGGCTTCGTGCCGCCGTTCAAGGTCAAGACGGTCGATTCGACCGGCTGCGGTGATGCCTTCATCGCCGGGATGCTGGCGCAGCTCACCGCCGAGGACGACTGGCGCACCCTGCTCACATCCGACGCGCTGGAGGCCGCCTTACGCTACGCCAACGCCGTCGGCGCGCTAACGTCGACGACGCAGGGGGTCATCCCGGCGCTTCCCTACGCGGACCGGGTCGAGGCGTTCCTCGCATCCCAGAGCTAAACCCGGCGGGCAGCGGCTCCGGCTTCTGCCCGCCCTCTTTCAGCGCGTGTAATTTTGGAATTGGAGAGGCTTAATGACGACACCTGTGCTCGACATCAACGAGCTAAAAGAAAAGGCGCGGGACCTCCGGCTCGACGTGCTGGAGATGACGACGCGGGCTGGCTCCGGCCACCCGTCAAGCTCATGGTCTTCGGTCGAAATCCTGACCGCGCTGTTCTTCGGCGGGGTTCTGAACTACCGGGCCGACGAGCCGGAGTGGCCGGAGCGCGACCGCTTCATCCTCAGCAAGGGGCACGCCGCGCCGGTTCTCTACGCCGCGCTGGCCCACGCAGGCTATTTCCCCCGCGAGGAATTGTGGCGGCTGCGCGAGGTCGACAGCCCGGTGCAGGGCCACCCGGTGCAAGGTCTGATGCCCGGCATCGAGGCCACGACCGGATCGCTCGGTCAGGGGCTCTCCATCGGGCTGGGGCACGTGCTCGGCGGGCGGCTCAACGGCTATCACTACCGGGTCTACGTCGTGCTGGGCGATGGCGAGTGTCAGGAGGGCCAGATATGGGAGGCCGCGATGTCCGCCGCCCACCACAAAGCGGGTGAGCTGACCGCCATCCTCGACTACAACAAGTATCAGGAAACCGGCCCCATCGCCCGCGAGGTGGCGCTGGAGCCGCTGGCCGACAAGTGGCGCAGCTTCGGCTGGCACGTCGAGGAAGTCGATGGCCACGATGTCGAAGCCATCATCGCCAAACTGCGGCTGTGCCGCCAGCTTGAGATGACCGGCCAGCCCCAGATCATCATCGCGCACACCACCAAAGGCAAGGGCGTCACGTTCGTCGAGCAGGACTTTACCTGGCACGGGAGGGCGCTCAAGGACGCCGGTCAGGTCGAGCAGGCACGGGAGGAACTCCAACATGCTGGGTAAAGAGGCTGGGCTGAAGCCCGCCGGTAAACCGCTGCGCAACATCTTCGGCGATGCGCTGCTTGAGGTCGCCCGCGAGAACCCGAAAGTCGTCGTCCTCGACGGCGATCTTGGCAACTCGACGATGGCGGAATACGTTCGCAACGAGTACCCCGACCGCTTCTTCAACATGGGCATCGCAGAGAGCAACCTCGTCGGCGTCGGGGCGGGATTGGCCGCCTGCGGCTTCATCCCCTTCGTCGTCAGCTTCTCGTCCTTCCTGCTGTGCAACGCCTACGACCAGATCCGCCTTGCCATCGCCATGTCGAACATCAACGCGAAGGTCGTCGGCAGTCACGGCGGGATCACGCTCGGCAAGGACGGCCCGACCCAGATGGGCATCGAGGACCTTGCCCTGGTGGGCGGCCTGCCGACCTTCACCATTCTCGTGCCCAGCGACCCGGCGACGATGCACGCCGCCGTGCGGGCCGCCGCCGAGCACGAAGGCCCGGTCTTTATCCGGTCGAGCCGCATCGAGATGCCCCACATCTACCCGATGGATGACACGCCGTTCGAGATCGGCAAGGCCAACGTCGTCCGCGAGGGCGGCGATCTGACGATCATTGGCTGCGGCATGATGGTCGCCGCCGGGCTGGACGCCGCCGCCATGCTGGCGGATGAGGGCATCGAGGCCCGCGTGGTCGACCTGCACACCATCCGTCCACTGGACCGGGCCGCCATCGCCGCCGCCGCCCGCGAGACGGGCGCGATCGTCTGCGCGGAGGAGCACCTGCTTCAGGGCGGGATGGGCAGCAACGTGGCCCGCGTCGTCGTGGAGGAATACCCCGTGCCGATGCGGTTCGTCGGCCTGCGTGACGTGTACGTCGAATCCGGCGACCCCTGGGACCTGCTGGCGAAGTACAATCTGACGGCGAGCGACATCGCCGCCGCCGCGCGTGAGGTCGTCACGGCCCGGAAGGGGGTCCCCACATGATCTTCCGCGATCTCGCGCAGCGCGAGGCAGAGGGCCGCCCGATCCGCGTCGGCTCCAGCGGGGCCGGTTGGATCGGCAGCGGCTTCGTCGAGGCCGTCGAGAAGGTGCAGGGCATGGTCGTCACCGCCCTGGCGGATGAGGATGTCGCCGCCGCGCGGCAGGCGTTCCTCGACGTGGGCGTCGACTCCGATGACGTGGTCGAGGCGTCCGCCCCCGGCCCGGCGATGGACGCTCTGAACGCCGGGAAACGCATCGTCACCGGGGAGTACACACTTCCCGCCCAACTCGATGCTGTTGACATCGTGACGGACGTGACCTATTCACCCGCCATCGGCGCGGAAACCGCCCATGCGGCCATCGCGCACGGCAAGGACGTAGTGCTGGTCAACATCGAGGCCGACGCGACGGTGGGCCGTATCCTCAAACAGAAGGCGGCGGACGCGGGTGTGCTTTACACCGTGTCTTCCGGCGACGAGCCGGGCTGCCTGATCGAGCTGTGGGACTTCGTCAAGAGCCTCAACTACGAGGTGATGGTCATCGGCAAGGGCAAGAACAACCCGCTGAACCCCACCGCCACGCCCGACACGGTGGCCGAGTCGGCCCGTAAATCGAACAAAGACCCCTGGACCGTCGCCTCCTACGTCGACGGCACGAAGACGATGTTCGAGATGACCGTCGCCGCCAACGCCACCGGCTGCGTCCCGATGCAGCGCGGCATGA
>CAZWUX010000308.1:0-5505 GCA_964637665.1 uncultured Anaerolineae bacterium
TGCACGTCGCCAACGAGCTGCGCGAGCGCTACCCGGCCATCAACCTGTTCGACGCGTATGAAGACATCCGCACCTATGGCCGGGGCCACGAGGAAATCTACACCGAGGCGTCGGAAAACAACGTGCGCTTCCTGCGCTTCCACGGCGACGACAGGCCAGAGGTCCTGCCCGACCCGACCGGGGACAGCCCGCTGCTGGTCCGTATGCGCGATCACCTGACGTGGGGGAATGAGATCGACATCCCCGCCGATCTGGTCGTGCTGGCAACCGGAATGCTGCCCAACCCGGTCGACGACATCATCAACCTGCTGAAGATTTCGGCGGGGACGGACCGCTTCCTTCTGGAAGTGCACCCCAAGCTCCAGCCGGTCGAAACGGCTGTGCCGGGCGTCATACTGGCCGGGTCCGCACAGGGACCGATGAATATTCAGGAGGCCTGCGCGGCGGCATCCGCTGCGGCGGCGAAGGTGGCCGTGCTGCTGAGCCAGGGCGAGGTCGAGCTGGAGCCGTTCGTCGCGCGCGTCGACCTGGATCGCTGCGACGGCAGCGGGGAATGTGTGGCCGTCTGCGCGTACGAGGACGCTATCACGCTCGAAATCCTGCACATCGACGGTAAAGAAGAGGTCCGGCGCGCGGTCGTGACGCCCGCCAACTGTGTAGGCTGCGGGGTGTGCGTCAGCGCGTGCCCGAATCGCGCCCTCGACGTGCAGGGCTGGACGCTCGATCAGTATGAGGCGATGGTCGATGCCATTGCGGCGGACCTGCCGGAGTTGGAGGTGACGACATGACGCTCACCAAAGAGGAAAAACAACGTCGCAACGCGGTGCTAAAAGACCTGCGGGCGAAGCACGCGGGCTCAATTGAGCGCACGCGCGAGCGGCTGAAGGAGCAAAAAGCCGTGCGACAGCAGATCTGCCGGGCGCTGCGGGATGGCCCCCGGACCGTGCCGGAGATCGCCGAGACGAGTGATCTGCCCGCGCACGAGGTGCTGTGGCACGTCACCGCCATGAAGAAGTACGACGCAGTCGTCGAGACGGGGCAGTGCGGCGAGTACTACCAGTACGTGCTGGCCGAGGAGGCAGGATCATGAGCACGCGGGTTGATCCCACCCTGCTGGATGAGATGAAAGCGTACGGGGCCGTCAATCCCGAAGCCTGCTTCAACTGCGGCACCTGCACCGCCACCTGCCCGCTGACGGACGACGGGCACCCCTTCCCGCGCAGCACGATCCGCCTGCTGCAATTGGGGCTTCGTGACCGGCTGCTGGAGAACACCGATCCCTGGATGTGCTACTACTGTGGCGACTGTACGAAGACGTGCCCGCGCGGCGCGGAACCTGCCGAGACGATGATGGCCGCCCGCCGCTGGCTGACGGCCAAGTATGACCGGTCCGGCGAGGGCGCTAAGCTCTACACTTCGGAGCGGGCGGTGGCGCTCAAGATCGCCCAGTATGTGCTGCTGACGCTGGTCGTTTTTGTGGCCTACCATTTGATCACAGGTGGCAGCCACATCGTGGCCGGCCACGTCGAACTCAACACGTTCGCCCCGGTGATGCTGGTCTGGGCCTTCGTGCTGCTCCACTTCGCCATTCTGGGCGTGCGACTCGCTCGCAACACGCTGAACATGGCATCACACGTCATGCGTTCGACGACCTCCCAGATCGACATCCCACCCGGCGTCTATCTGACGCAGTTGAAGGACTTCTTCGTCCACTTCTTCACGCAGAAGCGCTGGCGGGACTGTGACGAGACGGATCACAGCCAGTGGCTCAAGCACCTGCTGCTGATCTCCGGCTACGTCACGATGCTGGTGTTGATCGTCGCGCTGCTGTGGTGGTTCCAGACGGACGCGATTTACCCGCTGTACCATCCGCAGCGCTGGCTGGGCTACTATGCCACCATCGTGCTGATCTATGGATCGTCGGAAGCCCTGATCGGGCGGCTGCGCAAGCGCGAGGAAATCCACCGCTTCTCACATCCCACCGACTGGCTGTTCCCGGCGTTTATCCTGGTTGGCGCGGTGACGGGCATCCTGGTCCACATCTTCCGCTACGCGGGATGGGCCTGGGCGACCTACAGCATCTACGTTATCCACCTCATGGCGATGTTCGCCATGCTGGACACGGAAGTAGGCATCGGCAAGTGGACGCATCTGATCTACCGTCCGATGGCGATGTATCTGGAAAGTGTCAAACAACGCGCAAGTGAGCTTGAGAAGGCGAAACCCGCACCGGCCCCGGTCGGAACGGATTAAGCAGTCAATTTGAATACCTGCTCATCAAAAAGGAGCTAACTATGAGCGAAAACGGTTCTGGTCCAATGGTCATCGTCTGCAACAGCGACAGCGCAGGTGTGATGCCCACCTTCATCATGGGCGCGTCGGGCGTCGGCATCGGCGAAGACGTGATCCTGTTCTTCTGCCCCGGCGGCTCGAACGTCCTGCTGAAGGGCGAGTTGGAGAAATTCCAGGGCAAGAAGGGCCTGCCCGATCCGGTCGAGCTTTTCAACACGATCCTCGACGAGGGCGGGCGCATCATCCTGTGCGAGCTGGCTCTGGAGAACAAGGGCATCAAGGTGGAAGACCTGCGCGACGAGCGCATCGAGATCAAGAACGCGCCGTCGTTCCTGATGGAGGCGGAAGGCGCGGGGATCACGTTCACGTTCTAGCCGCCGTCTGGCCCTGCGGCCCGTCGACGATCGCACAAAAATGAGGTGCCTCTGCGCGCCGGGCGGAGGCACCTTCCAACCTGACAGGAGAAAGAACCATGACGGCTAATCGATGGGTGGTGTGGGGATTGCTGGTCCTTCTCGTCATTGTGGGGACGGGATGCAGCGCCGGGGAACCCACCCGACTCGTGGCAGAGATGGACGACATGGGTTTCTCGCTGGCGCACGAATGGTCGGCCCACACAGGCGACCCGGTCACGATCACGTTGATCAACAACGGCACGCTCAAACACGAAATCGCTATCCTCGACGAGGGGTACTCCCTCGACGATGGGCCAGAGGTCTACACCGAACACGTCTACTGGCAGGGCAGCGCGGAGGCCGGTCTATCGACCAGCTACACGCTGACGGCGCCGGACACGCCGGGCAGCTACCAGATCGTGTGCTGCATCACGAGCCACCCTGCGACGGGTCAGGCACGCACGCTGACCATCACAAACTGATCACCTGTTTGGTATTCCCCACTGAAAATCTTCTATCCTCCTTTCCCAAAGAGACCCGGTTGGCGAGCCGGGTCTCTTTACTATGCAGCTTGGACGGCAGAGATACGCGCCCCTCCGGTTATCGCTCGGCCATGCGCAGCAGGTCGGCGTTAGACGGGTCGTGCACGAAGCCCCAGAACGCCTCGGCGGCCCGGTTCGCCTCACGGATGGCCTTCTGCACCATGTAGACCTGCCGGTACAGATCGAACCCGGCGACCGGTATCTCGACCACGCTGCCCAGCTCCAGCGCCCAGTCCGCCGCCAGCCGCGACACGAACGAGATGCCGAACCCCGCCTCGACCGTCCGTATGATGGCCTCGGCGTTGCCAAGTTCCATGAAAACGTTCAAGTCATCGAGGACGATATCGTGCCTGCCCAGCTCAGCCAGCAGCACACGCCGGGTGCCCGACGTAGGCTCGCGCATGAGAAATCGCTCCTCCAGCAGTTCAGACGGGTCAATCTGCTGGCGGTGAACCCAGGGATGATCCGCCGAGGCGATCAGGATGATGTGGTCCTCGAAGAATTCCTGGCACTCCAGCCCGCTGCGCCCGCAGACATCGTAGCTGACCACGCCGATATTGGCCTCGGCTTCCAGCAGGCTGGGCACGACGTGCTCCGTCGTGCAGCGCAGGATCGACACCCGGACACCCTGATGCCGCTCCCGGAACCGCGCGGCAAATTGGGGAAGGACGTACTTTCCGGTCGTCGTGCTGCACGCGATCTGGATGTTCCCGATGATCTGATCCTGAATGGACTCCATCATCTGCTCAAGCTCGACAGCACGGCGTACCAGCTTGCGGGCCTGGGGCAGCAGCAGGCGTCCGGCATCGGTGAGTCTGAGCGCCCCTGCGGAGCGATCGAACAGCTCGACGCCGAGAGTCTCCTCAAGCAGCTTGATATGGTGGCTGACCGTAGGCTGCGAAAGCTGCATGTGCCGGGCAGCGGCGGAGAAACTCAAGTTTTCGGCGGCATCGACGAACGTCTGGAGCCTCATCAAATCAATCATGATATTCGACCTCCAGCGAAAAACACGACCACGAGATACACCAGAGCTGGCGAATTCTCGCCATGCTCGATCAGGCCAGTGGCGTTGGCCGAAAGGCCGCACCGATCGGCCAGCGTTCGCAGAGACACTTTCCGTCGTTCCCGGATCGACCGAATCTGCGCCCCAACGATCGACTCGGCCTCGTTTGTCATCGCGTGGTTTCCCCCAATAGAATCAATCTCGCCAAAGTCGTACCATAATTATTGTCTAATGTAAATTATAATGGTAATCTTCCCTTTGCAACCACATCTCCACCCCGAACTGGAGGCGGCAGTGCAAACTTATCTCGACTGCTTTCCCTGTATGGTCCGGCAAACGCTTGAGGCGGCACGCATGGCCGGGGCCGACGAAGCGCACCAGCGCCGAATCATGCACCGGGCGTTGAATTTGCTCAGCCAGCATTCCGTGGGCACGGTTTCGACGCCCCCTGAGATCGCATATCAGATACACCGGCTGGTGCGCAGCCAGACCGGAGCAGAAGATCCGTATCTTGATTCCAAACAGGCCAGCACGGAGCGCGCTCTGGCCCTCTACCCCAGGCTGAAAGAACTCGTACGTCAGGCCGACGATCCACTGGATGCGGCGCTTCGTATCAGCATCGCCGGGAACATCATCGATCTCGGTTATTCGCCGACCTACGATCTCAGGTCCACGCTGGACCGCGTGCTCACGCAGCCCTTTGCTCTGGACCGGCGCGAGGCGCTGCGCGCGATGGTATCGGACGCTGCGGGGATTCTTTTTCTGGCGGATAACGCAGGCGAGACGGTTTTCGACCGTGTGTTGATCGAAACGCTGGCCGTGCCCGTGAGCTACGCCGTTAAAGGCGGCCCGGTGCTGAACGACGCAACCCGCTCTGATGCGCTGGAGGCAGGCATCGATCGGGCTGCCGAAATCGTCGAGACGGGGTCCAATGCGCCTGGGACGATCCTCAGCCAGTGTTCAGATGTCTTTCTGAGGCGTTATGAAGAAGCGAATTTGATTATTGCGAAGGGGCAGGCTAACTATGAGACGCTCAGCGATCAGGGGGCGCGCGTATTCTTCCTGCTGCAAGTGAAATGTTCGGTCATCGGAGAGGATATCGGGGCCCCGGTAGGCAGTATCGTGGTGTGGCAGGGGAACCCCGCCGACTCAGGTGACGCCGGGAACGATGGGTTTGAGTTGAGCGACAAGGAGATGTCATGATCAAGCTGTACTGCGTGGTCGAAAACAGCGCGAAACGCGGCTCCGCACTGTGGGGTGAGCACGGCCTCTC
>CAZWUX010000309.1:0-4056 GCA_964637665.1 uncultured Anaerolineae bacterium
TCGGTGATGACCATCACGCGGTCCTCGCCGAGCTGATCGCGCATCGTCTTGTAACCGGCCTGCACGGCCAGCACGGGCACGGTCGAGCCGTCGGCGCGCTGGAGGCCGACCTCGAAGGACTCGGTGTCCATCGGCGGGACGGCGTAGGCGAGCGATGAGAGGCGGGTCTGATCGCCGGGGGCGAACACCGTCTCGACCTGGCGGCCCTCGATCTCCTCCAGATGGTAGCCGGTCATCAGGGAGAGGCGCTGGTTGGCGAATTTGATCAGCCCGGTGGCGTCGTAAACGAGCAGACCGTCGGTCATCGTATCGAGCACCGTCTGGCGGAAGGCGCGCTCAAGGCGGGCGTCGGCCTCCCGGCGGGCCAGCTCGCGCATCAGCTGGGCGTTGTGGACGACGGTGGCCGCCTGACCGGCGACGGTGGCGATAAGCTGCTGGCCGCGCGGCGTCTCGACATCACGCGGCTCGCGCGAGCCTATCAACATGACGCCGAGCGGCGCACCGGCGATCAGCAGAGGCACGACGGAGATGAAGTAGAGATCGAGCCGCTCGCAGGCGCGGTAGAGCCTGTCGTTATCCTCCTCGCGCAGACGGGACAGGGGCAGGTTGAACGACCCCGCGCCCGACAGGGCGACCTCGGCCAGCAGGCCGCCCGCGCTGCTGAGCGGGCCGACCACGCCGTCGCCGTCACCGACCACGTCCCACACGAAGCGGCGGGTGGCGCTCTCGCCGCGCGTCGTGGCCGCCGCCTTGTGGATGAGCAGACCCCGCCGGGTGTCGCTCGTGACGAGCCACGCGAGGCTGCACGGCACGATGGACAGCGCGGCGTGCACGGTTTCGTGCAGCAGGCGGCGGCTCTGATCGACAAAACTGTGGTCGTCGGCGAGGGGGATGCGGATGCGCTCTAACAGGTCGCGCAGGGCGATGGGCTTGGTCACGTAGTCGGTCGCGCCCGCCATGAGCGCCTCGACGCGGCTCACCGCCGGGTCGTAGGCCGTCACGAGGATGATGGGGATGTGGCCCGTCTCCTCGGCGGCGCGCAGGCGGCGGCAGACCTCGATGCCGTCCATACCGGGCAGCATCACGTCGAGCAGGATCAGGTCAGGGCGCTGAGAGCGGGCGATCCGGATGGCCTCGGCGCCGGTTTCCGCCACCACAATGTCGTAGTGATGCTTCGTCAGCCAGGTACGGAAAAGGTCCTGGGCATCCGGGTCGTCGTCAACTACGAGTATGGTCGCCATCGAGATCCGATCTCGCTTACGGTGCTAATGAAGTCAACCGGAGAAAGCAACCGTCAGAGGACAGTATACGGAACTCGACCACCTGATACAAACTCTGCGGGACTGTATCGCGGCTCAGCTTCAAAACCACCCTATTCTTAATCCCTTTTGTAACGGAAATCAATGGGGAATGCTTCGTAGGGCGCGGCGGCGTGTGCTATACTACCGCCTGACGTTTCACGTCGCCCCCAGATACCGGGAAGGCTGCCAGCCATGCTGTCGCTTATCGTCTATCTGACCCCGTTCCTGCTGGGCCTCGTCGTCATCATCGCCTTCATCGCCATGATCAGCAATTTTCGGCGGGCGCGGCAGGCCCCGTATTTTCGCATCCGGCAGCAGGCCACGCGGCGCGCATGGCGGTGGCTGCTGGTCGTGATTCTGGGCGCGGCGGGCATCATCGCCGGGATACGCATCCGGCAGGCGCTCCCGCCGCTGGACGTGCGAAGCCTGCTCCCGGCGACGGCCAGCCCCTCGCCGCCTGCCGTGCTCTCACCTGATGCGGGAATCGCCGGTACACCGCTCGCGACGCGCAACCTGATCGACGAGCCGCCGACCATCACGCCGATCCCGCCCACCGCGACCGTCTCGCCGACGCCGTTCATCACGACCATCGAGTCGGATGTGACGCCCCCGGCGGATGCGGCGCTCAGCATCATGGCGATCTCCAGCGGCATCTCGGCCAACCTCGAACCGGTGGACGAGGGCACGACGTTCCCGGTCGGAACGCCGCGCATCTACTACTGGGTCGAATACGAGAACATGGAAAACGGGCTGTCGTGGTCACGCGTGCTGCTGCTCAATGGGACCGTCGTACGCAGTGAGAGCGAAGCGTGGGAGCGCGGGACGGAGGGCGTGGCCTACTACTGGTTCGACGCGCAGGGGGGATGGCCCACCGGGGCGTACGAAATCCAGTTTTACATCGGGGAGCAGCTGGTCGACTCGACGACGTACGAAGTGATCAACTAAGTGAGCACATCGCGGGCCTGAGTAAGGCGATCAATCAGGCGGGAGACCACGCACGGCGCGCCCCAGCCAGACGCCGATCCCCAGCAGCACCAGTGTCGCCAATCCAACCATACCCCATTGCATCAGAGAAAGCTGAAGGCCGGGGTCCGGGGGGGCCGCCGCGGCCATGCCCCGGCCCATCGACTCGGCGTCGGGCTGGGCGATGGCGATCGTCGCCTCGGTGAAGGTTTCGGGGATCACCTCGTCATCGAAGCGCATCAGGACAGCACCAATTTCGTGGACGCCCGGCTCCAGACCGTCTACGGTCGTCTCCAGCCCACGAAGCTGCTCGACCGGCGCGCCATCCACGAACACCTGAATCCGGTTGTCGTACAGGCCGAAATCGAAATACTGCACGGCGAATTGAAGCGGCACGTTCCCCCCGGTGAACGCCTGCCCGTCGAGGGGTTGGACCATCATCAGGGTTGGCTCCGGCAGGTCGACGGAGAAGGTGTAGGACCCGGCGAGGATGGTCGAGCTGCCGACGCTGGCGGCGCGGTAGGAGACGGTGTACTCGCCCTCCGGCAGCGGGGTCAGGCCGACGGTGGCGACGTGGGTGCTGGACAGGTCGACCTGTACGGTGCCTTCGTCGAAGCGCTCGCCTGATGGGCCGGTGACGACGATCTCGGTGCTGCCGGGGGCGAGGGAGCGGTCGAAGGTCAGCGTCACGGCGGCGGGCGGTTCGGCGAACACCGCGCCGGGGTGGGGATCGGCAGCAATGAGGACCGGCTGGGCGTGGGCCGGGCGAACAAACAGCAGGGCCGCCGCGCCGAGCGCCAGCGCCGACAGGGTCCGCAGGGAACGTGTGATGCGGGTCATGTGGCGAATTATACCACGTTCGGGCCGCTGGCTCATGGCGATTCATGCCGGAGATGATGGCCCGGCATGAATCCGCCGCCCGGCGGATGTTTGCCGTCCGGCCTGAAGCGTGGCACACTCTGCTCCCACACCACGCAACAGCACACGCCGAAGGGACCTTAATGCCACGCCTTAAACTGATTCTCAACCCGCAGGCCGACCGGGGCCATGCGGCGGAAGCCGGGCCGGACCTGCGCGCCATCCTCGCAGAGGAAGCGGAGGCCGCGTCCCGGCAGCAGGGCCGCGACTACGAACTCGTTTGGGCGCTCACGAGGGAGCCGCGCCACGCGACCGCGCTGGCCCGCGAGGCCGCTGAAGAGGGCATCGACGTGGTGGTAGCCATCGGGGGAGATGGCACGATCCACGAGGTGGTCAACGGGCTGATGGCCGTCGAGGCGGCGCGCCGTCCCCGGCTGGGCGTTATCCCGGTCGGCTCCGGAAATGACTTCGCAAGCAACTTCGGCGTGCCGAACGATCTGCGTGAGGCGGCGCGCTGCCTGCTGGGAGACACGAGCTACCCAACGGACGTGGGATGGATCGTAGATGGGACGGGTCGCGGCGAGTACTGGTGCAACACGGTCGGCGTGGGCTTCACCGGGGCGGTGAACATCGCGACGCGGCGGTTGAAGCGCTGGCGCGGCTTCATGAGTTACTTCATCGCCGTGCTCCAGACGATCCTGTTCACCCCCCCGTCGCTGGAGGCGCGGATCATGGTCGGCGAGGATCCGGCTTTCGAGCGGGGCATCACGATGGTGGCGGTGTGCAACGGCCCGCGTGAGGGGGGTGGCTTCCCGGTCGCGCCCGGTGCGGAGATGGATGATGGCCTGCTGGACTACGTCATCATGCGGAAGATGGGGCGGCTGCGCATCGCGCGGTTCCTACCGGTCGTGATGCAGGCGCAACATCTGAAACA
>CAZWUX010000309.1:4156-5495 GCA_964637665.1 uncultured Anaerolineae bacterium
GATGAATCCCCTTTCGGCTGGCGTTTTACTTGAGCATCGGACAAATTATTTGTTTTGCAAAAACCCCCTCCGCCCGACCCTGCGGGTCGGACACCTCCCCCTTGCAAGGGGGAGGAAAGCGTGCGCCAGCACGCAGGTGGGGGTTCTCGCAAAGAAAATTTTCCGAATATTTAATAGAAGCCCAATTAACAGCCATTGGTTGAAGTTTACCACCCCCCACCCCGGATAAGATCATGCCCACCCTCGCCCGCGCGTTAGTCGACTACGACCGGGATTTGCTGCGCGTGATCGCCGACCTGTGGGATGTGGACCTCATGGCGGATGATCGCGCGGTGGCGTCCGAGGAATTGGCGGAGGCCGTCGTCCGAGAGGAGATGGTCGGGGCGATGTGGGAGCGGCTCGGCGAGCCGACACAGGCCGCGCTGACCGAGCTGCTGGCCCACGAGGGGCGGATGCCCTATTCGCACTTCGTGCGGCGCTTTGGGGAGCTGCGCCCGATGGGTCCGGCCCGCCGGGAGCGGGAAAAACCCTGGTTGGACCCGGTGAGCATCACGGAGGCGCTGTATTACCGGGGGCTGATCGTGCGGGTGTTCGAGCAGACGGTGGCAGGCGTGCAGGAAACCATCGCGATCCCGACCGATCTGGCCGAGCTGCTGCCCCACCCCACGCCGGATGCGGTCGAGCAGACGCCGGGACACGCCGTCGCGCCGCCGCGCAAACTCAAAGATGGACACCTCACCGCGCCGGACGACATGGCGACGCTGCTGGCCTTCCTGCTGCTGAGGGACGTGAATGCCCGCGAGTGGCTGACCGACGAGCCGGTTCCGCGCATCGACCGGCATCTGCGGAGGTCCGATGAACCCGCTTACCGGGCGCTGCTCGTCCAACTCGCATATGACCTCAACCTGATCGCGGATGAGAGGACGCTGACGCACGTCGTCACGCGGGTGGATCGGGATGCCGCGCGACCGTGGTTGGAGGCCCCGCGCTTGCATCAGGCCCGGTCGCTGGCGGAAACGTGGCTCGAGTCCCCGACGTGGAATGATCTGGCTTATACGCCCGGCCTCGAGAGTGACGAGTGGCCGAACAACCCGGCGGCGGCGCGGGCCGTCCTGGTGAACATGCTGAGCGGCGTCCCGGCGGCGATCTGGTGGAGCCTCGATGGGTTCATCGAGCACGTCAAGCAGACGAACCCGGATTTCCAGCGGCCCGGCGGCGATTACGGGGCGTGGTATTTGCAGGACGCCTACACGGGCGAGATTTTACATGGCTTCCAGTACTGGAATTACATCGAGGGGGCGCTGATCCGCTTCGTCGTCGACGGGCCGATGCACTGGTT
>CAZWUX010000310.1:0-5484 GCA_964637665.1 uncultured Anaerolineae bacterium
CATGATCTTGGGGTTCATGGCGAGCGCGCGGGCGATGGCGACGCGCTGCTGCTGCCCGCCCGAAAGCTGGCCGGGGTACGTGTCGGCCTTTTCGGGGATGCCGACATGCGCGAGCTGGGCCATCGCCACCTCGCGGGCCTCCGTGTTGGAGCGCCCGCGCACGACGCGCTGGGCCAGCGTGACGTTCTCCAGCGCCGTCAGGTGCGGGAACAGGTTGAATAACTGGAAGACCATCCCGATCTCGGTGCGGACGGCGTTGAGCTGCTTCTGGTGGGGGGTCAGCTTCTTGCCGTCGATCCAGATTTCGCCCTCCGTGGGGACCTCCAGGTGGTTGATGCAGCGCAGCAGGGTCGATTTGCCGGAGCCGCTGGGGCCGATGATGACGATCACCGAGCCGCGCTTGACGTTTATGCTGACGCCGTTGAGCGCCTTCACCGAGCCGAAATGCTTATGGATATTTTTGGCAACGATAATGTTGTCACTCATCGGTTCTCAACCCTCTTTCCAGCAGCCGCACGCCCAGCGAGAGCAGTATGGTCATCGTCAGATACAGCACGGCCAGCGTCGTGTACGCCTCGCGGAAGCGGAATGAGCGCCCGGCGTACAGGCGTGCGATCTGCGTGATATCGCGCACGGCCAGCACGGATACGAGTGACGAGTCTTTGACCATCGCGACGAAGTCGTTGCCCAGCGCGGGCAGCACGTTGCGGACCGCCTGCGGCAGGATGACGTAGCGCATCGCCTGCCCGTAGCTCATGCCCAGCGAGCGGGCGGCCTCCATCTGCCCCCGTCCGATGGACTGGATGCCCGCGCGGAAAATCTCGGCGAGGAACGCGCCGTAGGTGACCGCCAGCGCGATGATGGCCCGCAGGTTCATGGAGATATTCTGATTGTTGAAGGCGGTCAGGGCGGCAGCGCCGAACCCGATCCCCTGCTCGCCCAGCCAGACGCCCAGCGCGTTCAGCGCGTCGACGGCGGTCGGGACGCCCACCAGCGCGATGTAGAAGATGAGTACCAGCATGGGGATGCCGCGAATGATCTCGACGTAGAGCGTCGCCAGGTTGTTCACGAAGATGTTGCGCGAGATGCGCCCCAGCCCGGCGATCAGCCCCAGCGCCAGCGCGATGCCATAGGCCGACAGCGCCGTGATGATCGTCACCTGGAGGCCGGGGATGATGAACAGCAGGGCTTCCCGGAAGTTAACGTTGGTGAAGATAATGAACCCGGCCCAGATCGCGATCAGGATCAGGCCGACGAACCACCATGGGAACTGCTCGAGACGCTTGGAAAGCGGGTCTTTGCGCAGTTCTATGGCGCCGGGTGTGGGTATGGCGGTCGACGGCGCGCTAAGAACGGTTTGTTCCGGTCGGTCGGCCATAATTTTCTCTCCGGCAGTGGCGAAGGGCCCCCGGCGCGAAAATCGGGTTGGCGAAACTCCCCCTCACGGGTGGCGGTCGCCAGGGCGATCCGGCTCCTCGCCCGCCGCCGGTGAGGCGGCGGGCGGCGGGGCGATATGCAGAAAAGTGGTGTGCAGGGCAAGGCCCCGCACACCGAAGATGCTCAGGTTGCGTGTAAAACGGCGCGAACCGCTTTATTCTTCGTCGTAGGCACCGGGGCCGATGTCATCGTAGGTGATGTCGAAGTCAGGCCCAAAGTACTTGACGTTTAGCTCGCTGAGCGTGCCATCTGACTTCATCGCCGCGATGACCTGGTTGACGGGATCGACCAGATCGCTGCCCTGCGGGAAGATGAAGCCCAATTCATCGCTGGAGATTGACGGGCCGATCAGATCAAGCTGGTCGGCGTTCTCGCCGAGATAGCCCTGACCGGCGACCTCGTCGATGATCACCGCGTCAACGTCACCGGCGACGAGCGCCTGAACGGCGAAGGGGAACTGCTCGAAGGCGTCGATGCGGTCCTCAGGCAGGTATTGGGTGGCGGTCTCGTAGTTCGTCGTGCCGGTCTGCGTGCCGAGGATCAGGCCGTCGGCGGCGGCGAGGTCCTCGATGCTGCCAAAGCGATCCTCACCCTTGCGGACCAGCAAGCGCTGCTCGATGTTGATGTAGCCGTCCGAGAAGTCGACGATCTCGGCGCGGTCCGGTGTGATGGTGATGCCGTCGGCGGCCATGTCGAACTGGCCGTCGGCCACCGCCTGGATCATGCCTTCCCACGCGGCCTCCTCGAAGACCGGCGTGCAGTGCAAGCGGGTGCACATATCATTGATGAAATCGTAGTCCCAGCCGCCTGGCTCGCCCGTCTCGATATCGACGTAGTTGAAAGGCAGGTAGGCGTTCTCAATCGCAACCGTGACCTCACGGCATTCGAGATCGACAAGCGCACCATCTGAGGTGCCCAGGCACCCCTCAGGCTCCGCCGCCGCTGACGAACAGGCCGACAACGCCAGAACCAAGACGAGCAGGATAACTGAAAGCACAGTCGTTCGACGCATCATCTTCTCCTCTATATCAGCAGATGTGCTAAAGCGTACGGGGGCAAAGCGCACGCTCAAAGTACATTCTTCCCTATTCGCCAACCGTTTGAATGTACTTATGAAAAACCGACATTTGCCGCAGCGGGGCGCGGAAACGTCGAGATACAGTATAAAAAAAGGGGGGCGGGTTGTCAATCTCAGGAAAACCGGGTAACTTTGCATCAACCTGTGGGTTATGAATAAACAACAGGCCGCCCGCGCCCGATATATAATGTGAGTGGTGGGCGGACCGGGTCTGCCCCTGTAGATACCTTTTAGTTTGGAAGGGTAAACCACCGTGATGGACGCAGTTGAGGAGCAACGGGTCGACATTTTCGACAAGGCAGTGGAATTTACCCGTGCGAGGGACGCCCAGGCGATGGGCATCTATCCCTTCTTCATCCCCTTCGACGACTCGGAGGGAACGGTCGTCCGCTACCAGGGCCGTGAGATCATCATGATCGGCTCTAATAACTATCTGGGGCTGACCACCCATCCGAAAGTGCGCGAGGCGGCCATCGAGGCGACGAGGGAATTCGGGACGAGCTGCACCGGGTCGCGCTTCATGAACGGGACGCTGGCGCTGCACGAGGAGCTTGAGGAGCGCCTCGCAGACTTCATCGGCAAGGAGAAGGTGCTCGTCTTCTCGACCGGCTACCAGACCAACCTCGGCGTGATCTCCGCCATCGTCGGGCGTGGCGATGTCGTCATCACAGACAAAGAGGACCACGCCAGCATTATCGACGGCTGTATGCTCTCGTTCGGGGAGATGAAGCGCTTCCGCCACAGCGAGATGGGTGACCTCGACCGGGTGCTCGGCAGCCTGCCGCCCGATGTCGGCAAGATCGTGATCGTCGACGGCGTGTACAGCATGGGCGGCGACATCGCCCCCCTGCCCGATCTGATCGCCCTGTGCAAGAAGTACGGCGCGCGCCTGATGGTCGACGACGCGCACAGCATGGGCGTGCTGGCGGATGGGCGCGGGACCTCCGCGCACTTTGGCGTGACGGACGACGTGGACCTGATCACCGGGACGTTCAGCAAGTCGTTCGCGTCCATCGGCGGGTTTGCGGGCGGCGACGAGCAGGTGATGCACTACATCCAGCACCACGCCCGCTCGCTGATCTTCAGCGCCAGCCTGCCCGCCGGGAACGTCGCGGCGGTGCTGGCCGCGCTCGACGTGATCGAGGAGGACCCCGGCTACGTCCAGCAGGTGTGGAACAACGCCGATTATATGAAAAAGGGCCTCACGGAGTTAGGCTTCGACATCGGCCAGAGCGAGACGCCCATCATCCCGATCATGATCGGGGATGACATGCGGACCATCATCTTCTGGAAGGCGCTGTTCGAGGAAGGGCTGTTCACCAACCCGGTGATCCCGCCCGGCGTGCCGCCCAACAAGTCGCTGCTGCGCACGAGCTACATGGCGACGCATACGAAAGATCAGCTTGAGCGCGCGCTGAACATCCTCGACGAGGTGGGGCACCGGCTGGACATCATCTAAAACTCACGGCGCGCGGCCCGTGATGGTTTGAACCACGAAGCGGTTCAATACCGCATCGCAGGCGCGGGGGGACGACCCTCGCGCCTCGTTTTTTTCCCTGAAAAGAACGGCCCAGCGTCCGTCATTCCCCTAAAAAGTTCGTCACGGCATCCCACACGCGGCTGAGAAAGGGGCGGCTGGCCTGCCGCTTCACGTCTTCCGCCGCGTCCTCAAGGCTGATGGGGCCGTACTGCTGAAGCTCCCTGTGATGCCGCCACACCCAGCTAAACAGGTCGGCCTCGGTGCGATCCGGGAACTCATCGAGCAGGCCATGCTGGCGGATGATCTGCACCGCCGAGGTGTAGATCATATCGTACCAGCGAGCGGCGGCGTCCTGATAGGTCATCAGATCGCCGTCGATGCGCTCCAGCGCGCTGCGGTACAGCGCGATCTGGTACTCAAGCTCGCGATAGCGCCCCGGCGCGGTGAACACGATATCCGCCTCCGGGCGGGATACGTCCAGCCCCGTGTTCGCGAGGAATTCGCGGTACTCCGTCTTGATCATCAACTCGTTGAGGTCGGCGTCCGCGCTCAGGCCGACGGACGTGGCGAACTCCCAGACGTGCGCCTGAATGGACGGCATTCCGGCCTGCCGCGCGATGGACACGCGGTGGTTGCCGTCGAGCACGAAATAGGCCTCGCCGACCTGATACACTTCGATGGGGGGGAAGCCGCGCGTCAGCGCGATCTTGTTGACGCGCTCCCAGCGGTCGCGGAGTGTGGCACTGCGCGGGAGGAAGGTGCGGGTGAAGTCTCTGTAGCGCCCGACGCTGCCCCGGATGCGGTCGATGGGGATGTCCTGGACGCCGCGATAGTTGCTGTGGCGCAGGCGCAGGCGGGCCTGCACCTCGTCGAACGAGAGCAGCCCTTCCTGCCGCCCGCTGATCAGGGACAGCAGCTCCTCGAAGATGGCGTGCTGCCGGGCGCGGTCCCAGTTCTTGCGGGCCTCGGTTCTGGCAAGGATGTTGTCTTCCATACTCTACACACCGTTAAAAAATCCCAATCCATGCCCAACCCCATAGCAAATAGTATAACACGCACCTGCTAAAGCGCCGGGAAACAAAAACAGCCTGCCCCGGACGGGGCAGGCTGCCGGACCGGCCAAACGCGGGGTTATGTGTCTTCTGAAGCCCCCTCTTCGGGCGCTTCGGCGGGCGCGTCCGCCCCGCCCGCTTCGCCCCGGATGAACGCCTCGGTCTTTTCGCGGGCCACGTCGTCCGGGAACTGGACGGGCGGCGACTTCATGAAATAGCTGCTCGGCTCGACGAGCGAGCCGCTCAGGCCCCGGTCGAGGCCCAGCTTGGCGCAGCGCACCGCGTCGATCACCACCCCGGCGGAGTTGGGGCTGTCCCAGACCTCCAGCTTTAGCTCGATGTTGAGCGGCACGTCGCCGAAGGCGCTGCCCTCCAGCCGGATGTGCGCCCACTTGCGGTCGGTGAGCCAGGGCACGAAATCGCTGGGACCGATGTAG
>CAZWUX010000311.1:0-5445 GCA_964637665.1 uncultured Anaerolineae bacterium
ACAACGGTGAGTTTTATGCTGCTCTCGACCGTAATTTAATGATTGGCATCAGCAGCGGGCACTGCTACTCACACATGCGCAGCGCCTCGTCGATCGTGGCGCGCATCTGCCGCAGATGCGTGCGGTCATGCTCGACGATGAACCCAACCATCTCCCCAAAATAGGTTGGCCCGAAAATCGCATCGCGCGCCGGACGTTCCCATGCCTCAGCGGTCAGGCCTTCCAGCCAGGCGGCCATTCGGGTGCGCTGTCCGGTGAACGCCTCCATCGCCCGCGCAAACGGCCCGGTGCGATAGTCGCGGTTCACGTCCCGCCGACCGGCCTCTGCCGACAGAAACGGGTTTTCCTCGTTGAGGATGCGTTCCAACCGCTCTCGCTCCGACAGTTCATGCTCGTGCAAATGGCAGACGATATCCCGGACCGACCACTCTTCCTCGCCGGGACGGCACTCCAGGGTGCTCGCGTCATACCCACTGGTTGCGGCGTCGACCGCCCCCGGATACGCACGGAGCCGGGCTTGCAGCGCCGCGCGGTCGGAATCCTCGCATATCAGCGTATCTAGCCAGCCATCACAGACACGCTTGACGAATGACGAGAGACTCCCTATCCCGGCGGGAGTGATGCGCCCGTCCGGGGCGGGTGCGCCGTCAGGCGCGATCCAGAACGTGTGCAGCCCGGCCTCCGTCGCGCTCACCAGATCGGCCTCCCAGTCGTCGCCAACCATGATGGCCTCGCCCGGCTCGATCTCCAGCCGCGTGACGATCTCGGCATAGTACTCTGCATACGGCTTGCCAAAGTGCATCTCTTCGAGGCTGGTAATCAGATCAAAGGGATAGGCTTCCGGCTCAATGCCGCCCCACCGCATACGCCGCCGGATGGCAGTCGCGGGCAGGCCGGGATTGGTCGCGACCACGACCCGGCAGCCCGCCGAAAAAAGCCAGTTCAACAGTGGCACCGCGTCGTTCCGAGCGGCCACGTGCCCGCCGAGAGCAGGGTACCTTTCTTCATAAAACGAGTTGAACACCCCCTCAAGCTCATCGTGATCGATGCCGACGGCAGTCGAGAGGCGATCCAGCAGCCGATCGTAAAGAGAGCGGGACGGCTCGTAAGCAGACAGAGTTGCCTCGAAAGCTGCCATCAGGGAGGGAAGGAACGGCTCCGGCGCGGTCAAATCCGCCGCGTAGCGATCAAGCTCGTGCAGGTAAAGCGGGAAGAACTGTTCTGTGTTCGTCGTGATGAGGGTGTCGTCGAGATCGAGTAGGACGGCCTTGATCATGTATCTTCCTCGTCGCCAAGCAGCAGCGAAAAGCCAGGACGCTCGGCGGCGCAGTCCCGGCATCCGACGTAGGGGTCTTCGATTTCGTGATCGTGTTTGCGACACCAGGCTACCACGTCGACATGCCGCCCAATGCCCAGCACACCGGGGCGAATCTCGGCGTACAACTCGAGGTATTCGCTGGCGTTTGCGCGGAGGATGTCCGGGACGGGGCAGCGGCTACAATCGGAGGGACGCCATGCCCGCGCGCCCGCGGCCTTGCTGATCAGGCGGCATTCCTGCCGGTTACGGCCCCGGTGGAAATCCTCGTAGTAGAAACGACACTCCCGCCCATCAGGTGTGCGCATGTTGTGGATCCCATCTACCTGCTGTGTGCAGTAGTATGGTTTGCTTTAGCATCGATTTTGTGCGTCTGCGATGCAAGTTTTGGCTCGCGGCTACACAGCCCCAGACCGTATCACCACCGTCCGCGACAGACTCTCAGACGCGGGTGACGTACTCGCCGGTGCGGGTATCGATGCGGATCACATCGCCTTCCTCGACGAACAGAGGCACCGTCACCTTGAGGCCCGACACGGTTTCGATCTGCTTCGTCGCGCCGGTGGCGGTGTCACCCGCGACGGCCATCTCGGACCGGGCAACTTCCTGTTCGACGGTGACGGGCAGTTCGTAGTCGATGATCTCACCCTCATAAGATGACAGCTTGATCTCAAGCCCCTCTGTCAGGTACTTCCGGTCATCATCAAAGGTCGTAGCAGCAACCTGCGGCTGCTCGTAAGTGCTCAGGTCCATGAAGTGCAGAAAGCCCACGTCCTCGTAAAGATACTGGACGAGCCTTGTTTCGAGTCTAACATTCTCGACACGGTCGCCTGAGTTAAACGTCATTTCCCGCGTCGTCCCGGTCCGCACGTTGCGAACCTGCACGCGGATCGTCGCCTTGCCGCGCCCCGGCTTATGATGATGGTACTCAAGCACTTTAAGAATATCGCTGCCATCCAGGAACGTCACACCCCGCCGCAGCTCGTTCACGTCGATCATCGATAGCCCTTCTCCGTATCAATTTCGCAAAGTGTTGTTCAGTGTGTTACCCAGCGCGATTATAGCGTGCCGAAACGATGGGCAGCAAGGTTCGCACCGCCATGTGCCGCGAGGCCACCCCGGTTGCGTCCGGCTCGTCCGCTGGGCTATAATCTGCCCGGAATGGGGGGAAGTGTCGGAACTGGCAGACGAGCATGACTTAGGATCATGTGCCTGATGGCGTGCGGGTTCGAGTCCCGCCTTCCCCACTGACCGTAAAGAGGCTCTACGCGTGTGTAGAGCCTCCGATTATGCCAGCCGGTTAATCGCTCATCAGGCTCCGATATTACCCCGATTACTGGGGGCTTATCCGCCCAGGCCAGCGGCACTGATAGCACCGGCGAATCCCAAATGCTATAATCCATCGAGCGAGGAATAAGGACAGAGACGTGGCTGACGTTCAAACTGAGATACTTGAAGATCGACAGGCTCGGCTGACGGTTACAGTCGACCCGCAGCGTGTCGAAAAAGAAATGAAAGACGCGGCCCGCCGCATCTCGCGGCAGGTTAATATCCCCGGCTTTCGCAAGGGAAAAGCGCCTTATAATATCATTAAGCAATATTACGGCGAAGATGTCATCTTCGAAGAGGCGCTCGACAGACTGGGGCAAGAAGTCTACGGTGAGGCGCTCGACGAGAGCGAGATCGAGCCGTATGCGCCGGGCGTGTTAAGCGATGTGGAGCGCGATCCGGTCGTCATGACCTTCACGGTCCCGCTGATGCCGGTGGTGGAACTCAACGATTACCGCGCCGTGCGTCTGCCCTACGAAGCCGAGGAAATTACCGAAGAAGACGTTCAGCGGGCGCTCACCGAACTGCGTGACCAGCAGGCGACGCTTGACCCGGTGGAACGCCCCATCGAGCTGGGATCGGTTGCGCTGCTCGACATCGTCGGCACGCTCGTCCGCGAGGACGAGGGCGAAGATGAGGCCGAGGAGGAAGAGAAGCCCTCCACATGGCTCGCACGAGAGGGCGTGCGGGTAAAGGTGGATAAGGACTCTACCTACCCCGTTCCGGGCTTCCCGGAGAAAGTCGTCGGGATGGAGGCGGACGACGAGCGCAGCTTCGACATGTCGTTCCCCGACGAGGACGATGTCGCCGAGGCGCTGCGTGGTAAAACCCTTCACTTCGAGGTGACATGCCGCGAGGTTTACGAGTATTCCGCGCCCGAATTAGATGACGAGTTCGCAAAAGACCTGGGCGACTACGATGCACTCGACGATCTCCGGGCGGAGGTGCGCAAGCAGCTTGAGGAAGCCACGCGACAGAACGCGCGCGAGGAATACATCCAGAAGGTACTTGAGCATCTCGTCGAGTCGGTTGTCGAAATATCATGCCCACCCATCATGCTCGAGCAGCAAATCGACAGCATGTTGGACGATCTCGACGAGAGTCTTCAGGAGCGCGGCCTCAATCTGGAGGAGTACAAGCGGCTCAACTCGCTGGACGACGCCGGTCTGAGAGATGAGGTTCGCGAAGAGGCCGAGTGGCAGTTGAAGGTCGCGCTGCTGCTGGGCGAGGTGACAGAAGCCGAGGAACTGAGCGTATCCGAGGACGAGATCAACGACGAAATCGAAACGGCGATCCTCACGTTTGGGTCGCAGGCGGCGCTCGCCCGGCAGTTCTACTCGTCGCCAGAGGTCAGGCGACGGATGGCGAACCGCGTGCTCTCCCAGAAGACGCTCGACCGGCTGATCGCCGTCGCGAAGGGCGAGGACCCGCCCATCGGCGAGCCGGAGAAAGAAGTCGAGCCAGAGGAAGTCGTCGAGGCCGCCGAGCTTGAGACAGGCGAACTGGAAGAGATCGACGCAGTCGAGGCCGTCACCGAGGACATCATCGAAACCCCCGAAGAGATCGCCGAAACAGAATCAGAACCAGAAGAAGAACTTGAAGAAGACGAATTAGAAGAAGACGAAAACGGCTAGCCTCGTACAGCCGTCTGGACCTGAACAGAATCGAAAGGACTATCGGAACATGCTATCGAACGTGCCCAGCAACCTCGTGCCAATGGTCGTGGAATCGAGTGGGCGAGGTGAGCGTGCATACGACATCTACTCGCTGCTATTGAAGGAGCGAATCGTTTTCGTAGGGACACCCATCAACGATCAGGTCGCCAATCTGATCGTCGCCCAGCTTCTTTTCCTCAACCGGGAAGACCCGGAAAAGGAAATCCAGATGTTCATTAACTCCCCCGGCGGCCAGATTTACGCCGGGCTGGGCATCTTCGATACGATGCAGCAGATCACCGCGCCCATCAGCACGGTCGCCGTCGGGTTTACGGCCAGCTTTGGAACGGTTCTGCTGGTGGCAGGCACGAAGGGCCGCCGTTTTGCGCTGCCTAACGCGACGATGCACCTGCACCAGCCGCTCGGCGGCGCGCAGGGGCAAGCATCGGACATCGAGATTCAGGCGAAGGAGATCCTGCGGCTGCGCGAGCGCCTGAACAACATCCTTTCTGAACGGACGGGTAAGTCGGTTGAGCAGATCGCCGAGGACACCGACCGCGACATCTTCCTCACTGCCAAGCAGGCAGTCGACTACGGTCTGATCGACGGCGTGCTTGAACCCCCGGAAAAGGCCACCGAGGAATAGACGGCGAGGATAACGGATTATGGATACCAACCTCGGAGGCGTACAGCGCTGCTCGTTCTGCCGTCGCCCGCAGGGAGAGGTCCGGCGTCTGATCTCAGGCCCGGAGGGCGTGTTCATCTGCGACGAGTGTGTTGAACTGTGCCAGGAAATTCTGTTCGAGGAAGGGATAGGGCCATTCGAGGAGGACGGCTTTCTCTCACAGGAACTCCCTACCCCGCGCGAGATACAAACCCGGCTTGATGAGTACGTCATCGGGCAGGAGCGGGCGAAGCGTGTGCTCTCGGTCGCCGTCTACAACCACTACAAGCGGGTGAAGTCCGGCGGCATCATGGGAGAGGTCGAGATCGACAAGAGCAACATCCTCGTGATCGGCCCGACGGGCGTAGGCAAGACGCTGCTCGCCCAGACGCTAGCCCGCATCCTCGACGTGCCGTTCTGTATCACGGATGCGACGGCGCTGACCGAGGAGATTCGAATCTACGCGCGCCCGCGGGTGTCCC
>CAZWUX010000312.1:0-551 GCA_964637665.1 uncultured Anaerolineae bacterium
TCAAGAGTGAAGTTTTCACACCAGTATACTCGAACTGACGGGTTCCGTAACATTGACAAGTCCCCTAAACCGTCTTAAAATCCCCCTGCTACAGGATCAGGCGTCCGTGGATGATACGATCGGACTCCGTTTGCCATCTCCATGCAGCCTGCCCACACAACCTATATTCAGAATGACCCCTTTTCTGGAGGCGTCCCGTTATGAAAGTTTATGGCACCGAGTCGCTGCGCAACATCGCGTTGGTTTCCCATCAGGGAGCGGGAAAAACGTCCCTCGTTGAAGCGATGTTGTTTAACGTCGGCGTTATTAACCGCATGGGCGACATCCAGCAGGGGACGACTGTCGCCGACTACGACGAAGAAGAACAGCGTCGCGGACTCTCACTCAGCACGGCCCTTATCCCCATTGAGCACAAGGGTAACAAACTCAACCTGCTCGACACGCCCGGCTATACAGACTTTCAGGGCGAGGTTAAGAACGTCATGTTCGTGTCGGATCTCGTCGCGATGCTGGTCGATGCCAGCGCGGGCGTCGAGGTAGGCACCGAGGTC
>CAZWUX010000312.1:561-5414 GCA_964637665.1 uncultured Anaerolineae bacterium
TTTGCGGACGAATTAGACCTGCCCCGGCTGGTCATCATCAGCAAGATGGATCGTGAGAATGTGCGCCCCGGACACGTGTTACAGGAATTAGACACGATTTTTGGCGTCCGGTTCGTGCCACTTCAGATTCCGATTATGCAGCAGGGGACTTTTCAGGGCGTGGTCGACCTGCTGAGCATGAAGGCCTATATAGGCGACGCCGCCAGCCCGGAGGCGATCCCTGCTGAGTACGCCGACGCGGCTGAGGAAGCGCGGTTTGAGTTGATCGAGGCGGCGGCAGAGTCAGATGACGAATTACTCGAAAAATATTTTGAGGCGGGCGAGCTGACAGACAGCGAGATCGTACAGGGCATTAAGTCCGGTCTGATGACCCGGACCTTCGTGCCCGTTCTGTACACCGCCGGAACGGCGAACACGGCGGTGCACCCGCTGATCGATGCGCTGGTCAACCTGTCGCCTGCGCCGACCGGTCGCCCGGAGCCGTTCGTCGCAATGCGCGCCAGTGAGGAGATCACACTGACGGCTGATGATAGCGGGCCGCTCGTGCTGTACGTGTTCAAGAACACGGCGGACCCGTTCGTGGGCAGCCTGTCGTACTACCGCGTTATCTCAGGCGTGCTGAGTGCCGACCAGCGCTACTTTAACCACACACGGGAAGAGGAGGAGCGGTTCGGCTCCCTGCTGGTGATGCGCGGCAGCGAACAATTCACGGTCGATACGCTCCACGCCGGTGATATCGGCGCTGTCGCCAAGCTGAATCACACCGCGACGGGGGATACCATCGGCGACCGCGCTATGCCTATTCAGGTTGAGATGCCCACGTTCCCGGTCCCGGTCTACTCGGTGGCGGTCACCCCGGCCACGCAGGGCGATTCGGCCAAGATGGGGCCGACGCTGACGCGCCTCACGAACGAAGACCCGACGCTTCAATGGCGTCAGGATCCTGCCACTAAAGAGGCGGTGCTCGAAGGGATGGGCGACGTGCACGTCGACGTTGCGATCCGGCGCGCCGCTCAGCTTGGCGTCAACCTAGAGACGGCCATACCGAAGGTGCCGTACCGGGAAACCATCACTCGCACGAATTCGGATCAGTACCGGCACAAGAAACAGACGGGTGGGGCCGGGCAGTTCGCGGAGGTCCACCTGCGCGTCGAGCCGCTTGAGCGAGGATCGGGCTTCGAGTTCGAGAGCAAGGTTTTTGGCGGCGCGATCTCGAACTCGTTCCTGCCTTCCATCGAGAAGGGTATCAAGGGTGTGTTGCAGGAGGGCGTCATCGCCGGGTATCCCGTCGTTGACGTGCGGGCTGTCGTCTACGATGGCAAGGAGCACCCCGTCGACTCGAAGGACATCGCGTTCCAGATCGCCGGGCGCGAGGTCTTCAAGCTGGCATTTCAGGGAGCAGGCCCCGTGCTGCTTGAGCCGCTCGTGAATATCGAGATCACCGTGCCGGAGTCCAATATGGGCGACGTGATCGGCGACCTCAGCTCCCGGCGGGGGCAGGTACAGGGGACGGATGCCGTGGCGGGCCGTGCGATCATCAAGGCGCTCGTGCCGCTGGCGGAAGTGATGCGCTACAGCAATGATCTGCGGTCCTTCACGCAGGGGCGCGGCGTCTACACGATGGAGTTCTCACATTACGCGAACGTTCCGCCGCACATCGCCGAGCAGATCGTCGAGGAATCCAAACGCGAGAAGGAAGAGGAATAACCCTCCTCCTGCTGGCAATCGAAACGAAAAAAGGCCACCCAGTCTGGGTGGCCTTTTTGATCGTCCGGGGCGAAGTGATTAACCGCCCATCAGTTTTTGTCTCACCTTGAGCATCATGCGCGTTCGCTTCTGGGCGGGCGTCGGGTTTTTGATCAGCCCCAGCCCCGTTTCATACGAGCGCAGGCCAGCGGCACGCTTCCCCTCGCGGAAAAGAAGCACGCCCAGCGCCATCAACACCTGTCCGCGCCGGTCCTCATCGCCCAGCCCGTCGAACACCTCCGCCGCCTGTTTGTAGTAGGTCTCAGCCTCGTCGATGCTGCCCTGTTTGCTCAGGATCGGCGCGAGGTTACTGAGCGTCTGAGCGTGGCGGTTCATATCCCCCGCCTCGGCGAAAATCTGGCTGGCCCGGTTGAGGCAGTCAGCCGCCTCGTCCAGCCGCCCTTCCATCCGGTGAATCACGCCGATGTTGTTGAGCGCTTCGGCGGCCTCGGTCTGCTGGCCCTGCTCGGAGTAGACCTCGTAGGCCATCTGTAACCGTTTCAGCGCCTCCTGATAATCTCCCCGGTGGAACAGCTGCTGGCCTTCCTGGCTCAGCGCTTTTGGGTCTGGCGTCACGGCGCCCCCCCTGACCTACAGTGTAATCTCGAGGATGCTCTCTGCAATCGTGCGGAGGCGGTCCGCCTCCATCTCACTCAGCCTGAGCGCCAGTTCCAGATAGCTGCGGTTGATGGGTTTGAGCACGAAGGCCCGCAGTTCGGCGGGCAGGCTGGCAAACTGCTCGAAGTCATCCTGCGCCCGCAGCCATCCGCCGATCGGCCCATGCCCGTCCATCAACGCATCGGGGCTACCCCCCACAGCATAAGTGAGCTTCTCTAACTGGTTGAAGGGCAGGCCAGCCTGACCGTATTCGACCTGCTCGATGAGCCCGGCGTCGAAGCCGGTGCGTTCAGCGACATCCTCGACGGACAACCCGGCCTGCTCGCGCAGCTGCTGGAGCCGCACGCCGATGATCCGCTGGCGCAGCATCGTGACCTCGGGGACGCGCTGCCGGATGGCCTCCTCGCGCCGCTCCACGGCAAGCGTGTCGCCTCGCCAGAAGTGGCTGATCGGCACGTTGAAGTAATAAGCCAGCACCTCAAGCTGGGGGAGGGTGGGCGAAGCCTCGCCGGACTCGAATGCCCGGTAGTCGTCCTCGGTGACGCCCAGCGCGGCGGCTGCGTCGCCGGAGGTCCGACCCGCCGACAGCCGTGCATCTTCGAGCAGCGTACCGAGGATGCGCTGCTTAACGTCGAGGCGCTCTTCCTCGATCTCCTCAGGTGTAAGCTGACTGGCCGTCATCCTCGCCCGCAAACGCCGGATATCCTCCAGGTTGCGTCCCATAGTTGCCCGCCTTTGCTGTGTCATGTGCGCTCAGGTTAACAAGCGGTGTGGTCGGCATTATAGATGTCAACCGGTGGAGTGTCAACCGGCCCGGCGAGAAGAGGTTCTATTTCGAGACGATGCGGTTGCGGTCGGTTGTGTGGAGATGCCTCCCGGTCTTCGCTCATCCCCATAGATATTCTGTGAATGAACCGCTCTGGGCCGGACGTTCAGGCCGAGTGCGTCTCAGTCGGTCGTGTATTCAGGTTGCGATGGTTGAAAAACGCTCCGCGCACGTTGCGCGACGAAGTTGTGCAACGCTTTCTCCACGCTCTCCGGGCGCGGGCGAAACAGGCCCGGCGGGAAAACGATCCGGTTGGCGGAGCGGGGTGCTATGTGGACGAATGGGTAGTGGCTGTGATAAAGTGGGTGTGTTCCGCGAGGCTGGATCACCGGGTTTTTCTACTTGCCCTCTGCGGGGTGACGGTGTAGAAATGATCTACACCGGTTGGCTGCAAGCCGGGTACGCCGTACGTTCGGGCGCTGACCCCGTCCGCACTTAATTGAGAGGATATTTTCGTGGTCACCAAGCCGCTCAACGAGCCGCGCCGACCCTATGACGAGGACATACCGGTCGCACCGCCACCCGAACATGATATTGTCGCGCAGGCGCCAGCACATGCCCCCGGCGAACAGGCCTATCCAGAATGGCGGGTGCTGTTCCACCTGCATGGGACGCAGTCCAGCACGGTCGGCCTCGACGTATGGCGTGTGACGGTGCTCGGACGGGCTGACCCGATGAGCGCCTTCAGGCCCGACCTCGATTATGCGCCTTACGGGGCCATGCGGTACGGCGTTTCGCGACGCCACGCGCTGCTGCGGCCCGGCGAGCGTGATCTATATATCGTCGACCAGAACAGCACGAACGGTACCTGGGTCAACGGGCAGCGGTTGATGCCGGGGCGGGATTTCCCACTTTCCGACGGTGACATCATCGAGCTTGGCGCTTTGCGTATGACGGTGCGTATTGTGCAATCGCCGGGCGATGACGAGAGTGCGCCTAAAGAAACGCCCAAGCGCAGGATGCGCGGGTGGCGATTCCGCTTTTTCAAATGGTAGGGCGTAAGGGGATTAACGGGGCGTCTGCCCCGGATCGATAGCTCGACACGCTGGCTCCGGGTGATACAATCAATGCGGGGCCATTCGTCTGTAGAGGAGATATTTGATGGTTGATTTTGCAGGAAAAGGAAAAGTCGCCGTTCTAAAGACCTCGCCGGAGACGGTGATCGACGATTACGGGCGGTTGATGAACCTCGCCGGTTACAAGGAGGCTTTGCCAGCCGACCACGAGACGCTGCTCAAGATTAACATTTCGTGGGACACCTGGTATCCGGCCTGCTCGACCGCGCCCTGGCAGCTTGAGGGCGTGATCAAGGAGCTTCAGGGGGCGGGATATTCCATCAAGGGGGCGCACAACGACACCGTCGTGGTCGACGCCCACGCGGGTGAGGAAAACAACAAGCACAAGTACGTCACCGACAAATACGGCGTCGAAAATTACTACCTGTACGAAGATCAGGTCGAATGGGTGATGTACGAGCCGAAACAGCCATTTCTCGTGCTCGACAAGGTCTACCCGGAGGGGATTCGCATCCCGAAGGTCTTTTACGACGCCAACATCATTCAGCTTCCGACGGTCAAGACTCACGTCTTCACGACCATCACCGGCGCGATGAAAAACGCGTTCGGCGGATTGCTGCACCGCAAGCGCCACTGGACGCACAGCG
>CAZWUX010000313.1:0-5377 GCA_964637665.1 uncultured Anaerolineae bacterium
GACCAGCTTCCCGTCGATGTCGATGGCCGCGACGGGGGAGTCGCCGAGCCAGCATAACGCGATCCACGGATCGGCCCCTGCGAGGGCGATCCGCCCCGCGACGAACATCGACTCGCTGCCGTAGGCCCGCTGGTTTTCGAGCGCCTGTGAGAGCAGCGGCGGCAGGCCGGGCGGAAGCCGGAACGCGGCGACCGCATCCGCCGTATCGCCCGTCAGGGCGTCCAGCGCCTCATGGACCCGCCCGGAGAACGCATCGGCCCCCGGCGGAGCGGCATCCAGCTTCCACAGCCAGTTGACCAGCCCGTCTCCCAGCAGGCGGGCGGCCAGATCGCCCATAAAGGACTGCCCGACGCCGTCGCACACGGCGAACGCCAGATTGTCCGGCGCGTAGCAAAACGCCAGATAATCCTGCCCGGTCGTCCCGGCCTGCACGCTGTCCACCGAGCGGGCGTACAGGTACAGCGCCGTGCCGAACGGCGTGCGCAGCGTCGTGAGCGCCGTCTCGGACTCCTGCGGGAGCCGGATGCGGGTTGAGGGCGCGGCGGCGGGCGGGCCGCCGTCTTGCTGAGCTGGTGTCATCGCGTCAGGTGGCCCCTCGTGGGCGCGGCGGACGGGCCGGGGAAACAACCCGACCCGCCCCTGCGGCTTTCTATCATGTTAGACGGCGTGCGGTTTGGCCTGGCTATGGCGTGACCGGTGTGACCGGCGTCGCACCGCTCATCGAGAAGCCAAGCTCGACGATCTCCGGCTGGTTGCCGGGGAAGAACATGCGCGCGCCGGGGGCCAGCTTGTAGCCCATCTCGGACATGACGCTGGCATACGTCTGCGGGATGGGCGACGACATGCGCAGCAGCGTCTCGGCGTAGGGCGACGCCAGCGGCGATTCCTCGGTGACGCCCGTCCAGCCCTTCGGGTCGTTGATCGGCGCGGTGAGGGCCTTGTCAGTGACGAAGATGTTCTCGATCAGGACGTTGCCGTCCGGCACGGACATCTGCATGATGCGCCGGGCGATGGGCTCCGGGTCGCCGCCCTGATTGTACTCGCCGTCCGTCATGTGGCAGACGAGCGGGGCGGGGCAGTCCTGAAGATTGCCCAGTTCCGTCTTGAGCAGGCGCTCGGCCTCGCGGAAGGCAGCGGCGGTGTCCGTCGCATCCATCGGCTGGAGGCGCGGCACGCCCATCTGAGCGAGTTCGGCGACCGTTTTGATGCCGCCCAGCAGGTCGGTGACCTGCGAGCTGTAGGCGTACATCGCGATGCGGTAGCGCGGCGCGACCGTCGTGCCCTTCGTCGAGCGCTGGACCATGCGAACGGCGACCTGGTGCAGGGCATCCGATATGACTTCGATCTTGGGCTTTCCGCCTAAATCTTCGCCCATCGAGCCGCTGACATCCAGCAGGTAGACGATGAGCGCGGGGGTCTTGCTGGTTGCGGGAATTGTATAGGACATTTCGTTCAAACCTCTCCTTAGCAGTGATTACGATGCACCCTGGCAAGGCATTCTCTGATGCCGCCTCATAGTGTTTATACGCACAGGGGCGGTCTGAGTTTCAGCGGGCGGCGCATCCCCCCGAAAACCGGGGGCGGTATAGAACCGCGCAGCGGTTCTAACTAGGAGTTGGCTGTGCCAACTCCACACTCCGGACTCCGGCGGTATGCGGCTCTTTCCCGCGTGTCGTTCACACGTTTCCGTGAATGATCTTATTGTACCTGATATATACTATGGGTTACCCACGCCGGGTGAGGATCGGCGGGCCTTTCCCGCCGCGCCACACACGAATCATCTAGATCACTCCATGCCGGTGATCGACCGGCCAGAAAGGACGCCGCGCTTGCACCGCACATCTCAGCCCCGCACGGTCGGGTATGTCGAGCTTGCCCGTGAGAATCACAACTTCCGCTACCTGTGGTTCGGCCAGATCATCAGCCTGCTTGGTGACTGGTTCAACCTGATCGCGTCCGCCTCCCTGATCGGGCTGCTGACCGAATCCGGGCTGGCCGTCGGCGGGCTGTTCGTCGTGCGGATGCTCGCGCCATTTATCGTCAGCCCGCTGGCGGGCGTCGCCGCCGACCGCATGAACCGCAAGCGGCTGCTCATCGCGGCGGACCTCATGCGCGCGGTGGTCGTGCTCGGCTTCCTGCTCGTTCGTACACCCGGTCAGGTGTGGCTGCTGTACGCGCTGACGGCCCTCCAGCTTGGGTTGAGCGGCTTCTTCTTCCCCGCGCGGAACGCGATCCTGCCCGACCTCGTGACGCGGGGCGAGCTGGGCGCGGCGAACGCGCTCACCTCGGCGACGTGGTCGGTCATGCTGGCCTTCGGAGCCGCGCTGGGCGGGATCGTCGCCGGGCAGTGGGGCCTGTACCCGTCATTCATCATCGACGCGGCGACCTTCCTCCTGTCGGCGGCGCTGCTCTCACGCATCGCCTACGACCGGCCCCCGGCGCTGGGGGAGGCGGACGCCCGCCCGGCTGCCGTCATCGGCCAGTACGTCGACGGGCTGCGCTATCTGTGGCGTCAGCCCGACATCCTCGCGCTGACGCTGCACAAGGCAGCCATGATGCTGTTCGTCGGCGGGTCATTTCAGGTGATTCAGGTGCGGCTGGCGGAGGAGGTGTTCGTGATCGGCGAGGGGGGTGGGACGAGCCTCGGCATCATGTACGCCGTGATCGGCATCGGCACGGGGCTGGGGCCGATCGCCGCCCGCTGGATCACCGGGGATCGGCAGCGCGCCCAGCGGATCGCCATCGCCGTCTCCTACGCCGTCACGGCAGCCGGGCTGGTCATCGTCGCCACGCTGGCTTCGTTCGGGGTCGTTCTGGTCGGGACCCTGCTGCGCGGGCTGGGGGTGGGCATGATGTGGGTGTTCTCCACCCACCTGCTGCTGGAGCTGCTGCCCGACGAGGTGCGCGGGCGCGTGTTCGGCACCGAGTTTGCGATGCACACGCTCATGTCGGCGATTGGCGCGCTCGTCGCCGGGTGGGCGCTGGACGGGACCCGGCTGGGCATCGGAGGGATCATGCTCATCTCCGGCGGGTTGGTCCTGCTGCCCGGCGCGCTGTGGGTCGTATGGAATGTGATTCGGCACTGGCCCGCGCAGGCCGGCGAATTGCCCGCTAAGTGAGGGCGGGTTCATAGGCGGCGATGCGCTCACGCCACGCTGCCGGGACCGGGATGGTTTCCCCGTGTGTGTAATCGTAGGCGACCTGCACGGTCGACGCGACCGCGGCCACGACCGGCAGGTCATCACCGCGCTCCGTCGTGATGACATAATTGTAGGTAAAGCTCTTCGTGCCGACGCGCGCCGTCCGCAGGTACACGCGGACGCGATCCCCCCAGAGGACGGGCTGCTCGTAGCTGCACTCCGCGCGGGCGATGATCACGTCCAGCTTTTGCAGATCGCCGTCCCAGCCCAGCACCTCGGCAGCGTAGGCCACGCGGGCGACCTCCAGATAAGTGAAGGTCGTCACGTTGTTGACGTGCCGCAGGGCGTCGAGATCGGCGAAACGCACGGTGATGGGCGTCGAAAAGCGAAATAAGGACAGGTCTGCCATGTTTCCTCGCCTCGTTCGTGGTATAGTGACATAGGATTAATTTTATCACCTTCACCAGCCGATGGAGGAGTACATTCATGGATTACGATCTCGACACCCAGCTCAAAGAACTCACCCACTGGGAGTGGCTGCGGCGTATGGAGGCCGTCCGGCGGCTGGAGCTGATCGGCGATCAGACGGCGGTGCCGCAGCTTGCCGAGACGCTGCGCGGCGACGAAAGCCAGTACGTCCGGGGGGCGGCGGCGCGCGGGCTGGGCCGGTTAGGCAGCGGGGACGCCGTCGACGCGCTGGTGGCTGCGCTGGAGGATAAGGACTTCCACGTGCGGCAGGCCGCCCTGTGGGCGCTGAGCGAGATCGGCGCAGCGGCGGAGCCAGCCCTGCCTGCCATCCAGCCCCTCACACAGAGCCGGGAGCGATTCACACAGGCCGAGATGACGGTGGCGGAACTGGCGCAGATCGTCGTCAACGAGATCGAGTTTGCCGTCAAGGAGAAGGCCGAAGCCGAGGCGAAGGCAAAAGCCGAGGCCGAAGCGAAAGCTCAAGCTGCGGCGCAGGCTGCCGCGCCTGCCGAGGCCATCGCCGAGGCGGAAGCCACCGAAGCGGCCCCGCCACCCGCCGCCGAAGCGCCTGCCGCACCCACCGGCGAATCCGCGGACGAGGCCCGGCTGCGCCGTCGCCAGGAAGCGCTGGCCCGCAAGCGTGAGCTGGACAAGCTGCGCTCGGAAGCAGGGTAGCGGGCCGGGTTTTTCCGGCTGCACGACGCGGCGACCGGGGCGGTTTCTCCGGTCGCTTTAGCGTGCGCGGCGGCCCGCCGTGTGGCGGACGCGCGTCCGGCGCCGGAGCATTTTTCGAGCGATCTGGTGAATCGCCTGGCCCCGTCCCTCAACCGGGGCCGCGCTGCGACATCACCCTCACGCCGGGCGCAGCGCGCCCGGCGAAAAGCGTCCCGATCCCATGCGGCGATGCATTAAATGGGCCGATCTTCTACCGGCAGGGAGACACGATACGCGATGCGCGTTCTATTACAGCGGGTGACTGAGGCGTCCGTCAGCATCGACGGCGAGGTTGTCGGCGCGATCGGGCAGGGTTTCGTCGCGCTGGTCGGCGTGGGGCACGGCGATGGCGAGGAACAGGCGCGCTGGCTGGCGAACAAGGTCGCCGGGCTGCGCGTGTTCGAGGACGCCGAGGGCAAGTTCAACTTGTCGCTGGCCGATGTCGGCGGCAGCGTGCTCGTCGTGTCACAATTCACCCTGTACGCCGATGCACGCAAAGGCCGCCGCCCGTCATTTGTGGACGCGGCGCCGCCGGAGATCGCTCAGCCGCTCGTGGACCGCTTCGCAGAATACTTACGCAGCGAAGGCGTGCCCGTCGAAGAGGGCGTTTTCGGTGCCATGATGCTCGTGGAAATCCACAACGACGGCCCCGTGACGATCTGGCTGGAGCGCGAGTGACGCATCCCCCTTTTGTCATTTTGGCAGGAATGAACAGGCCCGGCGGAGTTTGCCGGGCCTGTCGTTTAGTCGTCTGTCTCGCCGCCCTTGCTGTTTTCCCTCTTTTCAGCCTCACGCCGCCCCTTGAAGGGGTCAACGGGGCGGAACTCCACCGCCGGGGAGGGGCCTGACGTTCCCGCCTCTCGGCGGGCTTCATGGCCCGCCGTCGCCTCCCGGTCGATCTGCGCGCCGGGCGCAGGCTGCGGGGGCGGCGATGGCGGCGGGGACGTATTCGGGCCGAGCGCGCCGCTCGCGCCACCTCCCGCGGATGGCGGCGGTGGTGCTGCGGGCGCTGGCTGCGGTGATGCAGGCTGGCCTGCGCCCTGCGCGCCCATCTT
>CAZWUX010000314.1:0-1219 GCA_964637665.1 uncultured Anaerolineae bacterium
GCCCGCGCGACGGCCTCCGCCGCCGCCGGGAACGCGGTCTGCGAGCCTGCCGCCGCGTCGAGCGTGTGGTCGAGCAGGGCGGCGGGAAGCGCCAGCCCGACGATCAGCGCCCCGCTGATCCGCGCCAGCGACGCAGCACGCGGGCGCAATTTCCCCGCGAGCCGCCCCACCCCCCGCATAATGGTGAAGACCGCCGTCGCGGCCAGCAGCGGGTACGCGCCGGAGTACATACGCGGCGTGAGGAAGGTGTTGCCCAGCAGGCTGATGCGGATCATGTAGAAGGCGATTAAGGACCAGCCCGCCAGCGCGACGGCGTCCATCAGGCGGGCGCGCGGACGGCGCACGAGGGGATACGCCAATCCGGCGAGCAGCAGGGCGAGGTTAACCGGGCCGTTCGCGAACGCGATCAGCGCCAGGATGTGCATCGCAGGCCAGTGTTCACGACCGTCGCCAATCGCGGACAGGCGCATGGCCTCCTCGGCCTGTGCGCGTATCCACCCAAACGGTTCCCCCAGATACAAGAAGCGCGCGCCTTCCAGCGCGAGCAGGGGAGCAAGTCCACCTATCGCCATCTTCCACACCGTGTCGAAGCGGCGCGTCTCCTTATCGAGCAGAAACGACCAGCCGAGCCACAGCGCGACGGGGATGCCGTAGTTGATGTGCGACGTGACGGCCAGCCCCAGCGCCAGTCCGGCCCACAGCGGACGCCGCTCGACGTGCAGCATGACGCCCAGCGTGAAGAAGGCCAGCGGATAGCCGATGTGCATCCGGGTGTAGTAGAGCACGACCGGCAGGCTGATGAACCACAGCCCGCCGAGCAGCGCCCAGCGGCGCGAGCCGGTCGCGCGCCACAGCAGGCGGGCGAACGCGGCGGCCATCGCCGCGCCGAGCAGCGACAGCCAGATCATCTCCCAGACCGGGTTGGGGCCGGTGATGGCGAACGGCACGGCCAGCAGCACCATCGGGCCGAGCGTGGCTGCGCTGTAGGCCCAGCAGCCGCGCGCGAGGTCGGCGGCGGCGACGTGCTGGGTGGGCGTATCGCCGTGCAGGAAGTAGGAACCCGCGCTGAGCGACCCCGCCGCGACGAGCAGAAAGACGACGCCCGGCAGCAGCCAGGCGTGGCGGCGGGCCGCGTCGAACACGCGGCGGAGTGGGTGAGAAACGCGTCCGGGCATAGGTGAGTCGCTATCGGTTTGGGTGTGGAGGGCGGCGCTTTTTC
>CAZWUX010000314.1:1229-3663 GCA_964637665.1 uncultured Anaerolineae bacterium
CGTGCGCCTCGACCTTGAGCGGCACGTCGAGCGGGTAGGCGTTCTCCATCACGTCGCAGACGAGATCGACCGTTTCGCCAGCCTCGGCCTCCGGCACCTCCAGCAGAAGCTCGTCGTGCACCTGAAGGATCATGCGCCCGGCCAGCCCCTGCTCGCGCAAACGGTCGTAAAGCTGGATCATCGCGATCTTGATGATGTCGGCGGCGGTGCCCTGAATGGGCATGTTGACCGCCTCGCGCTCGGCGGCGCGGCGCTCCATCGCGGCCCGCGATCCGCCCTCCTCGGATTGCAGCGCGGGGAAGTAGCGCCGCCGCCTGAGCAGCGTCTCGACGTAGCCCTGCTCGATGGCCTGCTGGCGCGTCGCGTCGAGGTACTGGCGGACCTTCGGGAAGCGCTCGAAGTAGGTCTGGATGAATTTCTCGGCCTCGGCCAGCGTCAGGTCGGAGTCGCGGGCCAGCCGGAAGGCGCTCATGCCGTACATCAGCCCGAAGTTGACGGACTTGGCGAAGGCGCGCTGGGCGTGCGTCACCTCGTCGAGCGGCACGCCGAACACCGTCGCGGCGGTCGTGGCATGTACGTCCTGCCCCTCCTCGAACGCGCGCCGGAGCGCCTCGTCGCCGGAGAAATGGGCGAGGACGCGAAGCTCGACCTGCGAGTAGTCCGCGCCGAGCAAAACGTGGCCGGGCGCGGCGATGAAGGCGGTGCGCACGCGGCGGCCCAATTCGGTGCGGGTGGGGATGTTCTGGAGATTCGGGTCGCTCGAACTGACCCGCCCGGTGACGGTGCCCGCCTGGTTGAACGAGGTATGGATGCGCCCCGTCTGCGGGTTGACCATCTGGGGCAGCGCGTCGACGTAGGTGCCGCGCAGCTTCTCAAGCTCGCGGTATTCGAGGATGGCGTCGATGACGCCCGTCGTGTCGCGCTCGCGCAGCGAGTCGAGCACGTCGGCGGCGGTCGAGAAATAGCCGCTCTTGGTGCGGCGTAAGCCCTGCGTGGGAAGCTGAAGCTTCTCGAACAGGGCCTCGGAAAGCTGCTGCGTCGAGTTCAGGTTGAAGTCGTAGCCGACGATGCCGCAAATCTCGTCGTAGCGGCGGTCGAGCACGGTGCTAAGCTCGACGGACATCGTCTCCAGCGTCTCCACGTCGAGCAGCACGCCGTGCTGCTCCATCCCGGCGAGCACGGGGACGAGTGGCATCTCGATCTCGTAAAACAGGTCGGTGAGCGACTGCTCCGCAAGTTCGGCCAGAATCGGCCCGGAGAGGCGGAGCGTCATGTCGGCGTCGGCGGCGGCGTAGGGCGCGGCGCGGTCGACGGTCACGAGGTCCATCGTGATCTGGTTGCGCCCGGAGCCAAGCAGTTCCTTGATCTCCGTCATCTCGATGCCCAGCCGGAAAAAGGTCAGATTTTTCAGGCCGAGCTTGCGCTGCGCGGCGTCGGGGTGCAGCAGCCACTCGCCCAGCATCGTATCGACCGACAGCGGCGTCACGTCCAGCCCGTGCCGGGCGAGCACGACGGCGTCGTACTTGATGTTGTGCCCGATCTTGGGGATGGTGGGATCGGTCATCGCGGGGCGCAGCCGGTCGAGCACCAGCGCCATCGGAAGCTGCTCCCCGTCGCCGACGTTGTGCCCGACGGGGATGTAGTAGCCTTCCCCTGGCTCGACGGACAGCGAAATGCCGACCAGCCGGGCAACCATCTGATCGGTGCTGGTCGTCTCGGTGTCGAAGGCGATGGCGTCCGCCGGGTCCAGTTTTTCGGCGAGCGCGTCGAGCGCAGCCTCGTCGGTAACGATGTGGGTGACGGTCGGCGGGTCTTCCTCCGCGCCCGCCGAATCGCCCTCCCCCGCGAACAGGGGAAGCTGCTGGCCGCTGTCCCCGGCCTCGCCGGGAAGCTGGTTGAGGAAGGAGCGGAACTCAAGCTCGCGGAAAATCTCGACGACACGCTCACGGTCGTAGTCGTGCGTGCGGCAGGCCTCAAGCTCGAACGTGACGGGCACATCGGTGACGATGCGGGCTAATTTCTGGCTGAGATACGCCTCGTCCTGTCCTGCCTCCAGCGCGTTGCGGAAGCGGGTGCTCTTGATCTCGTCGAGGTGGGCGTAGATGTTCTCCAGCGTGCCGTACTTCTCCAGCAGGCGGGTGGCGGTCTTGTCGCCGACGCCGCGCACGCCGGGGATGTTATCCGACGAGTCGCCGGTGAGGGCCTTGTAGTCGACGACCTGATCCGGCCTGACGCCCATCTTCTCGCGGACCCGCTCCGCGTCGTAGACCTCGGCCTCGCCGCCGCCGGAGCGCGGGGCGGGAAGCTGCACGAGGGTGTGATCGTTGACAAGCTGGAGCAGGTCCTTATCCCCGGTGACGATCAGCGTGTCGACACCCTCCTCCCCGGCGAGGCGGGCCAGCGTGCCCAGCACGTCGTCGGCCTCGTAGCCCTC
>CAZWUX010000314.1:3673-5377 GCA_964637665.1 uncultured Anaerolineae bacterium
GTCCGGGTCCTGGCGGGCGAGCACGCCCTTGAGCGCCTCGTAGCCCTCGACGGCCAGCACGGGGATGTTAAACGCGGAGAGGACATCCTGAATACGCCCGATCTGCACGCTTAGACTGTCGGGCATCTTCTCGCGGGTGGCTTTGTACTCGTCGAACATCTCATCGCGGAAAGTGGCCCCGACATCGAAGCTGACGGCAAGGTATTCGGGCGGCTCAGGGCCGCCGATCAGGTCGAGAAGCATCCGGGTGAAACCGTACGTCGCGTTGGTCGGCTCGCCGCTCCGGGTCGTCATCTCGGCCTGAATGGCGTAGAACATGCGATAGGCCAGCCCATGACCATCGATCAGCACGAGCGTCTTCTCACGTTCCCCTGACATCAGCGCCCCTTTCGCACAGATATTCTACCAGCCCGATGATACCACACCCCCCGCCATTATGCTGAAAGCGAGGGGGGTGAAACGCTCGCTGCGCGAGCTTTCAGGGCTTGCTTCGCAAGCTTGGGGGATGAAAAGCTCCGGGCCGGACGGCGGGGTCGGGTGCGCGGAGCGGCGGTCGGGACTTCAGGCGGCGATGCGTCTATCTGCCGGGTCGTTCTGCGATTGTAAACGCGGGGCACTTTCACCCATCGCAACCTGAATATACGACCCTGTGAAACACACCCCAGGCTGAATATCCGGCCCTGAGCAGTCCATTCACCAACCCCCTGGCCTCGCTCACGCACAGCCCCGTGTCCCCCCCGGCGAGAGGGCCGTGTACCTCATATCGAAAAAGACGAGCCATCCAATCTGATCTGGATGGCTCGCCGCTTTGCCTGTCGCGTCAACTGTGTCGCAGACGTTATTACTCGCCGCCGAGCAGCGCCGGGAGGATATAGCCGTCCTCCGCACCGGCGGGCGCGGGGGCGGTCGTCACCATGCAGTGGCCGTCCTGCTCGCTGTCGAAGCTGAGTATAACGTCATCGCCCGTCGTGTCGACCATCACGTTGTCGACCGTCGTCGCCGTGACGCCCTCGTCAGGGCCGATGCACAGCACGTCGAGGTTTGGAACCTGCTCCCGGCACGCCTCGTTCGTCTCAAGCGAGACGCGCAGCGGCGTGGCCCACTTGGTGGCGAAAAACGCGCACGGCTCATACTCGGCGTAGTAGCCAGACCAGTACACGAGATTGTTGGCAAGCACCCTGTCGTCGGCGCTGCCAAAGGGATCGTTCACGTCGTAGGCCCGGACCGGCTCGTCGGGGGCGGCCAGCGCGCCCTGCGCGCTCGTGAGCCAGACGCCGCCGACCAGCGCCACGAACAGGGCCACACCGGCAGCCAAAAACGTCCGAAGCAGAGTTTTAGTCATCCTCATTCCAGCGCCATCCTTTCACTTGTCTGCAAGCTCGTTTCCGCGCCCAGCCCACCCGCGCCACCACGCGGAGCGGCGGGGACAGGCGGCGCACGGCGTTTATCCCACGATCAACTATTAACTTGAGTATGGCACATTCGCGACGCCGGTTTCCACGCCAGCCGGACCGCCACGCGGAGATGGCGGTCGAAATACGCTAGACTCTAGGTGTTCGACCTTCTAACGCAAGATGGATGTGAAAGGGAGATAGCTGGATGGCTGATGAGTTGAAGACGATGAAGTGCGAGGCCTGCCGTGAGGGCGCGCCGACGGCGACGGAAGAGGAAATCGCGGCGTATAAGCCGCAGATACCGGACTGG
>CAZWUX010000315.1:0-5362 GCA_964637665.1 uncultured Anaerolineae bacterium
AGCGGCCCGACCGGCAAGGGCGATCCGGTCCAGCTGATGCGCGGCCTGGGCTTCCCGGAGGGCCTTCAGGGTGTGGCCTCTATCATCCACCCCCATGACATCACCCTGTTCGGCGGCAGGATCGACGTGAGCAGGCTGAATCTCGTCGAGAAGCTGAAGGTCTGGATCAGCAAGGCCCCGCCCGGTGACTTCCGCGACTGGAATGCCATCGACGCCTGGGCGGAGGGCATCGCCGGGGCGCTGAAGCAGGGGGCGGCGACTTAGGGGAATGAACGTTGAGAAATGCGCGGCATTTCTCACAGGAAGAAGGCCTGCGCCTTCTTCACGCTCGCTCGCCAGCGCGAGGGGACGCCGGGCGTGCGACGGTCGCTCCACCGTGCGGGCGATGCACTCACCGGCGGCGCCGCTTTGACCGGGAGAAAGTTCTCCACGCTCACTCCACCACGTACCACCTCCCCAGCGGATGCAGCACGATCACCCGCCCACCGGGGTGCGTCACGTAGCAAAACTGCCACTGGCTCGCCGACCGGTCACACTGGTACGCCGCCGTGTACCCGAACTCCGGCGCAGTCGCCCAGCCCAGCGCCTCCCGGTAACCCTCACTCCCCTCCACGTCACCGCGCCACACCAGCCCGAACCCACTCTCCGGCGCATAGAGTCCCTCCGGCGGCGTCACCTCACCCGACGTGTCCCGCAGGATGTTCAACGGGTCCGCCAGCAGCCGGTACGGCGCCTCAGCCCCACCCGGCGTGAGCAGCGTGATGTACAACCCCGGATCGCTGAGATAGAGCATCCACCCGCCCTCGAAGTGCTGCGCCGCAGCGGACGATTCGATGCGGGCGGTCGCCGGGCAGAGGTCGACCTCCGGCGTGGTGAACCACTGGTAGGTGCAGCCGAAATCGACCCACCTCGTCTCCGCGACCGCATCCGGCTGGCTGGCATCGACGTACAACGACACCGACAGCTTACCCTCCACCGGGTCCGTGATCGTCACCGCGTGCGCCCCCTCCTGCGGCAGGTCGGTGACACATTCCTCCGACGCCACGCCCGGCTGCATCAGGCACAACCGCACATCCCCCCCGGTGGTCGACCAGCGGGCGGTGATCGTGTCACCCCGGCTGGCCTGCTCCGGCGTCACGCTGAAACTGCGGATCACTGGCCCATCACTCGGCGTGTTTGTCGGCGTAGCAACGCTACGCGTTGCACTGGGAGTTGCTGGCGCAACTCCACCTGTGGTCGCGGTTACAGTGGATGACGGGCGCGGGGCCGGAGTTGCGGTTGGCCGCGCCGGGGCGTCGGTCGGCTCATCGGTGGGGCGATGCGTCTCCGACGGCGTAGCAACGCTGCGCGTTGCACTGGGAGTTGCTGGCGCAACTCCACGCGGTGTGTCCGTCGCAGCAGGCAGCGCGGTCGGCGTTTCTGTCGGCGTCGGCGTGCCCCCCTCGAACCCCACTTCAATCGTGCATCCCGCGATCACTAGGGCGGCTGTCAGGCTGGCGATAAACGGCGCGTATTTGAGTCTCACAGGGCATCCCCCGGCAGTCATACATACGATTACGGTCTGATCCTATCACGCGGATGCCACCACCGTGTGACGCCCGTGTTACCGTCCTGAAACAATCCACCCCGGCCTGACGCTTCCGGGCCGGGGCAGGGGAACGAAAAAACACCCCTCACCACGAACTGCGAGAGGTGTCTATCGCCCGTTTGCGGTTCGTCCCGCCAGCTACAGCCGCGCGGCGCGCCCATCCTGTAACCGGGTCTTCCCTGTTTCGAGCAGTTCCTTCAGCTTGCCGAGGTTCTCCGCTACGGCTGACTTCACCCGGCCTTTGCCGAGAAGCTGGAGAAGCGGGCTGCGCCCCAGGTCAAGCTCCCACGCGTCGATCAGCCGTGTGCGCTCCCCGTCGCCCTCGAATGTGTAGCGCATCTCGAAGCTGGGCGTCGAGCCGGGCAGCGTCTCGACCGTCACCCGGTGAGGCGGCTCGTACTCTGTGATGCGGTAATCCTGCTGGTCGATCTTGCGCACCTGGTGAAAGGTCGTCCCCGCCCCGATCGATCCCTCCGAGGTCTTGCTCACGTCGGTTACGAAGTAGTTCCACCGGGGCACGTTCTCAAAATCCGCGACGAACGCGAACACCTCGTCGACCGGGCGGTCGATCTCGATCACGTTCTCAAATTTCATCATCGGCTCCTCCTGCGATCCGGGTTGTGGGTGAGCGTTTCAGGCATAGGCTGTTTCCCGTTCGTACACTGTTTTCCGTTCGGCCAACCGCCTCCCGGAATCGGGGTCATGGCTGGGCAGATACACGGTGGGCGTTTGCTGCGCGTACTGAAGCGTGCGCCGGAGCGTCTGCCGGGCCTCGTCCACGTCTGAGGTGACGCCGTCCACGACCTGATCGCGCAGCTTTTGCTCGGTGTAGGACGTGTCGCCCGCCAGGAAGTAGGTCAGCCCATCCGCATCGACAAGCACCGCCTGCTGGCCCGGCGAGTGCCCCGGCGTCGGCACGAGATGAACGTCCCCCGCCTGTGTGACCGTCAGGCTCTCAGGGAAGGGGCCGACCGGCTCAGGGTCGTAGGTGACGAGCGGGGGCGCGAGCCACGCAGGCCAGTGCTGGGACAGGTAGCCCGCCATCCGGCCCTGAAACCCGGATGCCGCCGCATATTCGGTCTCGGAGATGATGAACTCCGCTTCTGGGAAGTGGTACATGCCTCCGGCGTGATCCGTGTGCAGGTGGGTCATGATCACCCACCGCACGTCACCGGGCCGGATGCCGAGCGCCTGTAGCTGGTTTCCGATCTCGTCTTCGGGCTTGACCCATTCCCTCACACCCAGCCGGTAGTAAGGATGCCACCATGTGAAGTAGCCCGGCTCGGAGACGCGGGCTGTCTCGCCTGTGTCGACGACGATAACGCCTTCCGGGTGCTCGATCACCCAGGCATAGATGGGCAGTGGCTCCGTCCAACTGCTGTCGAGCAGCGTGTTCACCAGCCGCATAGCCCCGCGACCTTTGGTGCCATCCCGCTGGCTTCGCTTGACGGCGACGGTTCCGGTCTGTACGGCGTGAATGCGCAAAGCTGTCTTTCCCTTTCCCTCGCGGCAGGGCTGGTCCGCCCCGGCCAGCGAGCTGTGTCGCCGGCAAAGAGATGAGATGTCTCCTGCGTATTTGTGGAGCAGGGGGCGCTGAGCCAGCACAAGATGAAGGATTCGTATGGTGGAGACGAGCTATGCGATCAGCGGCATGTCCAGACGAGGCGTAGGCCATCGCGTGCAGCCCACAAAAGGCGACTTATTTTATCCAAATTAGTATAGCTCGCCGGGGCGTCGTTCCGCCAGAAGCGAGGTTTGATATCTTTTTTCGATCGTCCACCGTTCCAAGGTATACTGCCCTCATCCGCAGCGCGTTACAGACTGATCCCAACCAGAGTCGGGAGTGAATCTCATGGTTATCGAAGAAATTCAGCGCATCCTGATCATCGGGTCGGGCACGATGGGCCAGCAGATCGGCCTGCAAGCGGCGCTGTACGGCTGCGATGTCACGCTGTACGACATCGATCCCGCCGCGCTCGAAACCGCCGAGGGGCGGGTGGGGGCGTACGCTGGCGGGCTTGTGGCATCGGGCCGCATCGACCGCGCCCAGGCGGACGCCGCCCTCGCCCGGATGACCTATACCGACGATCCGGCGCTGGCCGCCCGCGACGCCGACCTGGTCAGCGAATCCGTGCCCGAAAACCCGGAGTTGAAGGCCAGGGTGTTCGCCCAGTTCCACGAGCTGTGCCCCGACCGCACGATTTTTACGACGAACTCCTCCTCCCTCATCCCCTCCATGTTCGCGGCAGGCTCAGGCCGCCCTGAGCGCCTGCTGGCGTTTCATTTTCACCAGATGGTCTGGGACTCCAACGTGGTCGACATCATGCCCCATCCCGGCACGCTGCCGGAGCTTGTCCCCCTGATGGAGTCCTTCGCCCGCAGCATCGGCCAGATCCCCATCGTGCTGCAAAAAGAAAGCCACGCCTACGTGTTCAACGCCATGCTCAACGCCCTGAACACCGCCGCGATGACCCTCGTCGCCAACAGCGTCGCCCCCCCGGAAACCGTCGACCGCGCCTGGATGGGCGTGATGAGCACCGGCATCGGCCCCTTCGGGATTCTCGATCTGGTGGGGCTGGACACCGTCTGGCACATCGTCGACTACTGGGCAGGCCAGCTTGGCGACCCCCAGCTCCGCACCAACGCCGACATGCTGAAGGCGTACGTCGACAGGGGATGGCTGGGTGTAAAGTCGGGCAGAGGCTTCTATTCGTATCCCGATCCCGCCTACGCCAGCCCGGATTTCCTGGGCGGCGACCTGCCGGACTTCCCCTCCGGCTGACGCGGCGGTCGCTCAGCGCTCCGGGCACATATGCGGTGATGTTTGGGGATGAAGAGCGCGAGTCCGCCACCCACACATGGCAGCGTAAGGCCGGGCGTCGTTCAGCCCGGCCAGCGATGCGCTCACCCGGCGGGGCTGGTCCACCGCGCCACCCGCCCCCCGCGCCAGGGCCGCGCGCCGATCAGCCCCGCGTCCTCAGGTCCAACCGCACGATGGGCTTCTTCTCAGAGCGGCGCGCGACCTCCACAAAGCCCGCCGCCTCGAAGGTCGACAGCAGCCCCGTGAAGATCGAGACGTTGGAGAGATCATCGCGATCCCCCGGATCATAAGGATAGCCCTCTACGAGGGTCGCCCCCTGCTCGCGCGCATAAGCGACCGCCGCATCCAGCAGGGCGCGGTTCAGGCCCCGCCCCCGGCAGTCGGGCTGCACGTAGAAGCACACGACCGACCACACCGGCTGATCGTCGACCGGCTTGAGCACCGGCGACCGCTGGAGGACGGGGAAATCCTCACGCGGGGCGACGGATACCCAGCCCACCACCTGCTGACTATCATAAGCCAGCAGGCCCGGCACGCCGCCGCCATTCACGATCGCTTTCATCGCAGCCCGGTTGCCCTCATACTGGTTGGCCTCCCAGTCCTTGCGTTTCACACGCCACCACATGCACCAGCACCCGGCCATGGCCCCTCTCGGCCCAAAAAGTGCCTCGAAGTCGGCCCAGTTGGCCGGAGTCACGGGCTGGAACGTTAACGCTGATTCCGGCATCATCTCCCCCATTGAGTAGCGTCATATACCGCTGGCGAAGTTCCCGGCAGATTCCCAGTTTAGCATTCCCACCTTCAACGGCATAACTCAGCTAAGGCGGGCGAGCGGGCGGCCTCAAAGCGCCCGGCGGAAGGGTCGCCTGATGAGAACATCGGGGGCTCGGCCCGGCGACGGACGCATACGCGCGCTGCCCACGAACGAACGGCCTGAGCGTGTCATTCACCAA
>CAZWUX010000316.1:0-5352 GCA_964637665.1 uncultured Anaerolineae bacterium
GCTCCACCGGCTGGATTCGAACCAGCAACCCTCCGGTTAACAGCCGGATGCTCTGCCGTTGAGCTACGGTGGAACGACCGGGGCGATTATAGCGCGAGGCCCGTTGTGCGTCAACCGCGATTCGCCGGATCGGGCACCGTTTCGCCCGCCGTGACTAGACGTTCGCGGAGTGCCGCTCGACGTGCGCCCGCAGCGTCACGTCGTTGAGCCGTTCGGCCAGCGCGCGGGCCTCCGCCAGCGCCTCGCGGGCCTCGGCGGGGCGGTCGAGCCGCCAGTACAGGTCGCCGAGGTTGTACCACGTGTAGGCCACCCCCACCTCGTCGTTCAGCCGTTCCTGAAGCGCGAGGGCGTCCTCCCACACGGACAGCGCATCCGGCCAGCGGGTCAGCCCGGCGTAGACCGCGCCCATGCTGGTCAGCGTGCGGGCCTGCCCCAGCGCATCGCCGAGGGTCTGCATCAGCTCCAGGCCCCGTTCCATGTGCCGCAGCGCTGAGTCGTCATCACCCGCATCGTGGGCCGCCATCCCCAGCCGCAGGTGTGCGCGCGCCTGGTTGGGCAGATCGCGCCCCGCCTCGAACAGAGCGAGCGCCTCCCGCTGGTAAGCCATCGCCCGTCCGGCGTCACCGGCTTGCAGATACACCATCCCCAGATTGCTGAGCGTGCGCCCGTCCGGCGGGCCGATGGCCGCCGCCTGTTCGAGCAGGTCTAAGCCCTGCTCGACGAGCCTGTTGTGCAGCGCCAGCCCGGCCAGCCGGTTGAGCGCCTGCCGCCGCAGGATCGGGCGCTCGTAGCGGTGAGCCGCCGCCGCCGCCCGCTGGTACGCCTCGTAAGCCGGTTCGGTGCGCCCCCGCGCCTCGTACACCCGACCGATCTCGATCAGCGCCTCGGCCTGCGCCGGGAAATCCCCCGCCGCGCCGAACGCCTCGACCGCCGCCCGCAGCGCCGACTCCGCCTGCGCCATCTCGCCCAGCCAGCGATGTGCGACGCCCAGTTCCAGCAGCACCCGCGCCCGGATCGCATCCTCGACGGCCCGCGCCGCCATCAGGTCCGCCGTCCGCCGCAGCGCGTCCCGCCACGCCGCCCACTGCCCGGCCCGCCGCACCGCCGGGGCGGCCCGCGCGACGAGGTCCGCCAGCGCGGCGGGGTCCGCCGCCGGGCCGAGGCCCCGGTCCAGCAGGGCCAGCGCCCGGCTGGCGTGGGTCGGCTCGTCGCCGGGCAGGTGATCGCCCTGGCGCTCCCGGTCGACGGCCTGCCGGAACAACTGCGCGTAAGTCGCCTCGTGCGGCGAGGTTCCCGCCTGCGTTTCGACGAACAGCCGCGCCAGCGCGTGCATCGTGTACCGGGGAGGATCGCCCGCCGCCTCCACCAGCGAGGCGTCGACGAGCGCCCGCAGCGCGTTGTCGAGCCGGGTGGGTCTGAGTCTGGACGCCTCGGCGACGACGTGCCACCCGGCCCCCTCGTGGGGCAGCAGGGCCAGCGCCAGCGCCGCCCGGTGCGCCTCCGGCGGCAGCGCCTCCCACGTCGGGCGGAACAACCAGTCGAACAGGCCGACGCCCTCCACCGCCTCCACGTCCGGCAGGCCGTCGAGCACCCGCTCCGGTGGCAGCACGGCGAGCTGGCTGATGGCGAGCCGCCCCGCCAGCGGGTTGCCGCCCAGCACGTCGTAGAGCTGGTCGATAGCGTCCGGCGTCGGGCGGCGGTCCGCCGGGATGCGCAGCAGGCGGGCGTGATGATCCAGCAGATCGCCGAAGTCCGTTCGGCCCAGCGGCGATGCGCCCACCTGCCGGATCGGGACATCGTCGGGCGGGCGGTGGCGCATCACCACCAGCAGGCGGCCCGGCCTGATGAGCGCATCGAGCCTCGGCAGCAGCACGCCCGGCTCCTCCAGCCAGCCCGCATTGTCGACGACGACGAGGGCCGGTGCATCCCCTAACCGCGCCCGCAGACCAGCTTCGAGCGTCGCCCAGCCGGAGGCCGCGAGGTGCGGGTAGCCCAGCTCCCGCGCCAGCGCCGCCATGACGGTCTGCGCGGCGGCGGGGCCGTCCAGCGCCAGCCATACGACCTCCGCGTAGCGCTCCTCGTCGATCAGGCGCGAGGCCGCCGCGTGGGCCAGCGTCGACTTGCCGATGCCGCCCGGCCCGGTCAGCGCGACGGTGTGCGGCGGCGCGTCCTCCAGCGCCTCGAGCAGCGCCTCGATTCGCGCATCGACCCCGAACAGCACACCGTAGCGCGCGGGCGGCAGCCGGAGCCGCTGCCAGAGCTTGTGATCCTCCATCCGGGCAGCCGCCTCGACCCGGCTGAGCGCCTCCGCCAGCCGCCGGATGCCGTGCTCCACCCGCCGCCGCACCTGCCGGGACGAGGTGTCCAGCGCGCGGGCCATGTCCCTCACCAGCAGGTCGAGGTCGACCCGCCCGTAGCGGTGGTGCAGCGCGCTCCACGCCTCAAGCTCGCCGTTGGCCTGCGCGAAGTCAGCGCGCAGCGCGTCGAGCGTCGACGCCCGGTCCGGCGGATCGCCCACCGGCAGCCCCTCGACCTCCCGCAGCCGGGCCAGGTTCTCGGAGACGAGGTCGAGCAGCGCCGCGCCGAGCGCCACGTCCTCCCCGACGGGCGACGCCGCCCGGCCCCGCCGCTCGATCTGCCGGTGTACCCATACCAGCCGCCGCAGCGGGCTGTCGCCCAGCGGGCGGGCCTGCCGCAGCGCTTCGAGCGCCGCCTGAATGGTCTGCTCCTCGATCAGCGGAGGTGGGGGATGGCTCGCGCCGTGTTCGTCCATGCGCCTATTATACAATCGCCCCGGACTGCCGCCCCCACCGGGAATCGCCCTCCCGATTACCTTAAATTTTTCATTTTTTTAACATAGAAGGTTGCGCCGAAAATTCGCCGGGAGTATGCTGGTTTTGGAGAGGGCCGGGAGCGGATCGCCCGCGCGTAAGCCATCATCTGACGCACCACACACGTCCGCCCCGGACCGGCAGGCACACACGGAGATGCCGCTCCACATCGTATCACGACGACAATAGACCGAACTGACAGGCGCTTCTGGCGTGCAGGCCTCAGGTGTTCGTTTGCCTGTGCCGGTGGCCTTCGCACGCAGCGCCCGTACGCCAGCGAACGGGATAGTCACACCTATGGCGCGACAGCCGTACATCGCCATCGAAGGCGTGATCGGGGTCGGCAAGACGACGCTCGCCCGCCTGCTCCAGCCGGAGCTTGGCGGCGAGCTTCTGTTAGAGGAGTTCGAGGAAAACCCCTTCCTCTCCGATTTCTACGCCGACCGCGAGCGCTACGCCTTCCAAACGCAGATTTTTTTCCTGCTGAGCCGCTACCGCCAGCAGGTGTCGAAGCTCCCCCCGGCCATGCGCCGGGGCGCGGTCATCTCGGATTACACGTTCGCGAAGGACCGGTTGTTCGCGGACATCACCCTCCGGGGCGACGAGTTCGCGATGTACCAGCGGGTTCACGAGGCGCTCGGCGAGCAAATCCCCACCCCGGATTTGCTCGTTTTTCTGCGGGCCGACCTCGACGTGCTGATGGGCCGCATCGCCGCCCGCGACCGCCCCTTCGAGCGCAACATGGACCCGGATTACATCGATCAGGTGCGCCTCGCCTACGAGGATTTCATCGCCGCATACGAGGACGCCCCCGTGCTGGTCGTCGACACGAACGACCTGAACATCGTCCAGAACAAAGACGACCTCACCTCGGTCGTCCGGCGCGTCAAGAGCAGCCTCGAATACGGAACATATCAGGCGCAGCTTCCCGGCGTCGAGGGGCTTGCGAAGCGCAAGCCGCAGGTCATTCTGGAGGAGCTTGAGTTCGGCCCCCGCCGGATGCGCGACTACCAGAGCTTCCACCTGTCGCTCGACGTGGAAAAGGGCTTCGACCCCAACCCGTATTTCAACTTCATCGGGCTGAGCGAGGAGCTGGGCGAGATGGCAAAGGCCCTCAAGCAGATGTGGCTCGCGTCCGAGCGGCTGCGCGCGGAAGGCCGCTCCCCGCAGGACGCCCACGACGCGGCGCTGAGCGAGTTCCGCCCCGCCGTTCAGGACGAGCTGGCCGACTGTCTGGCTTACCTGTTCAAGCTCAGCAACTACGCCGGGATCGACCTCGAACAGGTCTATCTCGACAAGATGGCTGTAAACGCCCGCCGCGTCTGGCGCGACGGCAGGATCGTGGAGGAAGGCGAATGACGGTCAAGACCAAGAAGTTCATCGCCATCGCCGGGAACATCGGCGTCGGCAAGAGCACGCTGACGGGCATGATCGCGGGCCGTCTCGGCTGGGAGCCGTTCTACGAGGCCGTCGACGACAACCCCTATCTCGCCGACTTCTACCAGGACATGCGGGCGTGGGCCTTCCACTCGCAGATGTTCTTCCTCTCGCGGCGGCTGCTGCATCACTACCAGCTTCTCGACCGCCCCCACTCCGTCGTGCAGGACCGCAGCGTCTACGAGGATGCCGAGATTTTCGCCCGCAACCTGTACCACCAGGGCAACATGGCGGATCGCGACTTCCGCACCTATCGCGACATGTACGAGACGATGATCCAGCTTCTCCCGCCCCCGGACACGATGATCTACCTCCGGGCCTCCGTCGCGACGCTTATAGACCGCATCCAGCGGCGCGGGCGCGACTTCGAGCAGAACATCGACCCGGCCTACCTCGCGCGGCTCAACGCCTTCTACGAGGAGTGGGTCGAAAACTTCACCCTCAGCCCGGTCCTGATCATCCCCTCTGACGACCTCGACTTCGTCGCCAACGGGACGCATCTGGACCTCATTATGGAAAAAATCAGGGATAAATTGGCCGGGAAGGACGAGGTCATCTTTACCCGGCAGGAGATCGCCCGCGTCAACGGGAAGAATCACTAAAGGCTGTCGCCCACCCACCGCTCGCCCGACTGGCGATGTTCTCATCACCGCAAAATTAAACCGCGCGGACTGGTTTTTCAGCCCGCGCGGTGTTTCGTTTGTCTCGTTGTTGATTGGCAGAAGTCTACTGGAAAGCAAAGCAGTGTTCTTCAGCGAAAACCCCTCCTTAATCCTCCCACTTGCTGTGAAGAAGGCGGAGCCTTCTTCTTGTGAGAAACGCAGAGCGTTTCTCTACGGGGAGGAAAGACCGAGCAATCTGTGATTGCGAGGTCAGGTGGGGTTCCGGCCCGAAAAACGGGCAGCAACCGGATTCCTTGTCTGCAAGTCTGAAAACTGTCGTGTCGTCAGCAGTCATGGGGGAGACGCCCACAGGGCGAGGGGGTTCTCGCCGGAAAACAAAAACAGGAGGCAGCCCGCCCGGCTGCCTCCTGCGCTGTCAGAGTTTGTGTGACGCTCGGCGGCTAGTCGTCGTCCCCGCCGTG
>CAZWUX010000317.1:0-5351 GCA_964637665.1 uncultured Anaerolineae bacterium
TTCTCCGCCTCTGCTTGAGCCAGCAGATTGCGCCGCATCGCCACCCAGCCGACGGGCGGCGAGTCGAGCACCGGGCTGGGGCTGGCGATCACGCAGCGGGTGGTCGAGGCCCTCGGCGGCCAGATCGGCGTGCGGGATAACACCCCCACCGGCTCTGAATTCTGGTTCACGCTGCCCGCGACCGTCGCTCCAATGGGCAAGTGATGTGCATCCCGACCCTGGCCGGGGCGGCTGTGGGGACTCTGTCGGTAGGTCCGCCGGGGACATACGCTCACGTCGAACAGGGGATGGGAGTTTCGCCGGAGGGGCGGTGACAAACGAGATGGAAGACTTGCATAGACTGGCCGGACTCATCAAGCAGCGAAATATCATCGCTCAGGAAATTGCGGCTCTTATCGGGCGGCCCGGACTCACCGGGCATATCGGTGAGTATATTGCCGCCCACGTTTTTCATATCAATCTTCAGGAGTCAGCCTCCTACAAAGGCATTGATGGGTATTTCACCACAGGTCAACTTGCAGGCTGCTCCGTCAACGTGAAGTGGTATCTCAAGCAAGAGGGATTGCTCGACATCAACCCCGAAGCGCTTCCAGACTTCTATCTGGTGCTGACCGGGCCAAAGACATCAGCCGGGCCATCACGGGGAAAAACACGACCGTGGCTCATTCGCTCAGTGCACCTGTTTGACGCCGTTGCCCTCGTCGGATTGTTGAAGCGACGTGGATTGAAGATCGGAGTGGCAACCAGCGTCCGGCAGGAATTATGGCGTGAATCCGAGATCTACCCTGAGCAGCGCAGCAGTCGATTCACCCTGACAGAAGAACAACGCAATCTGCTGACGCTGTTTCAGTAGAAAAGTCGGACGCCGGTCGATGCGATCCGGCCTGATGAGAACGTCTCAACCCCCACCCACCAGGGGGAGGACAGCGCGCGCCAGTGGGCAGGTGGGGGTTCTCGCAAGGAACAAGTTGAAATGGTGAGCAACCAGATCACATATCTGCAAGCCTGGCAGCCGTCACGGTGGCAGCAACCGTAGTGAGAACCTGACCGCCGTCTACCCCCGGCTGAAACGGTGGCCGCACCGGATTTCCGATCCGCCATCCCCCGGCGCGCCGAGCCACATATCCCCCAGAATCAAACGCCCCTGCTCGTCGAGCGCGAACGTGCCGCTCGTGTCCAGATTGTCCGGGATGTAGTTGCCATTCGTGACCTCGAACGCCAGCGTGCCCGCCGCCAGATCGTACGTGTAGGTCCCCCAGTAGTCCTCGTAAACCTCGAACGGATACCACGTCACGCTGAACGTCCCATCGGCCCTGAACACCATCTCCCGGATCGGCTCCTCCGGCGTGATGTCCTCACCACCCTCACAGGCGAGCTGGCTTTCTTCATGCCATTGGCCGACCAGCGGATTCGCCTCGCCGGTGTAGACGTGTACCTCGATCGAGACGACCCGCCGCCCGTTCTCCACGTCTGCGCTGACCTCGTAGACGCTGCCGGAGGGCACGTCGGCGTCGAGCGTCAGCACGCCGGTATCCGGGTCGATGCTCGCCCCATCGGCAGGCGCAACCGAGTAGACCGTGCAGGTGTCCACCGGCTCGTAAACGTAGCAGCACTCGACGACGCCGAGGTCAAAGTCGGCGGTTCCACCGGGCTGCATCTGGGCGGTTTCGTTCATCGAGAGGGTCAGGCGCTCCAGCGTGTCCTGATCGAGCCGGGTTGGGCAGCCTCTCAGGCCAGCTGAAGGCAGGTTGCAGGCCAGCGCCGACGCCGCCAGCGCGCCCAGCACGGCCAGTAACACGCCGGTCGAATAATGCCGTGATATCATGCCGACTCCCGTTCCCCGGCGCGCTCCACAGCGCGCAGCCTGCTACCAGTATAGGCCCGTTTTAAGCGGCGGAGAAGGGGGCTCACGGTGCCAAATGTCACGGGGCCGGACTACGACCGGGGGAGGGGCAGGGGATACGTCTTCGCCGGGCCGCCTTGCGAAATGGTCGCATGTGGGCGAGACTCCGGCCCGACGTTCACGCATTTTTGCAGGGGACTGACGATGCGAGCCGACTACACCGAAACGTTCTTCACCGGCGACGGGCAGGCTATCTCCGGCGCGCGTAAAACGGTCGAACTGCCGTTCAGCCGGGTGAGCGCGCGGGCCATCGTCGTCAGGCGGTCGGATGGCGCGCTGATTGGCGTGGTTCACCATCAGAACGCCCGCTGCGCCCTGCCGGGCGGCGTCCTCGACGACGGCGAGAGCGCGGAGCAGGCCGTCGCGCGCGAGCTGGGCGAGGAGAACATCACCCTGCTGGGCGATGACGGCGGCTGGCGCGAGCGCGTGGCCGTCGACTATTTCCCCGGCTATCGGGAGATGGCCCTCTGGTACGTGTTCGTCGTCGACGACGCGGAGATCGGGCCGTGTGATGAGACGGTCGAGGCCCGCTGGGTCCGGCAGGACGAGGACGTATGGTATCCACTCGTGCGGGAGCGCATCCTGCTGGCGCTGCAATCCTTCGCCCCCGACCTCGTCAGGCGGCGCGTGGTGGTCGAAGCATCATCCCCACGCTGACACATCACCCCCCGGATCGCCCCAGCCGGAGCAGCCTCAGCCCGGCCATGATCTGCCACGCGACGATGAACGGGGCGGCCAGCGAGTGGGGCAGGGCGAGTATCTCCGGCGCGAAGGCCAGCACGGGGAAGACGCCCAGCAGGATTCCATGCGCCGCGAGGCCCACTAGCGCGGTCGTCCGGCTGAACGCACCATTTCGCAGCATCGCGAGCGAGAGGATCAGGCCCGCCAGCGCGACGAGCAGCAGCGCGGCATGGACGCCAATTTTCGGCGCGGCGAGCAGCGCATCTCCAGCATCCAGCGCCGCAGCGCGATCCGCGCCGGACGCCACCCAATACCGCCCCGCGAGCGCCAGCATAGGGAGCGCCCGGTTCGACGCGAAGCTGACCACCGCCGCGCCGGTTCCGCAGACCGCCGCGATGACCCCGGCGGCGGGTTTCTCCCGCCGGAGGGCGGCGGCGATCGCGAGGATCAGCAGGGCGACCAGCGCATAGTTCACCGGGTCGAACACGTCGAGCAGGGCCACCCCCAGCAGGCGGTTGGACCGCAGCAGCGCGAACCATCCGGCAGCGTCAACCGGCTGCTGCGCAGGCAGGCCGGGCACACCCAGCGAGCCGAACAGCTTCACCTCCGCGCCGAGGTTCCTCCGGAACACGAACGCAGCCAGCAAGGCCGCCCACCCTCCCACCCGGTAGAGACCCTTCCAACCGGGGGCCTCAGCCTCGCCATACGTAATCTGTGCCATGATGCGTCTCACCTGCCTGCGTGGGGGCCGGGCCGGAAGCCATCGCAGCCCCGGACTTGTTTCTACATTATCCACCTGGCTAAGATGAAGGAAAAGCCCTTACCCCGGCGGTGGAACAATCCGGGCGGGCGGATCGTCAAACTGGTGTAAGAACGTGATGCAAGGAGACTTATCGTGAGAAAAACACGCTATCTGTGGCTGATCGCCACGCTGGCGGCGGCCCTGCTGCTGGCCGCCTGCGGGGCAGGCGGCGGCCAGAATCTCGCCGGGACATCGTGGCGGCTGGTCGAGGCCAACGGCCAGCTTGTGCCACAGGGAACCGACGTAACCATCACCTTCGAGGAAGGCGATCAGGTCAGCGGATCCGCCGGTTGCAACTCCTACGGCGGGACGTATTCCATCGACGGGAACACCATCACCTTCTCGCAGATCATCTCGACGCTGATGGCCTGTCAGGGCGAGGGCGTCATGGCCCTCGAATCGACGTTCCTCGACGCGCTGAACGCAGGCGGGACGTTCGACGTTCAGGGGAATACGCTCACCATCGACGCATCCAACGGCACGACGCTGAACTTTACGTCGGGTTAACGGGCCTGCGATGCGTCACATCCGGCCCATCGCAGGGGCGAGCGCCGCAGCGTATGCGGCGCTCGTACTTTTTGAGGCTATACTCAGCATAGATCAACACGAGCGAAAAATTTAACGGTTCAACCAATCAGAGGAAGCGATGAGCAATCAGGAGAAGGTTTTCGACAGCCCGACGGGCTGGGTCGCCAAGCATATCCGCCGCTACGTGAAGACCGGGGGCCGCGTCGGCCACGAGTGGAACGGCGCGACCACACTGCTGCTCACCACGCGTGGCCGGAAATCCGGCAAGCTGCGCCGCACGGCCCTGATCTACGGCAGGGACGGCGATAACTACATTCTGGTGGCATCGCGCGGCGGGCACGCGCATCACCCGTCGTGGTATCTCAACCTCGTCGCCAACCCCGAAGTGACCGTGCAGGTCCGCGCCGATAAATTTACGGCCCGCGCCCGCACCGCCACCCCGGAGGAAAAAGCGCGCCTGTGGCCCCTGATGACCGCGATCTGGCCCGCCTACGACGACTATCAGGCGAAGACGGACCGCGAGATTCCGGTCGTCGTGCTGGAGCGCACCGACTGACGCTTCCCCGCCCGGAAATCACGAAAAGAGGCCAGTGAAGCGGCTGGCCTCTTTCTATTCATCTCCGACGCTCAGGGCGCCAGTCTACGCGCTGGGCTAGCCTTCTTCAGATGGATCACGGTGCCAATGGCTACCGGCGAACGGCCCTCAGTATGAGAAGCAGTATCACCGCGCCGATGAACGCGGTGAGTATGCTCGCGATGTTGATCCCGCTGACCCCCCCGCCGATGCCGAGGGCGTTGAGAACGAAGCCGCCGATTATGCCGCCGATTATGCCGACGACGATGTCCCCCAGCAGCCCCTGCGCCGCGTTGGTGCGCACGACTAGGCTGGCGAGCCAGCCCGCAACCGCGCCGACGATGATCCATACGATGATATTCACGATCATGAGCCAGTCTCCTTGTCATATTAAGCGATGGTAGGCATAGTGAGTGTTTCATCGGTGATCGAAAGGCGATCACCACCGGATATCCCTTTATAAGATATCCCGATTACTCTAAACATGTCCTATCATCCACCTAAATATTTCGTTAAGCTGGCAGATCGCACATTATCTACCGGGCCGCCCCTCAGTCTACCCCTCTCCGGGGCCTGCCAGCCCGACCGTCTCCACCGGCCCCGCGACGGTCGGGGAAGGGGCCGGGGTGGGCGTGTCTGTCGGGGTGAATCGGCTCATGCAGCCGAATGACAGCTTGGTTTAAGCGCGCCGGGCCACCATTTGCCACGACCCCGCCGTTCTACGCATCGCCCCGCTGGATGGCACACGGCTGTGAATCCCACTTGACACCGGCCCCGGAAGCAGTTATCCTAATCATATTAGGAATACCTAATAGTGTTAGGCGATGACGCACGGAATGACGCCTCGCACGGATTTTCTCGTG
>CAZWUX010000318.1:0-5349 GCA_964637665.1 uncultured Anaerolineae bacterium
TGCCGATGGCGATCCCCACGTCAGCCTGCGCCAGCGCGGGCGCGTCGTTGATGCCGTCGCCGACCATGCCGACGACGTAGCCCTGTTCCTGAAGCGCCCGGACGTGGGCGGCCTTGTCGCCGGGCAGCACCTCGGCGAAGACGGCGTCCACGCCGACTTCTTCCGCGATGGCGCGGGCGGTCTGCTCGTTGTCGCCGGTGATCATGGCGACGTGCAGGCCGAGGCGGTGCATCTCGTCGATGGCCTCACGGCTGCCGTCCTTGATCGTGTCGGCGACGGCGATCAGCCCGGCGGCCTCGCCGTCGACGGCCAGCCACATCGCGGTGCGGGCCTGCGCCTGAAGCCGGTCGGCTGCCGCCGCCAGCCCGTTCAGGGGGATGCCCCGCTCGGTCATGAAGCCCTGGCTGCCGACGAGGACCTGGCGTCCGTCCACCTGGGCAGCGATGCCCTTCCCGGCGGTGGCCTCAAAATCGAGCGGATCGGCCAGCGGAATGCCGCGCTCCCCGGCGGCCTGTACGATGGCCGCGCCTAACGGGTGCTCCGAGCCGCGCTCGGCGCTGGCGGCCAGCCGCAGGATCGCCTCCTCGCGCGTGCCGGGGCCGCCGTCCGCGCCGTTTGCCGGGCCAGCGCCCGCCAGTGCCAGCGCGGGCAGTGCGACCTCCGCCGCCACGATATCGGTGACGGCAGGCTCGCCGCGCGTGATCGTGCCCGTCTTGTCGAGCACGACGGCGGTCAGGCTGTGGGCCTTCTCCAGCGCGGCGCTCGTCTTGAACAGGATGCCCTGCTCGGCCCCGCGCCCGGTCCCGACCATGATAGCGGTCGGCGTCGCCAGCCCCATCGCGCAGGGGCAGGAGATGACGAGCACGGCGACGAGCCGGATGAGCGCCGACGTGAAGTCCGCGCCCGGCACGACAAAGTACCAGATCAGGAACGTGCCGACGGCGGCGGCGATCACCGCCGGGACGAATATCGCAGCGACTTGATCGGCAAGCCGCTGGATGGGGGCCTTGCTGGCCTGTGCCTCCTCGACGAGGCGGATGATCTGCGCCAGTGCCGTTTCGCGCCCGACGGCGGTCGCCTCGAAGCGCAGCAAGCCCTGCTTGTTGATCGTCGCGCCGATAACCTTGTCACCCGGCTCCTTGTCGACGGGCAGGCTCTCGCCCGTGATCATGCTCTCGTCGACGGCGCTCTGGCCCTCGCGCACGACGCCGTCCACCGGGATTTTCTCGCCGGGCCGCACGATGACGATATCGCCGACCTCCACCCGGTCGATGGGGATATCAAGCTCCTCGCCGCCGCGGACGACGCGGGCGGTCTTGGCGCGCAGGCCCATCAGCTTCTTGATCGCCTCGCTGGTCTGGCCCTTCGCGCGGGCCTCGAGCAGCTTGCCGGTGACGATCAGGGTGATGATGGCCGCCGCCGTCTCAAAATAGACGTGCCCCGGCGCGAAACCGAGCGTCACGAGCACGGAGAACACGTAGGCGACGGACGAGCCGAGCGCGACGAGCACGTCCATGTTGGCCGAACCGTTGCGCAGCGCCTTATAGCCGCCCTCGTAGTACTGCCAGCCAACGTAGAACTGCACCGGCGTGGCGAGCGCCCAGAACAGGTAGTTGACCCACGCCGCGTGCGCCCATTCGCCGAGCAGGCCGAAGTCGCGGCCCATGCTGAGCAGGAACAGGGGGATGGTGAAGATCGCGCCGACGATCAGCCGCCGCGTCTGCCGCCGGATTTCCTCCTGGCGGGCGATGCGTTCTGCATCCTCCATCTCCTCGCCGGATTCGGCCTCGACGACGCCGTAGCCGATGCGCTCGACCTGCCGGACGAGGTCGCGATAGGTCACCTCGCCGGGCACGTAGGTCACGACCGCTTTCTCGGTCGCGAGGTTCACCGAGGCGTCGAGCACGCCGTCGAGCTTTTTCAGGCCCTTCTCGACCGCCGCGACGCAGTTGGCGCACGTCATGCCGGTGATGGCGAGTTCGGCCTGGGCCGTCGCCACGTCGTAGCCGGTCAGGCGGATACGGTCGATCAGATCGCCTTCCTTGAGCAGCGCCGGGTCGTAAACGACGCTGGCACGCTCCAGCGCGAGATTTACCTGAACGTCGGCCACGCCGTCGAGCTTGCGCAATCCCTTCTCGACGGTGGCGACGCAGTTAGCGCACGTCATGCCCGTGACGGGCAGCGTGGACTGCTTGCTTTTAGTTTCGGACATGGGTTCCCTCATAACAATGTGATGTGGGCGTGTGCATGGAGTTTACAGCTTGCTCAACGTCTCGAACACGTCCTTGATCTCGGCGAGCACGCGCTCCCGCTCGTCCGGATCGCCGCTGCGGATGGCGTCCGTCAGGCAGTGGTGCATGTGATCGTCGAGCACGAGCAGGCTGACCTTGTCGAGCGCGGACTGGACCGCCTGAATCTGGTGGATCACGTCGATGCAGTACTTGTCATCCTCGATCATCCGCGCGACGCCGTTGACGTGCCCGGCGATGCTGCGCAGCCGGTTGAGCAGTGTCTCTTTGAATTCGTCGGCGCGCTCGCGGGTGAGCGGCTCGACCGTGTTAACTCTGGGGGGCGTCATATGATGCCTCGTTTTCGGAAGCTGCCGTACGATATCGCCCGGCGCGTCTCGTGTCTTGCTTGTTCTGTTGACCCCCTCCCCCCTGGGAGGGGGTATCTGACCTCAAGTTTACCTGAAACGCGCGACTCCGTCAAGTCTGACGGGAATCTGGCGGGGGTATAATGCAAATCTAACGCGGTGGTGCTATAACCAGAGTCGGTTGGCAGGCGGCCCGATTGGGTTTACAATACGGGGCCGCGCGACGATTTCGACTTCATTTGGAGTATTTTCGATGCCGATTTATGCGTATGAGTGTAAAGAGTGTGGCGTCCGGTTCGAGCGACGCCAGAGTTTTAGCGACGAGCCGGTGAAGATCTGCCCGGAGTGCGGGGGCGAGGTGCACCGGTTGATTCAGCCTGCCGGGATCATCTTCAAGGGGTCGGGTTTTTACGTGACGGACAACCGCGGATCGAAGTCGAGCCTGACGACCCCGGCCCGATCAGAGGGCAAAGAGGACAAGCCGGCGAGCAAGGACGGCGGGGGCGACGCGAAGAAAAGCGATTCGACAACTCCGTCTGCATCCAAGAGCGGTAAGGCGTCCGACGACTAGGTACGGAGGCCGGATCATTAGAAAAAGCGCAGCGCCCGGTGAGCACATCGGGCGCTGTTTTTTTATTTCCCCGGCAAACAAAACGCGCCGCTGTGTTCGGAACTGCGGCGCGTGGATGGCGATCGGGGGGCGGTTGGCGATCGCCCTATCAGAATAGCTGGAGCGTGCCCGTCGCGCGGACGATCTTGTGACGGTAGTTCGTCACGTACTCCATCAGGCTGTCCTGAAGGTCCTCCCATTCCTCGCTGTCGATGATGGCCTGCATCGCCTTGAGGTCCTCCGCGATGCCGCCGGTCAACACCTGAGGGCAGTCGCCGTAGAGGGTGAACCACGCCTCGGTGGGCTGCAAGCCCAGCCGCGTGATGCCCGGCACCCACTCACGTACCACAAACTCGAAGTATTCCGCGTCGCGACCATCCTGGATGTCCCAGCTCATCAACAGCTTAACCATCATCGATTATCCTCTTGTTGTCTCTGGTGGCAGGGCTGGCTTTCATTCGGTGTATTTCAGGACGACGATTTCTGTTTCTTCCGATCCGCTGCTGCTTCTGACCTTGAGCGACTCCTCTTCCTCGACGGATGAGACGCCCAGTTCCTTCAGAAAGTTATCCAGCGGGTCGAGTTCGAGCGTCGTGTGCCCGTCGGCGTAGTGCATCGGCACGACCGTGGAAGGCTCGATCAGGCTGATGACCTCCGCTGCCTGCGCGCTGTTCAGCGCGCCGCCGCCACCCACCGGCACAAGCAGCACGTCGATGGGGCCAAGCTCCTCGATGCGGGATTGGGAGGGTACGTGATCGAGATCGCCCAGATGGGCCACCGTGACGCTGTCGAAGTCGAACACGTAGACGATATTCAGGCGCGTGTTCTCTTTCTTGGCGCGGAGGTTATATGTCGCAATGCCCGTGATGAACACACCGCCGATCTCGTACTCGCCCGGACGGGTCAGGACGTGCTCCGCGCGCTTGACGTTGTCGGCGGCGTTGTGGCCGGGCGCGTCGTGGCTCACGGTGACGATGTCGGCACGGAGGTTGGGAAGCGGGTAGCCGAGGCTCTCGTCGAATGGGTCCGTGACGATGCTCGCCACACCGCGCTCCATCAGCCGAAAGCAGCTATGCCCGTACCACGTAATCTCCATCTTACCTGAATTCTCCCTCTGCATTCCGGTCCGAAACTGGGGCGATTATACCGCATGGCCCGGCCTGCTGCTACAGCATGGGCGCGCCGGAGTGAGGGTGATCGGCTTGACAAAGCACCTGAACGATGTAAACTCTCGCCCGTGCAATCTGGTGGAATCCCCTGAACCGTGTAGTCTGCTTAAGGAGGCAAAAATTCATGCACGAGCTTGTCGAACGGGCCGAGTCGGAGGGCGTTGCCTTTATCGACCTGCAATTCACCGACATTATGGGCACGATCAAGAGCGTGACCATCCCCCTCGCACAGCTTGACGAGGCTCTTGAGCGGGGCGTCTGGTTCGACGGGTCGAGCATTCAGGGCTTCGCCCGCATTCAGGAAAGTGACATGTTCCTCATGCCGGATGAGGCGACCTACCGGGTGCTGCCCTGGACCTCACCGGAGCGCCGCCGCGCGCGGCTGATCTGTGACATCAAACGGCCCGACGGCGAGCCGTTTATGGGCGATCCCCGCGCCGTGTTGAAGCGCGCCATTGCCCGCGCACAGGATCTGGGCTATACCTACAACTGCGGGCCGGAGCTTGAGTTCTTCCTGTTCAAACTGAACAACGACGGCAGCCCACTGGCCGCCGTGCCGCACGACGTGGGTGGTTATTTCGACTTCTCCCCGAAGGATGAGGCGCAGTCCATCCGGGCGGACATCGTGCTGGCGCTCGAACAGATGGGCATGAGCGTCGAGGCGAGCCACCACGAGGTGGCGTCCGGCCAGCACGAGATCGACTTCGAGTACGCCGACGCGCTGACCGCCGCCGACAACGCCGTGTCGTTCCGCTACACGGTGAAGGCCATCGCCGCCACGTGGGGCGTGTATGCTACCTTCATGCCGAAGCCGATCTTCGGCGTCAACGGCTCCGGGATGCACGTTCACCAGTCGCTGTTCAAGGGGGAGCGCAACGCATTCTTCGATCCGGAAGCGCCCTACAACATTTCGGATACGGCGCGGCATTACCTGGCGGGACTGTTGAAATATATTCGTGAGATTACGGTTGTGC
>CAZWUX010000319.1:0-5343 GCA_964637665.1 uncultured Anaerolineae bacterium
GGTTCTGGAAGCAGAACCCCACGTCGCGGGCCAGTTCGTGGGTCGGCGTCTCGGCGACGTTTTTCCCCAGCACGGTCACCGTTCCGGCCTCCGGCTGGAGCAGCCCGATGATGTGCCGCACGAGCGTCGTTTTGCCGGAGCCGTTCCGCCCCATAATGGCGACGAGTTCCCCATCCTGAATGGTCAGGCTGACGCCGTCCAGCGCCGGGGTATCCGCCTCATAGGCGTAGGACACGTCACGCAGTTCGATGACCGGCTCGCTGGCGCGCTGATTGCCCCGCTGCGGAAACCGGTCCGGCGGCACCGTGCCGAGCGTATAGTGCGCGGTCAGGGCGTCGTAGAAGGCATCCGGGTTAAGGGGCAGCGGGCGGATGCCGATCTGCTCGGCCAACCGCACGACGGGCGGGCGGGTGAAGACCTCCGATAAATCCCCCGCCTCCAGCACGTCCTCGACCGGCCCATCCCGCACGATCCGCCCCTCGTCGAGCACGATGACGCGCTCCACGAACGGCAGCACCTCCTCCAGCGCGTGCTCGACCAGGATGAGCGACTTGCCGCGCTCGCGGGCCACGTCGACGACCAGCGAGAGCACCTGCGCCCGGCCCGCCGGGTCGAGGTTGGCGAGCGGCTCGTCCATCACGTAAATCTCCGGGTGCATCGCGTACACGGCGGCGATGACGCACGCCTGCTGCTCGCCGCCCGACAGGCTGTGCGGAACGCGGTCCTCGTAACCGCTCAGCCGGGTGGCGTCCAGCGCATCCGCGACCCGCCGGTCGATGTCGGCGCGCGGCACGCCGAGATTCTCCGGCCCGAACGCGACCTCATCCGCCACGCTCGCCGTGACGAGCTGGCTCTCCGGGTCCTGAAAGACCATGCCCACCAGCGAGGCCAGCCCACCGATGCGCACCCGGCGGGTGTTATAACCGCGCACGATCACGTCGCCGCTCAGCTCCCCCTCGTGGTAATGGGGGACCAGCGCGTTGATGCACGAGCACAGCGTCGTCTTGCCGCTGCCCGCCGGGCCGGTGATCAGCACGATCTCGCCCTGTGCGATGGTCAGGTTGATGTCGCGCAGGGCGAAATCGTCGGCCCCTTCATATTTGAATGAAACGTTCTGGAACTCGATGTCGTAGTCCATGAAATGATGCCCTGTTGATAACGCACGTAACCCCAGGTCGCAGCCAGCGGGCCGCGACCTGGGTGACAGTATATCGAATAATAGCGCGGTGGCTAAGTGCAGCCACATTGATCCTGATGGAAAAGGCTGCACTTACAGGCAATCACAGAGGAGTGATACCCTTCACGACTTCTGTGATTGCACTTAGAGGCTTACCACAGCGGGCGGCGGTAGCGCTCCGGCAGCGCGGCCATGATGATGGTCGTGACGACCGTCGTCAGGATGGCCTCAGGCAGCGCCCCAACTTCGAGCGCGCCGAGCAGGGCCACGAACCCGCCGTACTCCGGGTCGGGATAGAAGATGATCAGCCCGACGACGAACAGCGGGACGACGATCAGGATGTAGTAGCCGAGCACCTGCACCGCCCACAGGGCGAGGCGCGTGACGTTGCTCTCACGGAAGCGCCAGCTCAGATTCTTATAGACGAGTCCGTTGTAGATGCCGCCCACGATGTGGGCCAACAGGCTGGCGAGCGGGATGCCCGGCTCGGCGATACCGGCGAGGATGCCGATCACGATGCCGCCGATGGGGCCGGTCAGCGATGCGCCCGTCGTCGTGAAAATCTCGCGCGGGTCCGTCACGACCGGCGTGCCGGGGATCGGGATCACGACCCCGGCGAGCACGAGCGCCAGCGCAGCGCCCCCGAATGCGGCGGCGATGCCGACCTGGCGCGCTGATAGAAGCGGCTGACGTTCAGCCTCGATGCGTGGGGTGTCAGTCATTTCTCTCTCCTTCCCTGCTGGATGGTGGTTCGGTATGTAAAACCCGGCGGGAAGGAGATGGTTACGCAATACTGTGGAAATCTATCTGAATCTGAACACCGCCCATGATTACCCCGTCCAGCCGGGCGGATCGCTCGCCGGGAAAGACTGGTCGGACGCCAGATCGACCTCGTCGAAGCTCTCCCGCTCGTCTCTGCTCTGGTTGCGAAGCAGGACGAAGACGACGATGCCCGCCGCCAGCAGCCCGATCGTCAGGCCTGCCAGCAGAGTCGCCGTTGCCACCTCGTCCTGTCGTGGAATCTTCATCATAGCTGCCTCACCTGTTCGTGTGATAGGTTTCGTTTTCATACATGAGCATACTCGCTTCCGGGGCCGTGATTCCACTCCGCCCGGCCTGCGATTCCACGCCGTCTGGCTCGACGCTGGCCCCCGCCTGTGGTATGCTCCCCTGCTGTGATCCGACGTGCAGACAGGGGGGCGAACAGTGACCGAAACCGGGGACCGGGTGGCTTTTCAGGGCGAGCGCGGGGCCTATTCCGAGATGGCGGCCCGTGCCGCGCTCGGCGAGGCGATCACGCCCGTTCCCTGCCGCAGCTTCGACGGGATATTTGAGGCGGTCGAGGCCGGGACCGTCGATCTGGGCATCCTCCCCATCGAAAACACGCTCACCGGCAGCATCTTCCGCAACTACGACCTGCTGCTGCACCACGACCATTTTTACATCGTCGGCGAGACGCAGCTTCGCATCCAGCACTGTTTGATCGCCAACCCCGGCGTCGAGCTGTCGGACGTGCGGCTCGTGCGGTCGCATCCCCAGGCCCTCGCTCAGTGTGAGGGCTATCTCCGCAGGCTGGGGGTCGAGGTCAAGGCGGGGTACGACACCGCCGGAAGCGTGCAGCGCATTCGCGAGACCGGCGCGCGTGATGTGGCCGCCCTCGCCAGCCGCCTCGCAGCGGAGGTCTACGGCATGGACGTGCTCGACGAGGCCGTCGAGGACGACAGCCAGAACTTCACCCGCTTCCTCCTGCTGGGGCGCGAGCCGGTCGAGGCCCCCGACGACGAGGTGAAAACGTCGATCCTGTTCGCGCTGCACAACGTGCCCGGCGCGCTGTTCAAGGCGCTGGCCTGCTTCGCGCTGCGCGATGTCGACCTGACGAAGATCGAGTCGCGCCCTATCATCGGCTCCCCCTGGAAATACCGCTTTTACCTCGACTACGTCGGCCACCACGCCGACGGCCCCGGCGGGCGCGCGCTAAACCACCTGCGCGAGGAGATGGCCGCCGAGCTGCGCGTGCTGGGGACCTATCCGCGCGGCGTATGGATCACGAATGGCGTTTAGGGGATCCTGCTCCCGCCTGCCAGCCGGGTTAAGGGCGTCCGCCCCGCCGCGCTAGCTGACTTCTTCCTCGGCGGCGTCCGTTTGGTCCCAGATGTGGAGAATCTCGATGGATGCGAGGCGCTGCACTGCATCCAGTAGAGCGTCGAGCGTGACGCCCTCGACGCGCAGCGTCACATTGAGCCGGTCCGGGGTCGGGGCCGGGTACGAGGCGAGGGCGAGGATGTTGCCCCCGATCGAGGCGACGTGCTCCGTCAGCGCCGCGAACTCGCCGGGGCGGTTGTCGACCCGCACCGTCAGCCGGATCGTGGCGCTTCCTCCTCCGAGCATCTTCACGAGGGTGTGAAATAGGTCGGTGTCCGTGATGATGCCGATCACACTGTCGTCCTCGACGACCGGCAGGCAGCCGATCCGGCGCTCCACCATCAGACGGGCGGCATCCTCGATCGGGTAATCAGGCGAGACGCTGACGACCGGCGTCGTCATCACCTCATGGACGCGCATCAGCACGCCATCCCGCCGGATGGCGTGTTCCTTTGGCGTGCCCGGCGGCCCGGCATACTGGAGGTCGTCGACGGTGATGATGCCGACGAGCCGCTTGCCGCCCTCCACGACCGGCAGATGGCGGCACTTGGCGGCCCGCATCAGAGCGATAGCGGCCAGATAGTCGCTGTCGGGCTTCACGGTGATGGGGTTGGGCGTCATCACTTCACGCACCAGCATGGGCGCGGCTCCTCCTGAACGGTTCGCAGGCTCTCCCCAGAGAAAAGAGGGGGTGCAGTTTGCGTCGATGCTTGCATCACCGATGCTTGCATCGCCGATGCTTGCATCGTGCAGACTGCCTGTTTGGGGCTAAGCCCCAAACCCATTATAAGCCAGTTTGCCCCGCGCCGGACAGCCTTTTCACCCAACCCGTGACATATTTCACAAAATATATGATCACTGTCCGCGATCTATGTGATCTCTAACAGTCTCACAATCCGGTGAGGGTCGGTAGACTCATGGCGTGAGGTAATGTTAGCCGACTCCTGCCGCGCGGTGAACGGGATGCAGCGAGGTCGACCGCCTACAGTTTGAGGAGCCATTCACACATGGGTTTCAAAGTTATTCCTAAGTCATCGTTCGACGGATGGGTTGAGCGGCTGCTGGCCGGTCACCGCGTCGTCGGTCCGAAGTCGCTGCAAGATCGCTACCTGTTCGAGGAGATCACCTCGCCCGGCGAGCTTGCGCTCGACTACACGACGACCACCCTCCCGCCAAAGAAATTCCTGCTCCCGCAGCGCGAGGAGCTGTTTCGGTTCGATCTGGACAATGATGAGGTCGAACCGCTGATCGAGGCCGAGCCGACCGTGCTGCTGGGTGTGCACACCTGCGATCTGCACGCCATCAACCTGCTCGATCACGTCTTCCGGGGCGGCTACGCTGACCAGCACTACACGGCCCGCCGCGAGGAGATGACCATCATCAGCCTGGAGTGCCTCACGCCCTGCACGGATACGTCCTTCTGCAAAAGCATGGGCACCGCCAGCGCCACCGAGGGCTTCGACCTGCACCTGACCGACATGGGCGATACCTACGCCGTCGACGTGGCGACCGAGAAGGGCGCGGCCCTGCTGGAGCTGGCCGAGGGCGTCGTGGACGCGACCGACGAGGATTACGACCGCCTCAACCGGGTGCTCAGCGAGAAGTGGCCGCGCTTCCCCTACCGGCTGGAGGCCGATGTCACCGAGCTGGCCGGGCTGCTGTCCGTGAGCTACGACAGCGATCTGTGGGATGAGCTTGGCGAGGAATGTCTGGCCTGCGGGGCCTGCACCATCGTCTGCCCGACCTGCTACTGCTTCAACGTCGTAGACGAAGTCGATTTCACCCTGAACGCCGGGAAGCGTGTCCGTACCTGGGACGGCTGCCCGCTTCAGGAATTCGCCGTCGTCGCCGGGGGGCACAACTTCCGCGAGGCCAACGCGGCCCGCCAGCGGCACCGTTTCTATCGCAAGGGCAAATACCAGATGGACGGCTACGGCGTCGTCGGCTGCGTGGGCTGCGGTCGCTGCGCCGAGGCGTGTCTCGTCGGCATTAACCCCGTCAAGACCTTCAACGAGCTTGCCCGG
>CAZWUX010000320.1:0-209 GCA_964637665.1 uncultured Anaerolineae bacterium
GCCGGGGGGCTGATCCAGGTGTGGGCGCTCGTCGAGAGCGGGCGCGAACCGCCCTGGCCCGGCTCGCCGCAAGGCCCTGGACCGGGGCGAGATCGGCTGTTTGATTACGTACCTTACCGGGAAGGCGTCGCGTATACCCTGCTGCCCGACGGCGAGGAATGGGCGCTCTACATCGTGCCCGACCTCGTCAAAGGGCAGGAGATGAACGT
>CAZWUX010000320.1:219-5340 GCA_964637665.1 uncultured Anaerolineae bacterium
GACTATCGCCTGAACGTCGTCAGCCTGGAAACCATTGCACATCCGTCGGGCGCGCCCGTTATCGTCCATGCGCCCACCAGTTGAACCGCCGTATAGCCTAACAGGAACTCAACTCTATGCTGAACAAGTTTTTCGCGCCTCAGTCGGTAGCCGTCATCGGCGCCTCCCGCGATCCCGACAAGCTCGGATTCGCTGTGGTGGAGAACCTCGTCAAGAGCGGGTTCGCCAAGACGGGAAAAGTCTACCCTATCAACCCCAAGGCCGATGAGATTTTCGACCTGCCCGCCTACCCCAGCGTGCTGGATGTCGAGGGCAGCATCGACCTGGCTGTCATCGTGATCCCCTACAAGTACGTGCCGGGGGCCATGAAGGAATGCGGCGAAAAGGGCATTCCCGCCGTCGTCGTCATCACCGCCGGGTTCCGCGAGGCCGGGCATGAGGGCCTCGAACGGGAGCGCGAGGTGCTTGAGATCGCCAAAAAGTACGGCACGCGCGTGATCGGCCCCAACTGCCTGGGCGTGATCGACACGTTCACCCCACTGAACGCCTCATTTGCGGCGGGCACGCCGCCCAAAGGCCCCATCAACTTTACCTCGCAGTCGGGCGCGCTCGGCACGGCGGTGCTCGACTGGTCACTGGCCGGAGAGCTTGGCTTCTCGAAATTCGTCTCATTGGGGAATAAGGCCGATGTCAACGAGATCGACCTGTTCCGGTTGTGGGCCGACGATCCGCACGCCAATGCGCTGATGGCCTACATCGAGGGCGTGGGCAACGGGCGCGAGTTCATTGAGACGGCGCGCGTGGTCAGCAAGAAGAAGCCCATCATCGCGTTGAAATCCGGCGTCACGAAGGCCGGATCGCGCGCGGTGTCCTCCCACACCGGGTCGCTGGCCGGGTCGGAGCAGGCATATGCTGCCGCCTTCAAGCAGGCTGGTATCGTGCGCGCCCATACGATGGAGGAGATGTTCGACTACGCGCGCGCTTTCGCCTACCAGCCGCCCCTGCCGGGCGACCGCATCGCCATCATCACGAACGCGGGCGGCCCCGGCATCCTCGCGACGGACGCCATCGAGCGCAGCGGCCTGACAATCGCCCGGTTCGAGAACGAGACGATCCACAAGCTGGAAAGCTATCTGCCGGACGCAGCCTCGGCGGCCAACCCGGTCGACGTGCTGGGGGATTCCGCTGCCGACCGCTACCAGTTCGCCATCGACACCGTGGCGCACGACCCCAACGTCGATGGCGTGCTCGTCATCCTGACGCCTCAGGCCATGACGGACATCCCCGGCACGGCGGAGGCCATCGCCAACCTGTCGGACGAGGCCGATGTCCCTGTGCTTGGCTGCTTCATGGGCGAGAAAGAGGTGAGCAAAGGCATCCACATTCTCACCGAGCGCGGCGTGCCCAACTACCCCTTCCCTGAGCGGGCAGTCTCCGCCTTGCGCGCGATGGCTGAGTATCGGGAAGCCAAAGCCGAGCCACTGCCCGAATACGAGCAGTTCGTCGTGGATAAGGAAGCCGTCGCAAAGGTTTTCGAGGAAACACGGCAGGCGGGCCGGGTAACAATCGGCGACTTCGAGGCACGGACAATCTTAGATGCCTACGGTTTCCGCATCCCCAGGTCGGAACTTGCCGAGACGCCGGAGGAAGCGGTTGAGATCGCCAATCAAATTGGGTACCCGGTGGTGCTCAAGATCGCGTCGCCGGACATCCTGCACAAGACGGATGTGGGCGGCGTTCGCGTCGGCCTTCAGTCCGCGCAGGACGTGCGTGACGCGTTCGAGTTGATGGTCTACCGGGCGCAGCGGTACGTCGAAGGAGCGCGCATCTGGGGCTGCCTCGTGCAGGAGATGATGCCGAAGGGGCTGGAAGTGCTCGTCGGCATGAACCGCGACCCGCAGTTCGGCCCGCTCGTGACATTCGCGCTGGGCGGTATCTACGTTGAGATTCTCAAAGACGCAACTTTCCGCATCGCCCCCTTCTCGAAACACGAGACCAAGCAGATGCTCGACGAGATCCGGGCGCGCGCGCTGCTCGACGGCGTGCGGGGTAACCCCCCGGTCGACAAGGAGGCCATCATCGACGCACTGCTGCGCATCGGCCAGCTTGTGACCGACTTCCCTGAGATCGCCGAGCTTGACATCAACCCGCTGATGGTCTTCGAGAAAGGCCAGGGCGCGATCGCCATCGACATGCGACTCGTGCTCAGCAGCAAGGAATAGGATAACCAGACGTATCGCAACGAGTTGTGATTCTAGCGTTAATTTTTAGCCGAATCAGCCTATAATGTGGGTACATTCCCCATCGCCCGCCGGGGGATCGCCGGGCAGGGCGACAGGATATTCATAGCCGAGAGGACAAGCAGGTAATGAAGGCACTATACATCACGTCAATCGAGCAATTCTCCGGGAAGACCGCTGTCTGCCTTGGTATCGGCAAGCGCCTTCAGGCCGAAGGGTACAAGATTGGCTACCTGAAACCCGTCAGTTACGAAGCGATGCAAATGGGTGGGTACATCGTCGACGAGGACGTGACCTTCGTCAAGAACGTGCTCGCGCTGGAAGAAGACCCGCGCGAACTCGCACCCGTCGTCGTGACGCCGGAGCTGCTGCCCGACTGCCTTGGAGACGACGATGGCTGTGGCCTGGTCGATAAGATCAAGCAAGCGGCAGCCGCAGCCGGAGAAGGCAAGGACCTGCTGCTGCTGGAGGGCGGCGGCAGCCTGCGCATGGGTTACGCGCTAGGCCTCTCGACGCCGTACGTGGCCGAGCTGCTCGACGCAAGCGTGCTGGCCGTCGTCAAGTACCGGGGGCGGCTGCGTATGCTGGACGACACCCTCGCCGCCCAGTTCCGCCTCCGAGAGCGGCTGCTGGGCGTGATTCTCAACCGCATCCCGCGCGATGAGCTTGACTTCGTAGAGAATCAGGCCATCCCCTTCTTTGTGGAGCAGGGCATCAACGTACTGGGCACGCTGATCGAACGCCCCGAATTAGCCGCGATCAGCGTTCACGAGCTGATCGATGTGCTCGACGCGAAGGTGATCGGTAAGACGCGCGACGACGAAGCCCTCGTCGAGACGCTGATGGTCGGCGCGATGGGCGCGCAGGAGGCGCTGTCGCGCTTCCGGGTCCACCAGAACAAGGCCGTCATCACCGGCGGCGACCGGACGGACGTACAGCTTGCCGCGCTCGAAACGTCGACGGCGGCCCTCGTGCTGTCGGGCAACCTGCGGCCCAGTGCGAGTGTCCTGCGCCGTGCTGACGAGCTGGGCGTGACGGTGCTGCTCGTCCCAACCAACACGCTCGAAACCGTCGAAAGGATCGAGAGTGTGTTCGGCAAGACGCGCCTCGGACAGGCGCAGAAACTCGCCCGTTTTGAAGGGCTGATGGCCGAATACGTCGACTACAAACGCCTGATCGAGCTTCTGGAGCTTTAAGCGCCTTCCCAGACGCTTTATGACGCATCACAGGGGCGGCTGCACATCTGTGATGAATAACAAAATAAGCACCTTGTCAACAGATACCCTCTCGCCGGCGCGGGAGGGTATTTTTTTGCCTCTCGCCGAGGGCAGTTCAGCGATCCCTCAGTTGCCACGAAACCTTAATCACCTCTTAACACGGCGAAAAAATGTTTTTAACCTCGGTTCAGTATGGTAAGGGGCGTGAACCAACCTATCCGAACACGTTAAGAGGAGAAGAACTGCATGAATTTGCGCAAGTTTCTCACCCTGTTTGCCCTGCTAGCCCTGACCGCACTCATGTTGATCGCGTGCGGCGGTGCAGCAACCGAGGCCCCCGCAGCCGAGGAACCGGCAGCAGCGGACACTGAAGAACCGGCTGCCGAAGAAGAAATGGCAGGCGGCGACCTGACGGGCGATCTGCTGGGCGCCGGGGCTTCGTTCCCCGCCCCCATCTACCTGGAGTGGATCGCGGAATACACAGGCAACGTCCAGCCCGGCGTCAGCATCAACTACCAGTCGATCGGATCGGGCGGCGGCGTCGAGCAGTTCATCGGCCAGCAGACCGACTTCGGCGGCTCTGATGCCTTTCTCACCGACGAGGAACTCGCTGCTGCGACCGAGGCCCGTGGCTGCACCCCGGTCCACATCCCCACCGTATTCGGGGCAGTCGCCATCGGCTACAATCTGGAGGGCGTCGACAGCCTGACCCTGTCCGGGCCAGTCCTGGCTGACATCTTCCTCGGTAACATCGACAACTGGAGCGACCCGGCGATTGCCGAACTCAACCCGGATGTCACGCTGCCCGACGAGGACATCATCGTCGCCCACCGCTCTGATGGGTCGGGCACGACCAGCATCTTCACCACCTACCTGAGCAGCGTCTCCGATGAATGGGCCAATGGCCCCGGCGCTGGCAAGGAAGTCGAGTGGCCCGCGCCGAACTCGGTCGGTGGCGAGAAGAACGACGGCGTCGCCGCGCAGATCCAGCAGAACCCCGGCGCGGTCGGCTACATCGAGCTGTCGTACGCCATGACCAACGGCATCCCCGTCGCCGACATGATGAACGAGGACGGCAACGCCATCACCCCGACGCTCGAGTCGACGGCGGCGGCGGCGGATGGCATCGAGATCCCCGACGACCTGCGGTTCAACATCCTGAACGTGGGCGGCGAGGGCTATCCCATCGCCGGCGCGACCTGGATGCTGGCCTGGACCTGCGGCTACGACGACGCGACGGCAGCGGCCCTCAAGGACTTCATCACCTGGGACCTGACCGAAGGTGACGATCTCGCGCAGGAGCTGCTCTACTCGCCCCTTCCCGCCTCGCTGGAGGCCAGGGCGCTCGAAAAAGTCGACATGATCAACGCAGAGGGTTAAAGCCTTAAGCATTGATCAGTAAACCGCTAACGGTGTGGGACTCGCTTGAGTCCCACACCGCTTCTCTACTTGCGGCGCAAAGGAGGTTCAATGACTACTGAGACCACGAGTGCAATCGAGGCAAGAGCTGGGAGAAAGAGGAAGTCTTCGGCGGATAAATGGTTTCAACGTGGCTTAGCGTTGGCCGGGGCGAGCGTCCTGTTCATCCTCGCCACGATGATCATCTCGACGACACTCGACGCGTGGCCCGTCTTCCAGCACTCCGGATGGTCGTTCGTCACCAG
>CAZWUX010000321.1:0-5321 GCA_964637665.1 uncultured Anaerolineae bacterium
TCACGATCCCGCTCAACCTCGAAAACGTCATCATCCACATCGCCCGGCGGCAGAAGCGCGACGAGCAGCTTGAGGAGGAAATCCCCAGCCTCGACGTGACGCTGAGCTTCAACAAGCGCCCGGATGTGAAGCTCTCTGACCTTGAGCTGAACAGCGACGAGTGGCGGGTGCTGAACTACGTCAAGCCGGATAACACGATCCGCATGATCGCCAACAAGCTCAACATGAGCAACCGGCAGATCCGGCGCGTGGTGGGCAGCCTGCGCGAGGCGGGCCTGATCGAGCTGGGCCACGCGCGCCGCCGCCAGAAGCTCAGCCCCGACGAAAAGAAGCACAAGCGCGCGCTCGTCGGGCGGTTGATCGATCATTTGCAGGGCATGGGGTCTGAATAGGCATCCAGCGGGTCCAGGGCGCTTTCAAGCGGGCGCCTGATTTTGGGAGAGCGATATACGCATGAAGACTCAGACGGTAAAGATGGTCGTTACCGGGCCGTTTAGCTCAGGCAAGACGGAGTTCGTCCAGTCGATCAGCGAGATCGATGTCGTCTCGACCGAGCGCGCCATCAGCTCTGACGAGGAGCGGATCAAGGAGCAGACGACGGTCGCGATGGACTTCGGGCGCATCACGGTCGACGACGACCTCGTCCTTTACCTGTTCGGCACGCCCGGCCAGCGGCGCTTCAACTTCATGTGGGAGATTCTCTCGCAGGGGATGCTCGGCTTCGTGGTGCTTGTTGACTCGTCGCGCCCTGAGACGTTCCGCGAGGCAAAATCCATCCTTGAAACGTTCCGCGCCTACGCGCCCACGCCCTACGTCGTAGCCGCCAACAAGCAGGATCTACCCGACGCCTGGTCGGTGGATGACCTGCGCGTGGCGCTGCGCCTCGATCCCGGCGTGAAGATGCTGCCGTGTATTGCGCCTGACAGCGATAGCGTCAAGAACGTGCTGCTTGAACTGCTGTACTCCATCCTCGAGGAAATGGACGAGGCGTAAACATCGCGTGCAGGCTGCACGACGGGAGCTGCTGTGCCCTCAATCGTCACAGACCAGGGGAATCTCCACTACGAGGTGGTGGGGTCCGGGCCGCCGGTCATCCTGATTCACGGCTGGACCCAGGCCTGGAACACGTGGCGCTCGACCATCGAAACCTTCCAGGACCAGTACCGCATGTACGCCCCCGACCTCTGGGGCTTCGGCGAATCCGATAAGGACCGCCGCCAATCCTTCGAGGTCCGCGACTTCATCGCCCTCATCCCCCAGTTTATGGACGCCCTCGGCATCGTCGAAGTGCCCATCATGGGCCACTCGATGGGCGGCACGACGGCGCTGGGCGTCGCGCTGGAGCACCCGGAGCGCGTCAGCAAGGTCGCCGTCGTCGGGTCGCCGGTCGACGGGCGCTCCCTGAGCCTGTTCCTCAAGCTGGCCGGGCGGCGCTTCATTGCACGGCTGATGCTCGGCGGCGAGGATGCCCCCCTGCTGCGCACGTTTCTCAGACTGTGGTCGCCGTTCGTCTCCCGCGAGAATCCACAGCTTTTCTACGAGATGACGATCAAGAACGCGCCGGGTTTCACCATCGACTCATTCTTCAAGAGCATCGATTCGCTCCGTCGCACGGACTTCACGGCGGGCCTCTCGTCGCTTGAGATGCCCGTCATGGCGATCTACGGCACGCAGGATGTCGTCGTCAGCCCGCGCCAGCTTCGCCTGTTCACGAAGCACGTTCCCCACGCGGCGGTGGTCCCGGTCACCGGGGCCGGGCACTTCGTCATGTGGGACAAGCCCGGCGTCTTCAACGTGGCGTTCCGCCGCTTCATGGAGATGTGACGCGGCTGGATGCGCCGTGCGGAGGTCAGCATGCGCCGAACGTATATCTCCATCACGTGGACGACCGACGCCCACCCCAGGGATGCGCGGCTGCTGGTCCGCACGGTCGAGGACGTGTTCGACCTGCTGCGCAAGCATTTCGGCAAGCCGGGCCAGTTCGATCCGTTGCCTGCGGCGCGTGTGTTCGGATCGTGGCAGATTCCCGCCGCGCCGAACTGGACGCCCTACCGCGATGTGGACTGGTACACGGCCCGCTGTATGGACGATCAGGGCGCGAATATCCTCGCCTCACGCTATCTCCGCACCGTCGAGCTTGAACCCTGGCAGGCCAGCAACCCCCACTTCGATCTTTCCCTGACGGATTTACCACTCGTCGACGATCGTTCGGAGGGGGGTGCGACGGGCGACGATGTGGACGACCGGCGGGCGATGGGCTTTTCACGGCGTGGGCTTGTCTCGCTCATTTCGAGCCACTGGCTGGCGGAGATCGCGGACGAGACGATGCGCGACTTGGCGCTGCGGCATCTCGTCGCGCACTATCTGGGGCAGATGTTCGACGCGCCGCGCGAGAACGGCGAGCGTATCATCCGGCGGTCCGGGCAGCCATACTGCACCGAGGTCTGCGCGCTGCGCTTCACCTCAACCCCCCAGCAGGCGATGGCCTACGGGCGGCAGCAGGCCATGAGTGGCGTGGTCTACTGCGAGGCCTGCCAGCGCGACCTCGTAGCCCGCATCACAGGCTATCATCTCGGCCTGAACTAAGTTACCGTCAGGAATACCATTTGCGGCGCGTACCGCGCCGCAAATCTAATATGGGTCAAGGGAGCTTGCTCCCTTGTGGGGGCGTGGGGGCTTCGCCCCCACATACATTTCTCTTCTTCTCTTCTTCGATCCGCCGCCTAATTCCCGCCGAACACCATCCCGGTTGCGTGGGGCGGATCGTCGAGCGGGATCATCGCGTACACCGTGCCGCCCTCCGGCCCGGTCATCATCCATCCCCCCTCGAAGTCGAGCCACGTGCTCTCGGCGGCGTGCTCCGGGGCCGTCGCCCAGCCTGTCGCCTCACGGATGAAGCCGTTGGCTCGCCACACCTTGCCGAAGCCGCGCACCGGCTGCTGAAGTCCATCAGGCGGCACCAGCGAGGGATCGCTCTCCGGCTCACCCTCCTCGAATGTATCCTCCAGCCGCCACCACGAGCCGCCTGTGTCGCTCTGCTGGCCGCTGGCATCCGACAGGACGAAGATACTCTCATCACTCTCCCGCCAGAACATGACCCCATGCTCGTAAGTTTGGAACACGCCGTTGACCTGCTGCGGCGATCCGGTCGGGCAGCCGAGCAGCGCCCGCGCCTGCTCGTTCCCCTGCCACAGCGCGAGGAACGGGGCGGGCGGCGCGCAGTCGGCGGTGGGCGTCACCGTGACCGGGGTGGGCGCGTCGATGGCGAGCGTCGGCGTCGGGCCGGGCGTGTTGATCGGCATCGTCGGCTGGAGCACGACGGCGGTCGGCAGCGGCAGCGTGGCGGCAGGCTCGATCGGGGCAGACTGGCCCTCGACGGTCGCCGTCGGGACGGGCGTCGGCGAGAGCGCAATGGTTGCCAGCAGCTTGCCGGGCGTCGCGAACACGTCCGCGACGACGAACGATTCATCCCCGGCTGAGGAGGGCGCGCAGGCGGAGAAGGCGGCGAGCGCCAGCAGGGCGGCGGGCAGCGCCGCGCGGAGGGTGGTTAGCAGTCGTTTCATCACGGGGGCCAGTGTAGCAGAAGCGGGATCGAAAAGCCAGATGATGCGTCTGCAAGCCGGGTGAATCGGGCCGGTTCAAACTGGAAGTGCGCGCGCCGCTGCGATAGGCTATAGATCGGCTGGGCCGGAAGGCCACCGAAATCTTATCAGCAGGCATTATTCGCGGTGCGAAACGCCGCCATGTGGGAGAGAAAATGGATTCGGAAAAGTCTAAACCGCTGTCGCCGGGCCTGGAGGCGCCCGATTTCACGCTGACCGACGTGCTGTCCGGCGTCGAGCTGACGCTGGCCGATTTCCGGGGTAAGGTCGTCGTGCTGAACTTCTGGTCGGGTGACTGCCCCTGGACGCGTCACTACGACGACTATTTTGCCGAGCGCAGTGGCCGCTGGTCCGAGCAGGGGATCCGGCTGCTGCACGTCGACAGCAACGCGACGGAGACGCCCGGCGAGATCGAGCAGTGGGCGTACGAGATGGACATCGCCGCGCCGATTCTGCACGACGCGAGCGGCGAGGTCGCCGCTGCCTACGGCGCGCAGGTGACGCCGCACGTGTTCGTCGTGACGCCGGAGGGCAGGCTCGCCTATCAGGGTGCAGTCGACGACCGCTCATTCCGCCAGGAGGAGCCGACCGTCAACTACCTCGACCGGGCGGTGGAGGCCGTCAAGGCGGGCAGGCCACCCGATCCGGCGGAGACGCCCGCTTACGGCTGCGCCATCGTGCGCGGCGTGCCCGGCTGATCGCCGGGATCAGCGGTCCTCCCAGGCGGGGACATCCTCATCCACCGTGTAGAGGAAGACGAAGACGCCCGTCCGGCCCAACCATTTGAACTGCCCGGCCAGCGCCTCGCGCCGCGCCGGGTACGGCTGCCCGTCGAGCGAGCGCAGATAAGCGTGGAACGAGCCATGCTCCGCGACGAGGTCACGCATGACGCGCGCATTATGGATGGTGGCCTCGATCTTCTGCCCATTGCGCACGATGCCGGGATCGGACGTTAACCGTTCGATGTCCCGCGCATCGTAGCGCGCCACCGTGTCAATGTCGAACCCATCGAAGGCCTGCCGGAAGTTCGGCCACTTATTGCGCACGACCTGCCAGCTAAACCCGGCCTGAAAGACCGCCTCCGTCAGCGCCTCGAAATACCCATTGTCGTCATCCGGCTTTTTGCGCGGCGGGATGATGAGCTTGCCCCGTTCCTCATCCGGCGGCTCGTAAGGCGGTTCGACCTGCGGCATGGCGGCTTTTCCTCCTGCTCCGTCTGACCCAATTTGTGGCGGATCGCGCCCGCCGCGCCCATTATGGCGAACTTCGCCGGGCGGTGCTAGCTGTCTATAGGGTCTTCTTCCGCTTTCATCCCGCCCTCGATAATGATAAAATCCAGACTACGCCCGCTGTGGCCCCGGCACTGCCTGCGGGGCGCGGATGATACTGAGGCAGCCCTATGACAGCCCGAACTACACATCAGCGGCAGGCGAAGGCGAGCGCCGGGAAGCGGCCCAGGGCGCATGTCTGGCTGGCCCGCATTACGCTCGTCGTCGTCACGATCCTGCTGCTCTCGAACCTCGTTGCGGCGCTGCTCGTCGCCGGGTATCAGGTTTACTACGAGGGCCTGATCTTCCCCGGCGTCAGCGTGTGGAACATCGATCTGGGTGGGATGTCGCCTGAGGAAGCGGCTGAGGCGCTTGAAGGCCAGTTCGATTACCCGCAGAGTGTGACGATCACCTCCCACGACGGCGCAGACGCGTGGCCCGTCACGGCGGG
>CAZWUX010000322.1:0-2577 GCA_964637665.1 uncultured Anaerolineae bacterium
AGAACGGCGTCTATATCCGTATGGCGCTGCTGGCCGCCGTGTTGGGCCGGGCCTGATCGCGATGACTTTCCGCGAAAAGCTCATCACCGCCCAGGCGGAAACGGGGTCGTGGCTGTGCGTCGGCCTCGATCCCGATCCCGCGCGTATGCCACCCCATCTCACCGAACAGGGCGCGGACGGCATCGCCCTGTTCTGCCGGTCCATCGTCGAGGCGACGGCGGCGCACGCCTGCGCGTTCAAGCCCAATCTCGCCTTCTTTCTGGCGTATGGCTCGGCGGGAATCCGGGCCCTTGAGCTGACGCTCGACGCCATCCCCCCGGAGAAGCCCGTCCTGCTCGACGCCAAGTTCGGCGACATCGGCAGCACCCAGCGCCAGTACGCGCGGGCCGCCTTCGAGGCATTTGGTGCCGACGCCGTGACCGTCAGCCCTTACGTCGGCGCGGACGCCGTCACCCCACTGCTTGAGGGCTATCCGGGCCGGGGGATGTACGTGCTGGCCCGCACGTCCAACCCCGACGCCCCGCGCTTCCAGGATCACCCCGGCGAGGGGGCGATGCTCTATCAGGCCGTCGTTGACGCCGCGCAGGGGTGGGCGGAGGAATACCCGCAGGGCACGGTCGGGCTGGTCGTCGGTGCGACGTACGAGGACGAGCTGGCCTCGATCCGCCAGCGCGCGCCTTCCCTGCCCTTTCTCATCCCCGGCATCGGCGCGCAGGGCGGCACGCTCGACGCCGCCGCGCGCTTCGGCTCGACTGCGGAGGGCGTCGGCCCGCTGATCAGCGCCTCCCGCGCCATCCTGTACGCCTCGACCGGGGCGGAGTATACTTATGCTGCCGAGCAGGCTGCACGACAACTGAAGGACGCTATCACGCACCACCGATCTCTCAGCGAGTAGACTCTATGGCAATGCTTGACACCGAATCCCTGATCACGAACCTGCACGATATGGGCGCTATCAAGTTCGGCGAGTTCATCCTCAAGTCCGGGGAAACGTCGCCGGTCTATCTCGACCTGCGGATGCTGGTCGACCGCCCGGCCACGCTGCGCCGCATCGCCCGGATGATGCAGGCCCTCGCCGCCGATCTGACCTTCGATCGCATCGCTGCCATCCCGATGGCCGGGCTGCCTATCGGCGTGGCCTTCAGCCTTGCGGCGGACATCCCCCTGATCTATCCACGCCCCAGCGTGAAGACGCACGGCACCGAGCGTTTCATCGAGGGTAGCTACCGCCCCGGCGAGCAGGTGCTCATCGTCGACGACGTGATCTCCCGCGCGCAGAGCAAGTTCGAGGCCATCGACCTGCTCGAAACCGTGCAGCTTCAAGTCAGTGACATCTTCGTCGTCGTCGACCGGCAGATGGGCGGCGTTGAATACCTCGCCACGCAGGGCTACACCGTTCACACTATCCTGACGCTTCAGGACGTGCTCGACACGCTGCTCTCTCTCGACCGCATCACGTACGATCAGCATCAATTCATCACCGCCTGGCTCGAAGAAAGCAGGTCGACCAACCGCCATGCTCCCTGATCTCACGACTCACCTCGGCCCTCTCACCCTGCAATCGCCGCTCGTGCTCGCCTCCAGCCCCTGGGGGGCGGAGGCCGCCGCCCTCGCCGCCAGCGGCATCGGCGCACTGACCATGAACTCCGTCGGCCCCGCGCCGCGCACCGGCCACCCTGAGCCGACCCTGCACGACTGGGGCATGGGGATGATCAACGCCGTCGGCCTCGACAACCCCGGCGCGGAGGCCGCCGCCTCCCAGCTTGCCGACCTGAAATCCACGCTGGCCCGGCAGGGCGTCCTGCTGTTCGCCAGCATCTTCGCCGAGACGGCGGGCGGCTACGCTGACGTGGCGCGGACCATTGCTCAGGCCGAACCCGATCTGCTGGAGGTCAACATCTCCTGCCCCAACGTCGAGGACGAGATGGGCAAGCCGTTCGCCACCGCCTGCGACACCGCCGCCGCCGCGACCGCCGCCGCCCGCACCGGGTTCAGCGGACCGCTCAGCGTGAAGCTCGCGCCCAACGTGCCCAACCTGATCGAGATCGCCGCCGCCGTCATCGACGCAGGCGCGGATATGCTCACCGTGTCCAACACGATGCCCGGCATGGTCATCGACGTGGAGTCGGGCCTGCCCGTGCTGAGCAACCGCGTGGGCGGCGTCTCCGGCGAGGCGCTGCGCCCCATCGCCGTGCGCATGGTCTACGAACTCAGCCGGGCCTTCGACGTGCCCATCATCGGCACGGGCGGCGTGCTGCACGGACGCGACGCCATCGAGATGATCATGGCGGGCGCATCCGCCGTCGGGCTGGCGACCGCCGCCCACCGTCACGGCGCGGCGGGCCTGCGCCGCGTGCTGACCGAACTCGACGGCTGGATGTCCGACCACGACGTGGCCTCCCTCGGCGAGATTCGCGGCATGGTCCACAACCGCATCAGCGCCGGGTAGACAACCCTATTAGCATTTCTTTAATTCTTAGTGAGAATCTCGCCAGAATCCGCCGCGCTCGGCACTTTCCTCCCCCAGTCATGGGGGAGGTGGCCGAAGGCCGGTGGGGGTTTCGCCCGGTGAGGCGG
>CAZWUX010000322.1:2677-5318 GCA_964637665.1 uncultured Anaerolineae bacterium
CCCAGTCATGGGGGAGGTGGCCGAAGGCCGGTGGGGGTTTCGCCCGGTGAGGCGGGTGGCCGGAACACGCATCGTCCGTCGTTAACCCGACCGCCGCTCAATGCCGCCGGGCTGACCTCCGCCGCCAGGCGCTTTTCATCCCCCTGATCGAAAAAACTGAAAACTCGTGGCGACTCGAAACTACAAGCGAGCGCAGCGAGCCATTGACCGGATCGCCGCTCCCCCGCTATAATCTGGGCGCACTGCGCGGGCAGTGTATCGTAATCGAGTAGACAGGTATCTCATCATTCATGGACATCCACGTCGACGACATCCAGACTGTCGAAAATGAACCGCAGAAACCCCGCCGCCGCCCGGAGTGGATCCGGGTGCGCGCCCCCGGCGGCGAAACCTACGAGTGGCTGCGCGGCCTGATGCGCAGCAAGGAGCTTCACACCGTCTGCGAGGAGGCGATGTGCCCCAACCTCGGCGAGTGCTGGGGCAAGGGCACGGCCACCTTCCTCATGATGGGCGATATCTGCACCCGTTCGTGCGGCTTCTGCGACATTAAAACCGGACGCCCTGAGCCGCTCGACTGGCGCGAGCCGGATCGCGTGGCCGAGTCCGTGCGCCGCATGAACCTCCAGCACGTCGTCATCACCTCCGTCAACCGCGACGAGCGCACGGACGGCGGCGCGCCGATCATCGCCATGGTCATCGAGCGCATCCGGCAGGTCCATCCCGGCTGCTCCATCGAGGTGCTGATCCCCGACTTCAAGGGCAGCGCCGACGCGCTCCAGATCGTGATGGACGCCCAGCCCGAAATTCTGAACCACAACGTCGAGACGGTCCCCCGCCTGTTCAAGAAGGTGCAGCCGCAGGACCACTACGAGTGGGCGCTGATGACTCTCGGCAACGCCAAGCGCATGGACCCCCTCGTGCTGACCAAAAGCGGCATCATGCTCGGCCTCGGCGAGACGTTCGACGAGGTGGTTGAGGTCATGCGCGACCTCTCCGAACTCCACGTCGACATCCTGACCCTCGGTCAGTACCTCCAGCCCAGCAAGAAGCACCTGCCCATCGCCCGCTACTACAGGCCGGAGGAGTTCGCCGAGCTAAAGCGCATCGGCCAGGAGGAGCTTGGCTACAAGTGGGTGGAGAGCGGCCCGCTGGTCCGCAGCTCCTACCGGGCCGCCGAGCAGGTCCGCCAGCTCTCAGAGCTGAACTACGTGCGCCCCATCCCCGGCGCAGTTGAGGAATAGCGCATTACCGGAATCAAAACGCCCCCGCCAGCACGGGGGCGTTTTTTTATGGCGATCCTGCCGATCTGCGCCTGCTCGCGGAGGCCGATCAGCGCCGTCCCGCCCATCACTCAACTTTCTTTTCCCACCCGCCTTCCCTGCGTCCAGACCGTCTCACAGCTTGGCGGCAGGTCAGACGACATGTTAGACGCTTCTCCCCTCTCCAGCCATGGGGAGGGGCCGGGGGAGGGGTCTAACTGCTCCACCGTCAGCCTACCCGCGCAGACTCTTCCACGGCTCCTCGTCCGCCACGCCGACCATCTCGTAGCCGCCTTCACCCACGCACGGGCCGAGGATCGCGAGCAAATGGATAGGCACGTCTGATACGTTAAACGAGGCGTGTACGACCCCCATGCCGATGAACGCCGAGTCCCCCGGCCTGAGCGTCCGTTTCTCCCGCTCGATCCACTGCTCGACCTCCCCGTCGACCACGTAGATCACCTCTTCCTGATCGGGGTGCTTGTGGAAGTCGTGGCCGTGCCCCGGCAGGAGTTCGACCGCGATCACGGTCAGGTGCTCCGCGCCGGTCGTGGGCGGGCGGCTCAGCCATCCGAGTTCGCCCCAGTCAAGCTGCTCGCGCTCAACGTCGTCCACGTGGACGAATGTCCCGGTCATGTCGATCTCCTTTGTGTGACAGAGGTCCTTTGACGTAGTATAAGCCGATCCACCCACCGCGGGGAATGGGGAACGGCGCAGCCGTTCTCCCGGTTAAGAAACGCTTGCAGACCATCTCACCGCCTGCTAACGTCAGGTCACCGAACGGGAGCCGGACGGGATCGCTATGCTGCTGCGTTATGTGAACGCCATACTGCTCGCGCTGGTGGTCGCCCTCGGCCTGACGGGCGGTGTCATGCTGATCGGGACGTGGTCACCCTGGCTGTTCGACGCCCACCGGATCGCCGGGAGGGCGCTCATCGCACTTGCCCCCAGGAAGGCGGCGATCTCCTACCGCTCTCTGAAGCGCGGTCTGGGTCGGCGCTTCGATCGGGGCGTCGTCGTGATCGTCTCCATCGTGCTGGCTGTGCTTATCGTGTCCACTGCCACTCTCGGCCTGATGTGGCAGTGGCGCATCGGCCCCTTTCTCGGCCCGTTCTACCAGACCTTGATCGCCTGGCACTGGATGCTGGGGCTGGCCGCCCTGCCGCTCGTGGCCTTCCACGCCTGGCGGCGCTGGCCCCAACCCCGCATGACGGACATCACCTCTCGGCGCAGCGCACTGCGCACGCTGGCGCTGGCGGCGGCGGGCTTCATCGGCTGGCTGGTCGCCGAGCCACTGGCACAGGCGCAGGCCACCCCTGCGCACCCCCGCCGCTTCACCGGGTCCCGCGGGCAGGCCGCTGAAACGCGGGGCGTGGCCGCCG
>CAZWUX010000323.1:0-5307 GCA_964637665.1 uncultured Anaerolineae bacterium
AGGTCAGCCCGAAGGTGATGAGCAGATAGGAGGCGATGCCTTTACGGTCGATCATCGGGGATACGCTTTCATGAAGTGCAGGTACAAAAACCTTCGATTTTTGACTGGGAGTTCGCCAGTTAGAATCGCTACACGGTTCTATACGCGAACTCCACGTAAAACCCCCATCCACAATCCACAGATATGATTTTACTCTGCCTCCAACACCGAAAGCACATCGCAACCCCAGCCTGCCGGGTTGTGACGGTCAAAAGATGCGGCTCGTTTTTTATCCGATTGGTGGGGTAGGGGGGTCTAGGTGGGCGATACGCCCTAAACGTCCGAGGCATAGTGCACGTCTTCGAGTATGTGGGGACGCAGCGCGGGCTTGAGGCTGTCCGCCAGCACGAGGTCGACCTCCCGCTCAAACAGGTCTTCGAGGAACAGCTTCACGTCCATGTAGGCGTCGAAGGTATGCTCGGCGAGCGACACGAGGATGTCGATGTCGCCGTCTGTCCGGCCCTCACCCGGACGTGCGAGCCGAACGCGCCGATCCGCTCGACGCCCATCGCGCGCAGTTCAGCCGCGTGGCGGTCCAGCGCGTCGAGTATCTCCGCCCCCTCATAATTTCTCCATCTGCTCCATCCCCAGCACAAAGACCACCGCTCTGCTCACCTGTGTCTCCTCCAATATCCGGGATCCCGGCGGCTGGATGTGAATCTGGGTATGACTTCGAATGACCTTCATCATCTGCTCTAGTTGATCATCTTCCACGCCACTCATGAGTACGGTGTTGCCCATTCGCAGAAAGCCGCCCGTGCTTGTCAACCGCGTGACGTAGAAACCATGGGCGACCAGGGCATCTACGACCTCGTCGGCATCGTCGTCGCGCACAACGGTCAGCGTCAGTTTCACCTTGCTCCTCCTCATCATAGTGTAGAGTAAGTCTGGCAGGGGATTATCTCCACCGTCACCTCACTCCGGCAGCCTGTTTCGTCTTTGACATGAGTCGCGATGGTTTGAGCTAGAGAGTCCGGCACCGTTCCGCCAGCTTGATTCCGCACGGTGACGTAGACACTGGCGACGGTATCGCTCAGCAGGGTTACGTTGATTGTGCTGCCCGCCGTCATGACATCTGGAGCAGCGACCAGCGTGGATTCCGCCGTCTGCCGGATTGCCTTCTCGATGGTGAGGTACTGGACTCGTATGCCACGCAGCAACATCATTATCATGCTCCCAAAGATATCCAACCCCAACACATTCACCATCAGCAACAGAAAAGCATTGCGGCTGATATCCCACTGGCCAAAAGCCAGGCCGATGCCTACCACCGAGGCGGGTGGAATGAGCGCAATGGCGATCTCCACCCCAATTACCGCGTCAATCACCTCCCCCCATGGCGTTTCCACGACGCGTGGATCGGCAGATAGCGCCAGCGCTGCAGCAGCCCCAGCCGCGATAGCGATCAGCACGCTGAGTACCGCGTCTCGCGCGGCAGGCATTGCCCGCAGCAGAATTTCGGCAGTGATCCCCACCTCTGGCACACTGGCTCGCAGCAAAGTTGTGATGACGTAGGCTATCCCTGCACCCACGATAAGTAAGCCCAACAACTGCTTGACCACCCCACCTAGAAAGACACGTCGGTTGCGAAACAACCCCCCAATACACACGGCTCGTGAAGGACCTATGAAGGGGGCCACGCACATCGAACCAATCACCACAGCCGGGCTGTTCAGCAGCAACCCTCCTGTGGCCAACGTTGCCGAGACCACCACCATCAGAATGTAACCAAAGGTGATCTTAGCGCCTGCCTGGGCTCGCTGTTCCAGCTTGGTGTAGTAGTCTCGCACTTCCCACACACCAAACCACTCTCGTCTCAATGTCCATTGCATCTCAAAAAAACGACGCCCCAGTGACATCTTGTGCCTCCCTCACTCAGGACCTGGACATACACTGCAATCAGGACATGGCAGTTTAATGGACTTCTCCTGGTTTCGGGGTTCGTCCGCAATTTATGTAGAAGCGGAGGACATGCTTGATACACTTACGGGCCTACTCTGACAGATCAACCAGAGATGAGCCATTACATTACCCGCCACTATCAGGCTTTGTGCTGGCTCATGTGAAGATCGACGATGACATGATTAGGGTCAAAGTACACAGCACTTCAACACACTCAGGCTGCCCAATTGTCAACCCATAGAAGAACCCGTTTGCCAGTATCGCCATCCCACGCCTGCCGCAGCCTGACGCATGGTCATCATCTGTAGTCCTTTTCCGGGTGAGGTTGATTTCAGGCGGGGCGGGCGGCAGAGCGCAGCCCGCCCGATCTGCCTAATACCCGCAGGCGGCGTCGATGGCTGACGCCGCGTCGGGGATGGACGCCCCGTTCGCATAGGCGGTGACGCCCTCCCAGAAGGCCTGATTGCACCCCGGCGGCATCTGGTCCGATGCGTCGAAGCGCACGACCTCGGCCTGCTGGATCGTCTCGACCAGCGCCCGCTCGACATCGGTCGGATACCACGCGATGTCCTGGCCCCGGTGGGGGAACAGCGCGCCGCCGCGCCGCGCCCACGGCTCGACCGCCTCCGGGGTGGCGAGGAACTCGACGAAGGCCCGGACCTCCGGGCGGTCGTGGCCCGCCATCACCACGGCCACGTCGCCCGCCACCTCCAGCGTGGGAGGCAGGCCGGAGTCGACGGGCGGCACCGGGAAGAAGCCAACCATCTCGTCGAGGTTCGCCTGAACCTCCTCCGGGAAGAAGTACCGGATGAACGAGCCCTGCATGTGCAGCCAGCAGCCGGGCGGATCGGTGAACAGGCCGGACGGCGAGTCCATGAAGCTCGTCGCCGGGATGGCCTCCGGCCCGCCGGACACGTACCCGAAGCCTCTCCAGGGGTCGTTGACGAAATCCCACGCGGTGAGCACCTCCTCGGAGGTGAACGGCAGATCGCCCGCCGTCCAGGCGTCGTAGACCTCGGCGGGGAAGAGGCGCAGCATCATCGTCTCGATCCAGTCCGTGCCGACCCAGCCCGTCGCGCCGCCCGACTCGATGCCGATGCACCAGGGCGTGAGGCCATCCGCCACCATCCACTCCTGAAGCTGGGCGAACTCCTCCCACGTCTCAGGGGGGGCGTAGCCCATCTCCTCGAAGTTGCGCCGGTTGTACCAGACGAGGCCCTTCGCGTCGACGCGCTGGAACACGCCGTAAGGCTCGCCGCCGACGGACGCCAGCTCGATCCAGCCGGGCGCGTAGTGGGCCTCGACCTGCCCGCGCGCCTCGCCCCACAGCGGGGCCACCGCGCCGATCTCGACGAGCCACCTCAACGTACCCGGATCCGCAAAGGCCACGTCGGGCGGCTCGCCCGCCTCGACGCGCCGGGTCAGCTCCCCCAGATAGTCGGGTGGGACGGTGTAGATCACGTCGATGTCGGGGTGCATCGCCTCGAAGGTCGCAATGACGGCCTCGAACCCGGCGGCCTCCTCGCCCTCTAAACCACCCAGCACCTCGACCGTCGGCATTTCCTCCGGCGCGGCCTCAGCCGGTTCTGGCTGCTCCGGCTCCGCCGCGCTGGATTCGGGCTGCTCCGGTGCGGCCTCGACCGCGGCGGGCGGCTCGGTGGGCGGAATTTCCGCCGCGGCTCCCCCGCCGCCGCCCAGCGCGCCCGTCAGCGCGAGCGCGCCGCCGACGACCCCGGCGACGAGCAGCGCCGCGCCGCCGATCCACACCCCGATCGGGACGCCCTTTTTGCGTGATGCGTCTCCCACGCCGGTCTTTGCCGGGGCAGCGGTTGGTGCAGGCGCTGATGCCTCCACGCCGGTACTGACCGGCATGGGCGGCGTCGCCTCGATATCCTCCGGTGTCAGTGTCGCATCGGCAGGCGGATGCTCCGCGTACTCTACGCCGGGTGGGGTGGGGGTGTGGCCGGTATCCGGCACGGGGGGCGTATAACCTGTATCCGGTTCCGTAAGGGCCTCGTCGAAGGTGTCCCCGCCGACCGGGATCGTCACATCGCCAGCGGGGTGGGGGGATCGGGGGGCCGGGCCGGGCAGGTCGCCGCGCGCCGCCGCGTGCAGGTCATCCACCAGTGCGAGGGGGGATGAGTAGCGCAGCTCCGGGTCTTTGGCGAGCGCGCGCAGGATGACGGTCTGGACGCCGCCGGGCAGGTCGGGGCGATCCTCGCGGATGTCGGGGATGGGGTTCGTGACGTGGGCCAGCGCGGTGCCCATCGGCGTGTCGGCCTCGTAGGGCAGGTGTCCGGCGAGGGCCTGAAAGAGCGTGACGCCCAGCGCGTACACGTCGATGAGCGGCGTCGTGCCGCCGGGCCGGGTCATCTCCGGGGCCATGTACGACGGGGTGCCGACGATGCCGCTGCCGGTGAGCTGGGCGGTCGCCTCGGTGAGCTTCACGATGCCGAAATCCGTCAGGTAGGCGTGGCCCTCGGCGTCGAACAGGACGTTGCCGGGCTTCACGTCGCGGTGGATCACGCCCTGGCGGTGGGCGATCTCCAGCGCGGCGGCCACCCGCTCGACGATGGCGGTGACATCCGCCAGCGAGAGCGGCCCCTGCCTCACCCGGTCGGCGAGCGAGCCGCCGGGCATGTAGCGCATCACGAGGTAGGGCTGGCCCTCGTGCTCACCGAAGTCGTACACGGGCACGATGGCGTAGTGCTCCAGCGCGGCGATGGCCTTCGCCTCGCGCTCGAAGCGGGCCGGAAAGCCGCCGTCGAACAGGAACTCGCGGGGCAGCACCTTGACGGCGACGCGCCGCTCGAAGCGCGGGTCGAAGGCGAGGTAGACGATCGCCATGCCGCCGCGCCCCAGCTCGGATTGGATCGCGTAGCGCCCGATGTGGGATGAGGTTTCCATGCGGCCCTCCACGCAGTCAGGGGGTGGAGAAATGAAATCATCTCCATCATACGTTCAGGTGGGGAGGGTGGTCAAGGTTGAAAATGACTCTACCATTTTCACCGGGAGTTGGCGCGATGCAAGCATCGTCGCCAACTCCACGATGGGGAATGAACTGCTCCGGGCGTGAGGGCGAGGGAGTGTGCGCTGAGCGACGGTCGGGTAGGCGGGGGTCGATGCGGAAATCCGGCGGCAGGCCGGTAGACGCATCACAAGCTCGGCGGGGCGACCGTGCCACGACGCCCAATCCCCCGCTCCCGGCGACCGAGCGGTTCATCCCCCAACTATAAAAGACTAATCAGCACAGCCAGCCCTGGCGGAGCGTCAACTCCACTCGGCACTTGGCACTTGGCACTCTGCACTCACAGCGTAATCAGCACAATCGCCGCGACCGCCGCGCCCACTCCGGCCACCTGAAGG
>CAZWUX010000324.1:0-5274 GCA_964637665.1 uncultured Anaerolineae bacterium
GGGCAGTATGGCCTGGATCACCTCGCAGTTGATCCGGAGTTGGTCGTCCTCCGTGATCAGGCTGGCGGGCAGGATGTTCATGGGCGGATCGCCGACAAGCTCGGCGATGCGGGCCGTCGCCGGATGCTCCAGAATCTCGGCGGGCGGGGCGACCTGATGAAGCTCGCCGTCGAACATCACGGCAACCTCGTCGGCGACGGCGATGGCCTCCAGATAGTCGGGGGTTGAATAGACGGTCGTGACGTTCCGCTCGCGCTGGATGCGCTTCAGCTCGCCGCGCAGATGGTGGCGCAGGCGGGCGTCCAGATGGGCAATCGGCTCGTCGAGCAGCAGCACGCGGGGGCGGCGCACCAGCGCCCGGCCCAGCGCGACGCGCTGCTTCTGGCCGCCGCTCAGGTGGCCGGGCTTGCGCCCCAGATGCTCGCGGAACTGGAGCAGATCGGCGACCCGGTTGACCTCGTCGGCGATCTGCGTCTCGTCGAGGCCAAGCTTGCGCTTATGCTCCCGCAGCGGGTAGGCGATGTTGTCGAAGGCCGTCATGTGCGGGTAAAGCGCGTAGCTCTCGAACACCATCGCAACGTCGCGCTGGTTGGGGGGCAGGGTGGTCACGGCTTCGTCGTCGAAGAGAACCTCCCCTTCGGTGACATCCTCCACACCCGCGATCATCTTGACGGTCGAACTCTTGCCCGCGCCGGGCGGCCCCAGCAGGGCCAGCAGCTTACCGTCGTCGATGTCGAGCGAGAGCGACTTGACGGCTTCGACGCCGTTGTATGACTTACTCACGTCCTGTAAGGTCACTTGTGCCATAAGGTCACCTCGATATCAAGATGGCGATGAGGAACGATCAGCTCAGCAGGCTTTTCCCCGTGCCGGGGTGGAACAGGTGCAGGTATTCATCCGGGAAGGTCAGCCAGACGGTCTGATCGAGGTCCGGGCGGATGCCGGGATCGGATTCGACCAGCAGGCGCGATCCGTTCACGGTGACGGTGATGATGTTGAATTCGTCGAGCGGCTCGACCACGTAAACCTGCGCCGCGACGGCGCACTCCACCTCGGTCAGATGAACGTCGACGTGCATGGGGCGGACGCCGAGCGTCACGGTCGGGCTGTCGTGCTGGCGAAGCGCCTCCACGCGCTTTGGATCGCGCAGGCAGACGAGGAATCCCGCGCTTCGGAGATCGACGCCCTCCGAAGTGGCTGCAACCTCGACTTCGAGGAAATTCATCGGCGGCTCGCCAACGAAATCGGCCACGAACTGATTAGCCGGTCTGTCGAAGATCTCCTGTGGAGAAGCGAGCTGCTGAATTTCTCCGAGGTGCATCACGGCGATGCGGTCGGCCATCGCGACGGCCTCAAGCTGGTCGTGTGTCACGTAGACGGTCGTCGTGCCAAGCTCCCGCTGAAGGTGGGTGATCTCGCGGCGCATCCGGCTGCGCAGCAGGGCGTCCAGATGCGAGATCGGCTCATCCATCAGGAAGGCCGATGGCTGGCGCACGATGGCCCGACCGATCGACACGCGCTGCTTCTGCCCGTCGCTGATCTGGGCAGGGCGGCGGTCCAGAATGTCGCCGATGTCGAGGATTTCCACCGCCCGGCTCACGCGGCTCTCGATCTCGGCCTCGCCCATGTTGCGCACGTGGAGCGGGAAGGCGATGTTGTCGTGAACGGTCAGGTGCTCGTACAGGGCGTACGTCTCGAAGACCATCGCGATGTCGCGCTGGGAGGGGTGCAGCTTGTTGATCACCCGATCCCCGATGGATATCTCGCCGCGTGTGATGTCCTCAAGCCCCGCCACCATGCGGAGCGTGGAGGTTTTTCCGCAGCCGGACGGACCCAGCAGGCACAGGAACTCGCCGTCGTGAATCTCGATGCTGACATCCTTGACGGCTTGAACCTCGCGGCTGCCTTTGCCCTCGTTGTAGATCTTCCAGACCCGGTCGATGGTTATGGAAGCCAATTTCGAATCTCCTCTAATAATGATGCGCGGCGCTGGCCTCTAGCCTTTCACAGCGCCCAGCGACAGTCCCTGAACGATGTAGCGCTGGATCAGGATGGCTAAGATGAGCACGGGCACGGCGGTGATGAGGCTGGCGGCGGCCATCTGGCCCCACAGGATCGCCTCGTAAGATTTGTACGCCAGAATACCGACCGTCACCGGCTGTGTTTTCGTGGTGGCGAGGATGACGCCGAACATGAAGTTGTTCCAGCTAAAGATGGTGCTCAGGAACAGGGTCGACATCAGGCCGGGCAGGGCCAGCGGAAAGGTGATCTTCACGAAGGCCCGCAGGCGGCTGCTGCCGTCGACCATCGCGCTCTGCTCGATCTCGGCGGAGATGTCCTCGAAGAAACTGCGCATGATCAGGACGACCAGCGGCAGGTTGATCAACTGCAAGATCAGCACCAGCCCCAGCCGCGTGTTGTAGAGTCCGAACCGCTGATAAACCAGATAGAGCGGGATCAGGATCAGAGCGGCGGGCATGAAGTACAGGCTGAGAAAGAAGAAGTAGAGATTCTCGCGCAGCTTAAAGCGGTAGCGGGCCATCGCGTAGGCGACGGGCAGACCCAGCAGCAGCGAGAGCAGCACGGCGGACGGGACGATGATCAGCGTGTTCTTGAAATACGTGAGAAACGCCACGTGCCCCGACCCCGCGCCGCTGACACGCCCGCCGCCGGTCGAGAGGCCGAGCACGATCGCGTAATTCTCCAGAGTCGGCTGGAAGTTGAAGAACTTGGGCACACCGGACGTGACCTCCATCGGGGCTTTGATGGATGTCAGGAAGATCCAGTAAATCGGGAACAGCGCGATGATCGCCGCAAGAATCAGGAGGGCGTATACGAACAGCTTCCGTGACCGGCTGCCGAGAGCCCCGGGTTCGCGCATCATGGCTACGCTCCTCTCCACATATGCCGCGTTTTACCGACGAGCGAGTTGGTGATGAAGTAGATCAGCAGGAAGACCGTGATGCCGAGCGAGGCGGCGTACCCCATAAAGCCGTATTCGAACATCTGCTTGAAGGTCGCAAAGTTGAGCGTCGTCGTGGCGATGTTGGGGCCGCCCGCTGTCGTGGCGTAGATCGTGTCACATGAGTTGAGCGCCAGCGCGAGCCGGAAAAGCAGGACCAGGTAGATCATGGGGGTGATCATCGGCAGGGTGACCATTTTGAAGGTCTTCCAGCGGCCCGCACCGTCCACCGAGGCGGCCTCGTACATCGTCTTCGGCACGGACTGCAACCCCGACAGCAGGATCAACGTGACGAACGGAACGTTGATCCAGACATCGATTGTGATCAACGTCAAAAGGGCCGTCTGGTTGGAGGCCAGCCACATCGGCGCGTTGATCCCGATCTCGCCGAGCAGATAGTTGACCGGGCCGGTGGTCGCGTCGAGCATGACCTTCCACATCAACGCGGCGACGACCGGCGGGATCATGAGCGGGATCAGCAGGATGACCCGGAAGATCGAACGCCCTTTGATATCCTCGTTGAGAAGGAGCGCGAGGCCAAACCCGATCAGCAGCTCCAGCGCGACCGACACGATGACGAAGATCGCGGTGATCTTGACGTACTCCCAGAACTGGGGATCGGTCAGATTGTGCAGGAAGTTCTTCAGGCCAACGAACTTGTAAACGGGATTGACCCGGATGCGGTTCGTCATGCTCAGGTAGAAAGCGTAGATGAGGGGATAGATCACGATGCCCAGAACGAGAATGAGGCTTGGCAGTGATGCAAAGAGAGGGAATCTCCTTTTTGTCATCGAGCACTCCTTCGGTGGGGTCTGCCCGTGAAGTCAGGGCAGACCCCTTTTGCTATGCGTACAGCAAACTACGGAACCGGCGTTTTACCAGAACGGCGGCTAGTTGTCGTAGTACCCCGCCATGTCCATGACGTTGTACATCTCATCCGAGGCTTTGTTCAGCGCCTCCTCAACCGTGACGGTCCCCAGCAGGGCGTCCTGAACGTTGCCCCACCAGGAGTCCAGCGCGGCCTCGACCAGCGGGTTCACGGCGTGCGGAACCTTCGAGTTCGGGCGAGCGGCCTCGACGACTTCGCGGTAGTTGCTCCACTGTGAGGTGATCTCGACGACTTCGGGGTCATTCCAGACCGATTCGCGCGGCGGGTTCCAGTTGTTGTAGTCGATGGTCGCGCGGCGCATCACCGGCTCGCTGGTGGCCCATTCCATGAACAGCCACGCGGCATCCTTCTTGTAGGAGGCGGGGTTCATGCCCAGCGACCAGAACCAGATGTCCTGGACCTGCTCGCCATCGGGGCCGGGCGGGGTGACCGCGTAGCTGAGCTCGCCTGCGACCTGTGAGATGTCGGGCTGCTCGTAGGTCGCGGCGGCGAACCAGTCGCAGTCGATGACCATCGCGGCGTTGCCAGCGGCGAAGCCCTGCGATACCTGGTACCACTGCCAGTCGGTGATGTCGGGCGGGCCACCGGCCTGAATGATGTCGACCCACATCTGGGTGGCGGCGATGCCTTCGGGGCTGTTCACGACGGGTATCATGTTCTCGTCGAAGTCGAGCGCCCCGTAGGAATAGAAGATGTTCGAGTAGCCACCGAACATGGACGGCCACGCGCGGTGACCGCGCGAGACGATGCCGAACTGGTCGTTCTTGCCGTCGCCGTCGGTATCCTGGGCGGTGGCAGCGGCAGCCTCGTAGACATCATCCCACGTGTGAGGCCAGCCCTCATCGACCTCGATACCCGCGTCGGCGAGCATCTGCGGGTTGTAGGCCAGCGACATGATCTCGTAGGTGACGGGGATGGCGTAAACCGGACCCTTGCCATAGCCGCCATGACCCAGCGTCTCGCCGTCCCAGCGGTTGGCATTCCAGGCGGCCTCGTAGAAGTCGCCGGGGTTGTACCAGTCAGGATCGGTCAGGGCAGGGTTGTTGATGTAGTCGTCCAGCGGCTCGATCCAACCGGGCGGCGCGTAGACCCACACGTACTCCGGCCCGGTCATGTAAACGTCGATCAGACCGGCCCCGGAGGACAGGTCGACGGCCAGCTTGGGCCAGTATTCGGCCTGCGGGAGCATGTCGTACAGCACTGTGATGCCGGTCAGCTCCTCAAATACGGGGATGAGCGGCAGCAGGGAGTCGGTGAAGGTGTGCTTCACGACTGCGACGTGCAGCGTGACGCCTTCCTCACCGGCGGCTTCCGCTACCGATGTCCAGTCGATATCGGCGCTCGTGAACTCTTCGAGCGGGATGGGAAGCTCCGCTTCCGCCTCGACGGCCTGCGCGGCAGCCTCGGCCTCCGCGCGGGCGGT
>CAZWUX010000325.1:0-1448 GCA_964637665.1 uncultured Anaerolineae bacterium
CGAGGTCGTAGACCGGCATACGGATCAGCTTGTGATGCGGGTGAGACATGGGGGCCTGGTTCCTTAAAGAAATTGTAACGTGAGTAATTCTAGCCCAACAAAATCCACAAAACAACTAAAAAATCTATGGGAATCTTCTAAATTATCAGTCAATTTTGGCGAATGTAGAAGATCATCCTGAGTTTATAGGATTGCTCAGGTTTCCCTACAGTGAAGATGCTCATCGCTTGCCGTGATGATCGTCACAATGGGGCAAACGACCCATGTTGTGTGGGGTGTTTGATGGGGAACCGCCCAAAAGCAGCGCGCCACGCTGCCCTGTGGCAGCGAGGCGCATACCGGCCAGGGGGCCATCCCCTCCCCCAGCGCTGCGTGGACCTCCGCCCAGTCGCCCGCCGGGGCAGCGCTCAGCCGGGCCAGCAGCGCATCGAGGTTGGCAGCGGCGGATTCATCCTGCTTCTAGATGTAATAGGCGCAGGACGCGGGCGATAACCGGAGTTTCAAACGAGGTGTACCCGCGTTTTGGGGCGGCCTAAAAACCACATATTTATCATAAAAACCTTTATATTTTCTTATATTTCGGGTATAGTTGGTCGTGTAACATCGGTAAGCCTCGCAGCTTCCCGACCACCGATCACCATCCGCCGACCGTATCCTGTAGCTTCACAGCAGCCGGAACAACCGTTATGTGCCCAACGATCTGGTTTTACCTCGCAGAGATATACCGCATTCAGGACGAGCACCCGGAAGCGACGCTCTCCATGCTGGCCGACGGCATGGGCGTCTCGCTTCAGGCGGCGTCCCGCATGATCCGGCGGATGGCCGAGGAGGGTCTGGTCAATCACGAGCCGTACAAGGGCGCGACGCTCACCGAGAAGGGGCGGCAGATCGCGCTGCTCGTGCTGCGGCGGCACCGTATTCTGGAGGTCTACCTCGTGAAGTGCATGGGCTTCGGCTGGGACGAGGTCCACGACATGACGGACAACCTGGAGCGCGGGATGACGGAAAAGCTGATCGAGCGGATGGATGAGCTGGCCGGACACCCGGCGCGCTGCCCGCACGGCGAGCCGATCCCCACCGCCGATGGGGTGATGCCCGTCCTGAACGATGCGCCGCTGACCGAGTGGCCGGAGGGGCAGCCCGCCCGGCTCAGCCGGGTCAAGAGCCACGACCCGGAGCGGCTGCGCTATCTGGCGAAGGTCAACCTCGTGCCCGGCACGCCGCTCGTCATCACCGGGAAGTCGCCGTTCAACGGCCCGATCCACCTCAAAGGGCCGGATGAGCACGTCGTGCTGGGGTACGAGATGGCCGCGGAGGTGCTGGTCGAGGCGGCCTCGTAAGCACATCGACCCTCGTCCCCCCGACCGTCGCTCGCGGCGGGGGCGCAATTTGTGTCAGATTCCCATCCTATCTAGTAAAATACCCCGCATTGCGGGAAGCATCCGGCC
>CAZWUX010000325.1:1548-5264 GCA_964637665.1 uncultured Anaerolineae bacterium
CGGGCCGCGCGATCGGGGCTGCCCGCGAAAAAGGGCTAACAGGTGGCGAACCGTTCGCCAATCACCCGGAAACGCCCTGCCGGGTTCTGTACAGTGCGTACGGAGCCACTCTGCCGGGACGGGAGCGCAGCCCCGGCGCATCTAACGCTGCGGGGTTATCACATGGAAACTGAACAGACATCCACCCTCCCCACCGATCCGACGCGGGGCACTCGTCTCAGCTGGGCGTGGGGCGTTCTCATCCGCCCCCGGCGGACTTTCGAGGCGATCCTCGAACGCACGCGCGGCGTGTGGTTTCTGGCGCTGCTCGTGCTGACCGCCGCCGTGCTGGCCCACGTGATCGCAGCCGGCACGGTCCAGCAGGGCGGGCCCGCGCAGCTACCCCCCAACTTCGAGGACATGAGCCCCGATCAGCAGCAACAGTTCATGCAGGCCCAGCAGCTCTCAACCGGGCCCCTGTTCCGCTTCGTGTTCCCGGCCCTGCTGGGCACGCTCGGCATGTGGGCGGGATGGGTCGTCATCGGGGGGGCTTACCACCTGCTGCTGACGCTGCTCGGCGTGCGCGGCAGTATGATCCAGCGCATGAACATCGCCGCGTGGGCGCGGATGCCGCTCGCCCTGCGCGGATTCGTGCGGGCTGCCGCCGTGCTGGTGAGCGGACAGGCCATCACGGCAACGGGGCTGTCCGGGTTCGTCGATCCGGCGGCAGAAGGGGTGGCGCTGCTCGCCCGTGCGGGGCTGGCGCTGGTCGACATCTACGCGATCTGGCAGATCGCCCTCCTCGTCATCGCGGCGCGGGTCGGCGAACCCGGCGTCAAGCGGGGGCGGCTCACCATCGGCGTGACGGCGCTGATGATCGCGCTGTACGGGCTTCAGGCGCTCGTCACCTATCTGCCTTCCTCGCTGGCGCAGGCGGCTGGCGGCTTCTGACCCATGAATGGGATGGCATCACCGGACGGCGGGGCGCTGATCCGCGTCTCCGGGCTGCGCAAGACCTACCAGATGGGCCAGATCGCCGTGCACGCGCTGGCGGGCATCGACGCGGAAATCGAGGGCGGCTCGTTCACAGTCGTGATGGGGCCGTCGGGCAGCGGGAAGAGCACGCTGCTGCACCTGATCGGCGGGCTGGACCGCCCCAGCGGGGGCCAGATCGTCGTCGGCGGGCGGCAGGTCTCCGAACTTAACGAGAACGAGCTGGCGCTGTACCGGCGCGAGGTCGCCGGGTTCGTGTTCCAGTCGTTCAACCTCGTCGCGAGCATGACCGCGCTGGAGAACGTCGCGTTTCCGCTGCGCTTCGTCGGGATGCCGCGCCGCGAGCGCCGCCTGCGGGCGCTCGACCTGCTCCAGCGGGTCGGGCTGGGCGACCGCGTGTACCACCGCCCCTCCGAGCTTTCCGGCGGCCAGCAGCAGCGCGTCGCCATCGCCCGCGCGCTGGCGAACGACCCGGCGATCATCCTCGCGGACGAGCCGACGGGCAACCTTGATACGACGAGCAGCGCCGAGATTCTGCGCCTGCTCACCGATTTACACGAGGCCGGGCGGACGGTCATCGTCGTGACGCACGACCTGCGCATCCGGGGCTTCGCCACCGACACGATCTTCCTGCTCGACGGCAGCATCGTCACCGAGGAGACCTACCTCGCGGCCTCAACACTCCTACTGGACGGGGAAAATCCGAATGAAACGTAACGCTCGCGTCTTCCTGCTGACGGCGGCTGCCGTGATCACGCTGGCCGCCGGGGTGCTGATCTCCGCCGCGCCGCGCCCGGCGCACGCACAGACGGGCGTCTGCCCGGTTATCAACTCGGTGCAGCCCAACGACGTGCTGAACACGGTCGATTCGGTCCTGTTGATCACCGGGGTGGGCTTCGAGGGCGTCGAGATCGCGCTGCTCGAAGGGTACAGCTCGCTGGCTATCGACCCGGCCAGCACCGGCACGCTGATGCGCGTCACGGTCCCGGCAGGCGTTCCGGCCAACGAGAGCGGCTACACCTACACGCTGCGGTTGATCGAGCCGGGCTGCGATAGGGCGGAGACGACCATCACGGTCAGAAGCCCCCGCACGCCGGAGCCAACCGACACGCCGGAGCCGACCTCGACGCCCGAACCGACGGCCACCATCGCCCCGACGGAGTTCATCCGCCCGGTGCTGTCCATCGCGTCCTACGGCGCAAGCTCGGAGCGGCTCGTGCCGGGGACGGACATCGACTTCGAGATGACGCTCCAGAACAACGGACAGGTCAACGCGACGAACGTCGTCGTGACCTTCGTCGCGGGGAACCTGATCCCGCGCGCGACGGGCGGCATGCGGGCCGTCGGCGACATGCCGCCGGGCAGCGAAAACCGGTTTTTCCAGCCGTTCACGGTCGACCCGGATATGTCGGGCGAGGTGGCGACGCTTCAGGTCAACGCGACGTACACCGACCCCTATGGCAACAGCTACGACGAGACGTTCAACCTGTCGTTCCCGGCGGTCGAGCTGAGCGAGGCCCCGACCGCCACCCCGACGCCCGGCCTGCGGCCCCGGCTGGTGATTCAGGATTACACCGCCGACGTGGACCGCCTGCTGCCGGGCACGCTCTTTACGCTGACGCTCGACCTCTACAACCTCGGCGCGTCGGACGCCCGCGACGTGACGATGATCGTCGGTGGCGGCGGGGCGCTCCCGACCGGGGGCGACGGCGATACCACGACGGGCAACGGCGGGATCGGTGGGGCGAGCGGTGAGTTCTCGACGTTCGCGCCGATCGGCTCGTCGAACATCCAGTTCCTCGGCGATCTCGTGATGGGCGCGTCGCAGACCGTGACGCAGCGGCTCGTCGTGAACGTGTCGGCGGATCCGGGCGCGTACCCGCTCACGATCAGCTTCGTCTACGGCGACTCGTCGGGCGAGACGTACACCGACGATCAGGTGATCTCGCTGCTGGTGTACAGCAAGCCGCAGGTCGAGGTCAGCTTCTACCGCGATCTGGACCCCTTTATGGTCGGCCAGCCCGGCCTGCTGCCCATCCAGCTCTCCAACCTCGCGCGTGAGGGCGTCGTGCTGGGCAATATGGAGATCACATCGGAGGGCGGTGAGGTGACGAACGGCACCGTGCTCGTGGGGCTGATCGATGCGGACGGCTTTTTCACCATCGACGCGACGCTGCTGCCCACCGAGCCGGGCGTGATCCCCGTGACCGTCACGCTGAACTACCGCGATGACTTCGGCGAGCAGCAGGCCATCACCCAGACGCTCACCGTGTTCGTCGAGGAGATGCCGCCCACCCCGGAGTCGCCGGAAGGGATGCCGCCGGAGGGGATGTCGGTCGAGACGCCGGAGACGCCTGTCCAGAAAATATGGCGGGCGATCCGGGGGCTGCTGGGGCTGGACAGCGCGCGCCGCGAGGAAGGGCCGCCCATGCCCGTCGAGGGGCTGCCGCCGGGCGTCGAACCCGCCGGGAGTGGCAGCGGCGGCGGTGGCGGCGGTGAGATCGTCGTGCCGGAGGAGTAACCGGAGGAACGTATCATGTCGTTCTTGGAGACAGCTTCGCTCGTGCTCGAAAACCTGAGCCGCCGCAAAGGGCGCGTCGCGCTGACGGCCATCGGCGTGATCATCGGCACGGCGGCGGTCGTCATCCTCGTGTCGCTGGGCATCGGCCTCCAGCGCACCGCGACGGAGAGCCTGTACGGCATCGGCGACCTGACGCAGATTCAGGTCTCGCCGGGCTTCGGCG
>CAZWUX010000326.1:0-5263 GCA_964637665.1 uncultured Anaerolineae bacterium
GACCCTCATGAAGATTCTGTCGGGCGTCTACCCTTACGGGTCATACGAGGGCACGATCTTCTACGAGGGTGAGGAGTTGAAGCTGGAGGGCCGCTCCATCCAGCAGGCCAGCGACGAGGGCATCGCCATCGTCTATCAGGAACTCACCCTCGTGCCGACCATGACCGTCGGCGAGAACATCTACCTCGGCAACGAACCGACCGAACGCGGCATCATTAACTGGGATAAGCTCTACGCCGACACCGAGGCCATCCTGAAAAAATACGAACTCGACGTGCCGCCTCACGCCCTCGTCAAGAGTCTGGGGGTAGGCAAGATGCAGATGGTCGAGATCGCCAAGGCCCTCTCCGAGGACGCCCAGGTGTTGATCCTCGACGAGCCGACCAGCGCGCTCAGCGAATCCGAGATCGACCAGCTTATGGACATTCTGGAGACGCTGCGCGAGCACGGCGTGACGTGCATCTACATCTCGCACAAGCTGGAGGAGTTTTTCCGTATCGCCGACACGGTTACCATCCTGCGCGACGGCAAATCCGTCACCACGCAGCCGGTCGCGAATCTCGACCGCGAGACGATGGTCCGCTACATGGTCGGGCGCGAGATGAAAGAGCGCTTCCCCAGGGGCAGCCGGAAGCCCGGCAGGGTGATCCTCGAAGTTGAGGATTTGCACGCGGACAGCCCCAGCGAGGCCGGGCAGAGCGTCCTGAACGGCGTGACCTTCGACCTGCGCGAGGGCGAGATTCTCGGCATCGCGGGCCTGATGGGGTCCGGTCGCACCGAGCTTGTGATGACCTTGTTCGGCGAATACGGCAAAATCACCTCCGGCACGATCCGTTTCAAGGGCGAGGCGTTCAAACCCGGCAGCGCGAGCCACGCCATCGAGGGCGGCATCAGCCTCGTCCCGGAGGACCGCAAGGGGCAGGGCCTCGTCCTGATCGCATCCATTTTCAAGAATATCTCGCTGCCTAACCTCAACCAGTTCGCTTCCTTTTTGCGCATCGACCGCAACGCCGAGCTTCGGGCCAGCATGGAGCAGGCCGAGAAGCTGGCGATCAAGGCCCCCAGCCTTCAGGCTCCCTGCGACACCCTGTCCGGCGGCAACCAGCAGAAGGTCGTCATCGCCAAGTGGCTGATGTCCAAACCGAGCGTGCTGTTGATGGACGACCCCACGCGCGGCATCGACGTGGGGGCCAAGTACGAGATCTACAAGTTGATGAACGAGCTTGCCGAAAGCGGCGTGGCGATTATCATGACCTCCAGCGAGCTTGAGGAGGTGCTTGGGATGTGTGACCGTGTCGTCGTGATGGCGCAGGGCCGCTCGAACGGCGTGCTTGACGCGTCGGAGGCCACTCAGGAGCGCATCATGGCGCTCGCGACCGACATCAACGGCAATGAATCTGCGACTCATTTCGCTCTGCAAGGAGATGCATCGTGACTCTCCCCTCTGAACTGCTCAAGCAATTCCGGCAGAATATCCAGACGTACACCATCATCCTTGCCCTGGTTGCGATCTGGTTGCTGTTCGCCGCGCTGACGGGCGGCGCGTATCTCAACCCGCAGAACTTCTCGAACCTGTTCCGCCAGATGACGGTGACAGCCTTCCTCGCGGTTGGCATGGTGCTCGTCATCGTGACGGGCAACATTGACCTGTCGGTCGGCAAGGCGGCGGGCTTCGTGTCCGTCATCGTGGCCTATCTTCAGGCCAATACCTGGTACGATCTCATTCCCAACCAGCCGATTCTGGCCGCGTTCCTTTCCGTCGTCATCGGCATCGGGGTCGGCACGCTGTTTGGCTTCATTCAGGGCTACGTCATCTCGTACTTCGGCATCCCCTCGTTCATCGTCACGCTGGGCGGCCTGTTCATCGCGCGCGGTGCCATCCTGATCGTCACGCAGGGCAAAACCATCCCGGCCAACCAGCCCGCCTTCTCCGTCATCGCGCAGGGCTATCTCGCCCCTACGCTTAGCTGGGTCGTGGCGGCGCTCGTCATCGCGTTTATGTTTCTCAACATGTTCCGGAGCCGCCAGCGTAAGCAGCAGTACGGCTTCGAGCTTCGCAGCCTCGGCCTCGACCTGACGATGACGACCTTCTTCTCCATCCTGATGGTCGCCTACGTGTTCCTCGTCAACCAGTACAACGGCATCCAGATTCCCGTTCTGCTGGTGGCCGTCACCGCGATGATCATGGCCTACATCTCGAATAACACGCGCTTCGGTCGCTATGCCTACGCCATCGGCGGCAACCGCGAGGCGGCCCGCCTGTCGGGCATCAACATCAAGCTCAACGTGTTGCAGGTCTTCACCCTGATGGGCTTCCTGGTGGGCGTGGCGGGCGTCGTGTTGGCCTCCTACGTGGGCTACGGTACGATTGCGGCGGGCGAGGGCTACGAGCTTGACGCCATCGCCGCCGCCATCCTGGGCGGCACGTCGACCCTCGGCGGGGTGGGCACGGTGTTCGGCGCGCTAATCGGCGCGCTCATCATGTCCAGCCTGACGAACGGCCTGCAAATCATGAACGTCCAGCCCGCATGGCAGTATTTGCTGAAGGGCCTCGTGCTCGTGCTGGCCGTCGCCGCCGACGTGTACTTCAAGAAGCGGTAGCGAGTTCGCCCACCTTTCACCACCGTACCCGTCTGGAGGTGTGGCGTTATGATCGATCTCAAGGGGATGTGCGCTGTTGTGACCGGCGCGAGTCGGGGGATTGGCGCGGCGGCGGCCCGCGCGTTGGCGCGTGAGGGCGTCAATGTCGTGTTAGCCGCGCGCTCGGCGGATGACCTGAATGCAGTGGCCGATGCACTCACCGGCCTCGGCGTGAGGGCTTTGCCGGTTCCCACCGACCTGACCGATGAGGCGGGCGTGCTGAATCTCAAACAGACCGCCCTCTCCGAGTTCGGGCAGATTGACATCCTCGTCAACAACGCCGGGGTCGCGAAGATCGCCCCCTTGCTCGACCACACCGTTGCCGACTACGACTGGATGATGGACACCAACATGCGCAGCACGTTCCTGTGCGTGCGCCACTTCCTGCCTGAGATGGTCGAGCGCGGGAGCGGGTCGATCATCGTCGTGTCGTCGCAGGCCGGGCTGCTGGGCTACCCCGACGTGGCCGTCTACTGCGCGACGAAGTTCGCGCAGGTCGGCTTCTGTCAGGCCCTCGACGCCGAGGTCCGCAAGCACGGCGTCAAGGTCTCCGTGATTGCCCCCGGCGGTGTGGACACGCATTTCGCCTTCGGCATGGGCCGCGAGCCGGGCGCGCCCTATCTCGATGAGATGTTGGAAGCGGATAGCGTGGCCGGGGCGATCGTGTTTGCGGCGAGCCAACCACCCGAGTCCCGTATTCTGCTGATCGGGATGCGGCCTATGTCCGAAGCGCCCTTCTGAGCGTCTGCCGGGGCGCCGCAGGCCCCCGCCTGTTTCCCCTTTTCGGGCGGGGGCCTGCCTGCCGGCCTGATGCTGGCTGAGCAGCGCCCCGGATAACACTCCGCGCCGATAGACACATAGACCGGCAGATGGACCGGTGAGCGTGGAGAACGGCGCAGCCGTTCTCCCGGTCAATACGGCCCCGCCGTTTTGTACATCGCAGCCCCGGCCTGCCGACCGTTCCACGACGCTCGATCCTTTGCCTCACACAGTCGAGCGGTTCATTCCCCAACCGTGAAGTTAGAACCGCGCAGCGGTTCTATACGTTCTCCACGCGCCGTGTTAGAATAAGGGCCGTTGCCCCTCTACTGACAGGCCGCGTGGAGCGTATGCACATCACCCATCTCTCGCTGACCAATTTCCGCAATTATGCCCGGCTTGAGATGCCTTTCCCGACCGGCGTGATCGCCCTGCTGGGCGACAACGCGCAGGGCAAGACGAGCCTGCTTGAGGCCATCTACTACCTCGCGACCTCCCGCTCCCCCTATACGACCTCCGACCGCCAGTTGATCAACTGGCTGGCCCTCGACGATCCGCTGCCCTTCGCCCGCCTCGTGGCCGAGGTGCGGACCGGGGGCGGCCTGAAGCGCATCGAGATCACCGTCATGCTGGAGAGCGGCAACCAGCGCGGGCGGCTGAAGAAGGAGATCCGCATCGACGGCATCCCCCGCCGCGTGATGGACCTGCTGGGGGAGGTGCGCGTCGTGATGTTCCTGCCGCAGGACCTCGCCCTCGTGGAGGGGCCGCCCGGCGAGCGGCGGCGCTACCTCGACGTGACGCTCTGCCAGACCGACCCCGCCTACTGCCGCGCCCTGAGCCGCTACGACAAGGTCCTGCGCCAGCGCAACGCCCTGCTCAAACAGTTTCAGGAGCAGAAGCAGGCCGGGCGGCGCTTCGACGCCGAACAGCTTGCCTACTGGGACGAGCGGCTGGCGTCCTTCGCCGCCGTGATCGTCGCCGGGCGCTACCGCCTGATCCGCGCCCTGGAGCGCCGCGCGCAGGTCGCGCACGCCGACCTCAGCGGCGACCACGAGCATCTACGTCTGCGCTACGAGCCGGGCTTCGACGCGGCGGAGCCAGCCAACGGCCAGCTGACCTTCGACGCGGGCGATCTCGGCGCGGCGGCGCTTCCCCAGCTTCCTCAGGCCGAGTTCCACGAACGATTCGAGGAGGCCCTGCGCGCCAACCGCCGCGCGGAGATCAAGCGCGGCATGACGCTGATCGGCCCCCAGCGCGACGAGTTCCGCTTCATCGTCAACGGGCGCGACCTCGGCCTGTACGGCTCGCGCGGGCAGGCCCGCACCGCCGTGCTCGCCCTGAAGCTGGCCGAACTGGGCTGGATGGCCGAGCAAACCGGGGAGTCACCCGTCCTGCTGCTCGACGAGGTGGCCGCCGAGCTGGACCCCCACCGCCGCACCTACCTGCTGGATCGCATCGGCGGCGTCGAGCAGGTCATCGTCACCACCGCTGAGCCGGACCTCATCGCCGATTCCTTTTTGCAGAATGCCGCCATCTGGCACGTCACCGCCGGGACGATCCGCCAGAACGGCGACGCGTGATCGGCGGCCTATTCTCCCTCCACCCGCAGCAAATCGATCGTCTCGACCGCGTGCCGCAGGTGCGGGATGACGATGCTCCCCCCGACGACCAGCGCGACGTTCAGCGCGTCATATAGCTCCTCATCCGACCACCCGGCGTCTACGCACTGGTCGAGGTGATAGTCGATGCAGTCGTTGCAGCGCAATACCGCCGACGCGACGAGTCCCAGCAGCTCCTTGACCCGCCCCTCCAGCGGACCGTCCCGGTAGGCCGCCGTGTCGAGGTTGAAAAACCGCCTGATCCC
>CAZWUX010000327.1:0-4858 GCA_964637665.1 uncultured Anaerolineae bacterium
ATTAACCGCCTCCCGCCGCTGCCGGGATGTGAATAGCTGAGGTGAATGAACCGCTCCTGGCCCCACGCCGGGCGAGGGTCGCTCCGCCGGGGTTGCGATGTGCATCCCGACCTCGGCCTGCTTGCCGTCGCCTTCACGCCGTGCATAATTGATTGTTGCTCACAGGGGATCGTCTCACAGAGGGAATACCATGTTCTTCGGGAAGCTCCGCAGGGATGGAAATCGCTACGTCGTCGTCATCCCGCAGGAACAGGTCGACGGGCTGCATCTCAAGGCGGGCGATCTGCTGGCTGTGCGCATAGAGCGCGCGCCGTCCGAGGCGGTCCGTGAGGCGTTCGAGGAAAGCTGGCGCGATAATGAGGAAGGCTACCGCTATCTCGCCGGTCGCTGATACACAGTCGACGGATAACGTGGAGAACGGCTGTGCCGTTCTCCCAGTGAAAACGCTCTGCGTTTCTAAACCATCGCATCCGGTCGGGACCTCGCCCCGGCGACCGAGCGCGTCATTCCCCCGCATGGAGAACGGCGCAGCGCCCCTACCCCGTTTGACATCCCTCCCCCCGCACCTACAATATCTGGACGCAAATTATCCAGATATCGCACATATCCCTTTTCTATCGCTCATACAGGAGGCGGCTGTGAACGACTACACGATCCCGCTGGGCACGTCCGGGGACGACCTCGTGCTCAAGGTGAACCCCATCTTAGGCGGGCTGCAAATTTTCCACCTCGGCGAGCGCGTCAGGAAGAAGTTCTTCGCCAACAAGTTCACCCTGACCGACACGACCGGGGCCGAGCACGAAATCCGGTTCAAGGGCAATTTTCTGGACAGCCTGCCCGGCATCCTCGTGGACGGCGTCGAGCAGCCCTACGCCCCGCCGCTGCCCACGCTGATCAAGATCATCACCGGCTCGACCCTGATCATCATGATCGCCAGCATCCTCGTCGCGGGGGGCCTCATCGGCGCGCTGATCGGGGGCGCTGCGTGGTGGCTCAGCCAGAACGCGGCCCGCAGCATCGAGAATAAAACGACCGCCGCCCTCGTCTCGATAGCCATCGCCGGGGCTGCCTGGGCGCTGTACATCGTGCTGGTCGTGCTGGCGCTCGTGGCGACGGCCTGACGCCCTGACCGTCGATACGTAAAAAGCCCGGTCGCGCGGACCGGGCTTTCCTTTATTCTCACCATACCGCCGGGCCGGTGAGGGGCATCACCCACCCCGATACGGTTATCTACCGCGCGGCCCGCTCAGGATTGGGCGGCGATGTGCCGGGCGACGTATTCCGCGTCGGCGGCGACGCCCGACAGCAGCCCCGACCCGCGCGTGTGCATGAAGTAAAGCCCGACGAAATACAGGCCGGGGAAATCGCTGACGCCCCGCTGCTGGATGGGATAGTCGTCCTGATCGAGGATGGGCAGCTTAATCCACCTGTAGTCGTACCGGTAGCCTGTGCCCCACACGATGCTGCCGATGCCCGCACAGCGCAGGTCCAACTGCTCGACGATCTCCGCGTCGTAGCCATCCCGCAGATCGGGGTCAGGCAGCGCCGGGGGCGCATCGATGCCGCGTTTGGCGATGAAGTTGTCGATGTTTTGCTTTAGCTGGGCCACGAACCCGTCCGATCTGGCGAGGCTCTCTTTCAGGTCCGGAGCAAACGACATCGAGCCGCCGTCTGCCCCCACCGCATGGCCCAGCAGCGTCACGCCGTCCCTGGCGAACTGGTGCAGGTTCATGTCGCGGCCACCGTCTTTACCGCTCGCCGCCGGGTTGGCCGCGAATCGTTCCCGGCTCGACTCGAGCGCCGTGACCTCCACGTCGAAGAAGCCCATCCTGTCCAGCCACCAGACCACATCCCTGCCGCGATAGAAACGTGGGACGCGGGGCGCGCCCCCAACGCTGAGGTAGACACGGCGACCATTCCGGTAAAGCTCATCGGCGATCTGGCTGCCGGACTGCCCCGTGCCGACGACCAGCACGGCGTCGTCGGGCAGCGCAGCGGGGCTGCGATAGTGATCGGTGTGAATCTGCACGATGTCGGGCGAGATGGCCGCGCTGAACGCGGGGATGCGCGGCTGCTGGAAGGTTCCGGTGGCGACGATCACGTTGTTCGCTTCGATGTCGCCCCGGTTCGTCCGCACGAGGTAGCGCCCGTTTCGCTCGACCGACGTGACCTGCGTATCGAACTGGATGTGCGGGTTAAAAGTGGCAGTGAATTCCTCGAAGTGCGCGATCAGTTCCTCTCTGGTGAAAAAGCCATCCTCGACTTCCGCCGGAACCGGCAGGCCGGGCAGCCTGACCGCCCAGTTCGGCAGAACCAGCGTAAAGGAGTCCCAGCGCCTGCGCCACGCCGGTATGATCGACGACGCCTGCTCCAGAATGAGATGGTCGCGCCCCTGCTGTGTGAGGTAATAGCTGATCGACAGACCGGCCTGACCGGCCCCGATAACGACGATGTCCACATGCTCTACCATAACAGCCTTCTACCATACCAACACTATGCGAGGACATCATTATAATCCGGATAAGTTTTATCCGCATAAAGTGGGATTAAGCGCCCCGCCGGGCCAGTGAGGGGCATCAGCCCCCCTCCCCCCGGAACCCCGGCACGCGCGGGAACACGACGCCGTCCAGCAGGGCGGCCAGCCCGGTCCCCAGCCCGTACATGGCGAAGTCGAGTGGATCGAACGTGCGCCCCAGCACCTCCAGGCCGAGCCCCTGCGCGATCTCCACCGCCGACGCCGCCCCGAACACCAGCGCGGCCCGCACCGGCCAATGCCGCAGAGGACCTTCCGGGTTCAGGCACAGCAGCAGATACAGCCCGAACGGGATCAGGATGTTGAGCAGGTGGCCGTTGACGAAGGCCGGGAAGGGGCCGGCATACTGTGGCCCGGTGATGAAGTGCACGCCCGCGATGGCGAGGTTGATCGCCACGACGAGCACGACCTTCCCTCTCCCCGGCTGCGATGTGCTCATCCCATCCCCCTGCCCCCTCGACCTGCTCCCATTGAACACGTCGTAACGTCAACTTTCCTGTCCGGGCCACGTCCACGCATACCAGACGATCAGCAGGAGAAGGACGACCTCTACAACACTAGCAAAAATGTAGTAAACCCAGGTCTCTCCTATCAGGCCGCCTATCACAACGACGATCTGCAAGATACCCACGACGATGTTTGCCCAGCGATTCGCCCCGGCCTTCAACGTCAGGGACAGGACGATCATGAGGCTCGGAATCATCATCAGCGTTATGCCCGCCACCAGGAACAACTGGGTGATCTGAATACCCGTATGGGCGACTTCTCCCCCCATGATCTTCTCAAGAACACCGGGTATATACAGCCCGAAGAAATCCACGTAGATGAACAGAAACATGCAGGCGATCCATAACCCTGCGAGCTTTATCTTGATATTGACCTTCGGATTTTCCAACATCGCTGTGGTTCCCTGTCTGTTCAATGTTCACTCTCCTCGATATATGTGTCCGCCGAAGCGGGAGTCACGCCGACATGTTTATCAAGCTCCCCGGCCCAGCCTGAATAGTTTGATGCCGACGTAGAACTGCCAGATGGCGGTCAGGACTGCCGCCCGCGAACCGCCGGGTCCGTCGTCAGGACGGACCCGGCTCCTTCGGTACGCCCTCTACCACGACCCGGTGACGGCGCGCATCACGCCCAGGCCGATGAAGCCGACGCCCAGCCCGCCGAGCAGGCCGACGACGACGTTGCCGAACAGCAGCCCGGCGGCGATGCCGAGGATCAGGCAGCCCACGAACACGACGCCGCTGGCCCCACTCTGTCCGGATTCTTGCTTTTCGCTGGTCATTCGATTACCTCCGTTGAATCGTGATTACCGTTACGTCGCTATCTGTGCATCCCCGCCCCGGCTGGAGCGAGGGTTCTCACTAATTCATCCGCACCCAACCCGGTGAAACGGTCTGTAGCCCGGCGGGGCGATACTTGGCACTCTGCACTCGGCACTGGGCACTCCCCTGTAATATCCATCCCAGCCCCGGCGGGGCGGCATCCCACTAATAACTACTCACCATCATCCCCAACGAGCACCAGGTTGCCGACGACCCCGCCGCTCTCCAGATAATCGTTGGCCGCCGCCGCCTCCATCAGCGGATAACGCCCGGCAATGACGGGCTGAATCTCACCCGCCCCCAGCAGCGCGAACAGCGCCCGCCAATCCTCTTTCAGCAGGTCGATATCCACCGTGTGCGTGCCGTAGCCCTTCACCCGTTTGCCGTTGGGCAGGACGTTGAGCAGCCCGAACTTGGCGATCAGCACGATCAGCCCCCACATGCTCTCCGGGCCGCCGTAATGCACGAACGCGCCGCCGCGCCGCAGCACGGCCAGCCCGCGCCCGAACTGGTCCTCGGCCATGCCGTTGAACACGAAGTCGATGCCCTCCGGCTCGACGCGCTTCAGCACTTCGACGTAATCCTCGGTGCGGTAGTCGATGGGCGTCGCGCCCATGCGGGTGACGGCCTCGTGCTTGGCCTGTGAGGCGACGCCGTACATCGTCAGCCCGGCGTGTTTGCCGAGGTCGAGGAAGGCCGTGCCGCAGCCGCCGCTGGCCCCGATAATCAGGATTTTGTCGCCGGGCCTGACCTTCGCGACGCGGTGAAGGGCCTGATAGGCGACGAGGTAATTCAGCAGCAGGGGCATGGCCTCCGCCGGGCCGAGGCTCTCCGGCACCTCGACCAGCGTCGCCGCGTCGAGGGTAATCACCTCGGTGTAGCCGCCCGTCTGGGTCAGCGCGCCGACCCGGTCGCCGGGCCGCACGCTCGTCACGCCCTCGCCGACCGCGTCGACGGTCCCGATAATGGAATAGCCCGGCACAAACGGCAGCTTGGG
>CAZWUX010000327.1:4868-5241 GCA_964637665.1 uncultured Anaerolineae bacterium
AGACGACAGCGGTCATCTGATCAGGAACTTGTATCTGTGCCATTCGTTTCCTCCGGAGTAGGGACTGTTACGCATACCAATGAGCCACGGGCTGCACCGCCGTGACGCCCTCGCCGACCGCGTCGACGGTCCCGATCACCGAGTAGCCGGGCACGAAGGGGGTTTTGGGCAGCGTGGGGCGGTTGCCCACCCGCGCGGCCACGTCGTCCTGCGTGACGCTGGCGGATAGCACGCGGATGCGCGCCTCGCTGGGGGCGGGGTCCTGCAGGTCGTTCTCGGTGATGGTCAGCACGTCGGTGGTTCCGCGCGCGGGGCAGACGACGCTGCGGTAAGTTGCCATGGTGATGGGCATCATGGATGCGCCTCCTTAACC
>CAZWUX010000328.1:0-5231 GCA_964637665.1 uncultured Anaerolineae bacterium
GCACGGCGCCGGGCCGATGAGCGAGGTCTGCACGCGGTGTTCCTCTGCAATGCGCTGCGCGAGCCGCTCGTGGAGCCTGCCCGCGCGCTCTTTCGCCTCACGCGCGCTCGTCCCCCGGATTTCGAGCCTCGCCAACCGGCTGAAAGGCGGATACCCGATCTCCGAGCGATAGCGCATCTCCGTTTCATAAAAACGGTGAGAATTGTGCTCCGCGGCGGCCTGAATCGCGTAATGGTCCGGCGCGTAGGTTTGCAGCACGACCCGCCCGCCCAGCAGGCCCCTCCCCGCCCTCCCCGCCACCTGTGTGAGCAGCTGGAACGTCCGCTCCCCACTGCGGTAATCCGGCAGGTAGAGCGCCGTGTCCGCGCTGATCACGCCCACCAGCGTGACGAGCGGCAGGTCCAGCCCCTTCGCCACCATCTGCGTGCCGATCAGCACGTCCGCCTTCTGATTGACGAACGAGTCGAGCAGCGCATCATGCGCTCCTTTGCCCTCCGTCGTGTCGCTGTCCCAGCGCACCGGGCGCGCGTCGGGAAAATGTCTGCGCACCTCATCCTCGACGCGCTCCGTCCCCCCTCCAAAGAACTTGATCTGCTCCGAGCCGCACGCCGGGCATGTCTGCGGATGCTCCGTCCGGTAATTGCAGTGATGGCACACCAACCGCCCTTCGTCTGTCCTCTCCCCACCCCTGTACGCGTGCCACGTCAACGGCGTCCCGCAACGCGGGCAGGCCATGACGTGCCCGCACGCCCTGCAAAAAACGTACGTCGACGTGCCCCTCCGGTTCAAGAACAGGATCGCCTGCTCTCCCCTCTCCAGCGTCTCCCGCAGCGCTTTGTCGAGCGCTCTGCTGAAGATCGACCGGTTCCCCGCTCGTAACTCCTGCCTCATGTCGATCACCTGCACCGGCGGCAGGTCGATCATCACCGCCTCATCCGGGTCCTCCGGTCGGTGATGGTAGCGCGTCCCCTCGATGTGGTAGTGGATCGCCTGCGCCTCGATGGCCTCCCTGTGCCCCATGATGCGCGCAGGCAGGTCGAGCAGCGTATAGGTGCCCGGCGGCTTTTCTCCGGGCCGCGTCGCGCGCGCCATCGTCGCGACGTTCGGCGTCGCACTGCCTGAGACCACCAGCGCTCCATGCAGCCTCCCCAGCTCGACGGCAGTCGGCAGCGCATGGTAATACGGCGGCGCGATGGGCGGCGTCTGTTTATAACTGTCATCATGGCACTCATCCAGCACGATCAACCCCACGTTGTCGAGCGGCGCAAACAACGCCGAGCGCGGCCCAATCACCAGGTCGAACGCCCCATTGCGCGCCCTCCGCCACGTGTCGTACCGCTCCCCCGTCGACAGCCCGGAGTGGATCAGCCCCATCCGCCCGGGGAACCGCGCCCCGAACCGCCGCACGGTCTGCGCCGTCAGCGCGATCTCCGGCACGAGGATGATCGCACTCCTCCCCTGCCTGACGACCTCCTCCACCCCCCTCAGGTAAAGCTCCGTTTTGCCCGACCCCGTCACGCTATGCAGCAGGGCCGGGCGCGGCGCGCCATCCGCCTGATTCAACCTCTCCCGGATCACCTCCCACGCCGCCGCCTGATCCGGCGTCAGCGCAGGCGGCTCATCAGGCACGAACGATCGCCCCGCCAGCGGATCGCGCAGCATTTCCTCCTGCCTCAGCGCGACGAGGTCATCCTCCTGAAGCCGCCGCAGGTCGGTCAGCGTGCTCCCCTCCACCACCTCATAAATTTCGCCTGCTTCGGCTGGCTCCCGCTTTTTCCCCAGATACCGGAGGATGTCCGCCCTCCGCCGCGCCGCATCTCGCCAATTGGCTGGCAGGTCTTCGGGATCATAATGCTGTGCGATAAGGGCCTCCACCATCCCCGGCGCGACGCTCAATTCGACCACCCGCACCTGCCTGGCGGACACGGACGGCGGATCCAGCACGGGCTCGCGTGTCAGCACTCCCTTCTCTACGAGGTCGGCGGCGGCCTGCTGCCAGTTTCTTCTCGGCAGCGATCGCCTGAGCTGCCGACCTCTTAACGGCCCGCGCCTCAGCAGCAGCTTGACGAGCCTCTTCTGCGTGTCCCCCTCCGCCTCTACCGCCTCGAATCCCTCCACAGGCGTGTAGAGCATATCCCCCCGCTTCGACAATCCGGGCGGGATGAACAACCGGATGCAGTCCGCCAGCGGCGCGAGGTATTCCTCACTCAACCACCGCGCCAGCCCGATCTGCACCTCCCCCACCACCGGGCGGTGGTCGATCAGTCGCTCCACCGGCTTCGTCTCCGGCACCGGCGCGCGCTCGTCGAAGCGCAGCACGACGCCCTGCGCCTTCTGCCGTCCGAACGACACCTCGACGAGGTGCCCAACGCGCAGCTTCCCGGCTAACTCAGCCGGGATGTGATAATGGAATGTGCCCTCGACGGGCAGGTTGATGGCGATTTCGGCGTACATCGCGGGGCCTGTTCTGACGTTTGCGGACCGGGGATATTATACCGCTCCGGCGGGTTCCGCGCCGGGCTGCCGAGCGTTGCACAGGGGGCCGTCTGAGCGACGCCACGCGGCGCGCCGCCTGCCGGACGCCGCCCCCCTGAGCACGTTTTCCGCGCGGTTGCGGCATCACCCGCCCGGCATCCGGGGCGCGCCGCCCCCCGACCTCGCGCCCGCTGTGACGCGGCGCGCGATCGGGACATCAACCAAAAAAGGGCCACCCGCCTGCCGGATGGCCCTGCTGTGAGCACATATAACATTTTGCCCACTTTGCGCTTTGTTCTGTGATGTCTCTTCCTGAAGACTTGTAGCGCCGATTTTTCCGCGCAAATTCCCTTTGCAGCGCCAGGCCCGGTGGCCTCCCCTTTGTAAGGGGGAGGAAAGCGCGCGTAGCGCGCAGGAGGGGGTTCTGGTCTCGGCAAACGACCATCCGCCGCTTGTCTTACACCTGAAACTCACCGTCCTTGTAGAACAATGCCCCGTCGACCACGATCTCCCCACCCGACCGCATATCGCAGATCATGTCCCAGTGGACCGCCGACTTATTATGCGATCCTGTGTCCGGGTATCCCGCCCCGACCGCCATGTGGACCGTCCCGCCGATCTTCTCGTCGAACAGGATGTTCCGCGTGAACTGCTGGATGCCCTCGTTCGTCCCAATAGCGAACTCTCCCAGCGACCGCGCCCCCTCATCCGTGTCGAGCACGCTGTTCAGGTAATCCTCACCCTTTGCCGCCGTCGCCTCTACGACGCGCCCCTTCTCAAACCGCAGCTCGACGCCCTCCACCCCCCGCTGGTTGTAGATCGCCGGGTAGCTGAACTTCACCCAGCCATTCACCGAGTCCTCGACCGGCCCCGTGAAAATCTCCCCATCCGGGAAGTTGTGCTCGCCGCTGCCGTTGGCGAACGTCCGCCCCTTGATCGACAGCGTCAGGTCGATGTGCTCCCCCCGCACCTCGACGCGGTCCTTGCCCTTCAGCCAGTCGATGAGCCGCTGCTGTTCCTCGGCCTTCTGCTCCCAGTACGCCACCGGATCGTCGAGGTGCGCCATGCACGCCCCATAGATGAAATCCTCATACTCCCGCAGACTCATGTCCGCGTCCTGCGCCGACGCCTGCGTCGGGTGCTGGGTCAGCACCCAGCGCAGCTCGCCCGTGCCCTGACGCTCCATAAACGTCTGCGTGATCGGGTGATTGGCCCGGCGGCGCCGCGCCAGCGCCTCCGGCGCGACGTTCGACAGCGCGCGCGTGTTCGACGTGGCCCGCAGCGCCATCCGCACGTCGATGTTCTCCATCAACCATTCCATCAGCGGGTTGATCCGGTCGAGCTGGCTGTCCCCCGCGTAGGCGTAAAACACATCATCCGCCCCGGTCGGCTCCATCGCGAAGACCGGGTAACCACCCGCCTCCAGCACGCGCTGCTCGACGGCCAGCGCCAGCGGCTCGGCCAGCGGATCGTACAGGTTGATCATCACCAGGTCACCCGGCTGGATTTTGGTCGAATAATACACCATCACGTCGGCGACCTTCTCGATTCGTGGGTCCATGAGCGGAAATCCTTCTATGTGATAGAGCGAAATGTTTTGCCCGGAGCATAGCACAGCGGGCAGGGTTCATCCACCCGCCATCTTCCGCGCATAGGTAGAATTTCCCATATCGAACGTGGATGCCGCTTTATAAAATAAGGGGTACAATCGAAGTACATAGGTGTTTCCGCCACCTGATGTCTTCCAGCCCTGAACGGGAAACCGCGCAGGGCTGGTATGTTTTTAGTTCCGGTTGGGATGCTCTTTCGGGGGGATTATTCCGCCGGATCGCCTGCTGGCTCTTCCGTCGGCCCTTCCGCCGCCTCTTCGGTCGGCTCGTCTGTGGCTTCTTCCGTCGGCTCCTCAGTCGGCTCTTCTGTGACCTCTTCCGTAGCCTCATCCGCCGGGTCCGGCGTGTCATTCGGCTCCGGCGTTTCCGTCACCTCTTCCGTCGGTTCATCCGCCGGTTCTTCGGTCGATTCCTCTGTCGATTCCTCGGTTGATTCTTCAGTTGGATCACCCGGCTCGTCCGTCGTTTCCTCGGTCGCCGTCTCTGTGGCTTCTTCGGTCTCCTCACCGGGCGGCTCCGGTGTCTCCGTCACATCCTCCGTCGGCTCGACCGTCTCACTGGCCTCTTCCGTCTCCTCAGCCGTCACGGTGACCTCTTCCGTCGGCTCCGGCGTCTCCGTCACCTCTTCTTCCGGCACGACCGTAGCCTCTTCCAGTATTTCCAGCACGTCACCACAGACCTCGCTGCTGTCGACGGTTAGCGTCTCCGACCACAGCACGCCTGCACCGGGATGTTCAGGATGCTGGTAGGCCATGAACTTATAGTTACCTGCTCCCCTAATAGCCTCTGCTTCGAGCGTAAGTTCCTCTCCGGCGCCCAGCGGCGCGAACTCGCCGTCGCTGAGAATCAATTCGCCTTTACGGGGGTTTCCTTTCTCAGCATACCACACCTCGTATCTGCCGGGGATGGTCATCGCCTCGCCGCCGTTCCGGATCACCGCCTGGATGACCGGGCTGCCCTCCGGGCACGCCGCCGCCACCTCCCCGGTGAATTCCAGGCTGCTGCGGTCCCATTCATCCTCTGGCTCCGGCTCCGGCTCCGGCAAATTCAGGTCATCGCCCTCACGCAGCCATGACTGGATGACTCCTCCACCCACCTTGAGGCTGGCTGCCGATGCGTAGACAACGCTGATCAGCGTTGCGACGA
>CAZWUX010000329.1:0-5213 GCA_964637665.1 uncultured Anaerolineae bacterium
TCTTGTCTAACTCAGACCCCCCCCCTCATCTGAGCGTTAACGAGGACCAGGGGGGTTCCAGCGCTGACCAGCGTATCAAGGTCGGCTTGCTGAGTACCGGACAGGCATAATAGAGGTCATTTGACGGAGGGCGGCTGCTGGCCGCCCTCGTTTTTCGCCAGCCGGGGGCAGGATCACCTAATCCAGCAGGCCGTCGAATGTGAGGTCATCCGGGCCGCCAGCGGCGAACTCGGCCCACGCCGTCCGATTGTCGAAATCGTAGCGGCGGGCGGTCGTCGAATCGAGCAGCTTGTCGAGCGCGCGCTTGAGCTGGCCCTCGTCGGCGGGGGAGCGCGTCTCCACGCGGACGCGCCAGCCGCCATCCTCCGGCGCGACGCGCACCACGCGGTACATACATGGATAGCCGCTCAGCGCGGCGGTGTGGACGTGCAGCCGCCCGGCCCGCCGCCGGAGCTGGTTGACGTGGTGGTGCCCGGAGAGCACCAGCCGGGCGTTCGGGTGGCGGTCAAGCGCGGCCTCAACCTCGGCCCCATTATCGCAGATGAAATTCGACCACCAGGGCTGCTCGTCGAGCGCCATGAGCGGGTGGAGGGGGTGATGCACGGCGACGAGGGCGAGGTCATCGCCACATGCGCCGAGCGTTTCGTCCAGCCATGCGATCTGCGCGGCGTCCACGCGGCCATTCCACTCGTCGCCAATGCGTGAGTCAAGTCCAATAAGCTGCACACCATCGGCCACCGAGCGTCTCCAGTGCGCCCGCTGGGGATAGGGAACGGGATCGGCGAGACGCGGGTCGATGCGCACAACGGCCTCCCGCGGTGGCAGCGTGTCGGGCGAAGCGGGGTCAATGTAGCCGTCGTGGTTGCCGGGCACGAAGTGCCAGGGGCGTTTGAGCGGCGCTAAAAGCGAATGAAACCGTTCGATCTCCGGTGGGACGCCCTGATCGATCACGTCGCCGGTGATGAGGACGAAGTCGAGGTCGTCCATCGCGTTGAGTTCGGAGACGGCGGCGGCAAAAAGCTGTTCGGCGAGCGATCCGAGCGTGCCCCACGAGTCGGCGCGCGTCGAAAGGTGGATGTCGGTGAGGTGGGCGAAGGTCAGCGGTTGCTTCATCGTGGCTCCTGTATGAGATAGCAGTGCAGAGGTAGTCGTCCCGGGGTAAAAAGCCGGAAAACCACCTATCCGGCGGAGCGCGTCGCGACGGCGAAAAGGCGCGGGCTGTCGGCCTCGTAGGGGGAAAATGCGTAGTCGCCGTAGAGTTCGACGCCGGAGAAGCCCGCCTGAGCCAGCATCAGACGGAGTTCGGAGGCGAGGACCAGCCGCAGGCGCATGGGCACGACCCTGCGCCGCACCCGGCCCTCCGCGTCGAGCCGGTCATAGACCCAGGTGACGGTCATGATCTGGGTGACGCGGTTCACCTCGGTGAGGCTCCGCTGCATCACGCGCTCGCCGGTCTCTGGGTCGTCGAAAAAGCGCTCGACGAGCAGCGCGGGAACGTCGTCGGCGCGCAGGTTGGGGATCGGGTTGTTGAGGTCGAGCGCCAGCCCCGCGCCGGGCGCGAGGTGGCGGGCGATGTGGGCCAGCGCGTCGATCTGCCCGTCCTGCCCGGTCAGGTGGGAGAGTGTGCCGTAGGGCAGGATCGCCAGATGGAAGGGGCCGCCGGCCTCGAAGTCGGCTGCGCCTGCGTGCAGCCACGTAATGCGCCGGGTGGACTGTTCCGCTGACGCGCGCTTGCGGGCGCGCGACAGCATCCCGGCGGACGGGTCAACCCCGGTGATGGATAGGCCCTGCCCGGCCAGAAAGAACGTCACGCGGCCCGTTCCGCAGCCGACCTCCAGCACCGGGCCGCCGAAGCGCTCGGCGAGCAGGCCGTAGGCGGGAAAATCCTCGACGAACCCGGCGTTCTCGGCGTCGTACAGGCGGGCGAGGCCCGCGTAGGGGTCCTGATTTTCGCTCAGGGCTGGTGCCTCCCCCGTGCTGCGCTCAGTGGAAATCCGGCTCGCGGTCTTCGACGAAGGCGGATGACGCCTCGGCGTGGTGGGGTCCGGCCCACAGGCGGGCGAACACGCTGCGCTCGCGGGCGCGGGCGGCCTCCGGCGGCAGGTTCACGTAGCCGCGCAGCACCTCCTTGATGCCGCGCACGGTTTCGACCGGCCCCCCGGCGATGGCGGCGGAAAAACGGCGGGCGGTCAGCAGCGCCTTGCCGGGCGGCGTAAGCTGGTTGACGAGGCCGATCAGAAAAGCATCGGGCGCGGTGATGGGCCGCCCGGTCAGCAGAATCTCCATCGACAGCGCGTAGCCCACCAGCCGGATCAGCCGCCCCGCGCCGCCCCAGCCCGGCGTGACACCCATCAACACCTGGGCGAAGCCGAGCGTCGCGTCCTCGGCGGCCAGCCGGAGATCGCAGGCGAGGGCCAGCTCGCATCCCCCACCGCGCGTCGCGCCCTCCAGCGCGGCGATCACGGGGACGGGCAGATTCGCCAGCCGGTCCATCGTGCCCGTCATCAGGTCGTGCTGGCGCAGACCGTCGTCCTCGGTCAGGGTGCTGTGCAAGTCGCGGATATCGCCGCCGGACGTGAACGCCCGCCCGCCCTCCCCGGTGACGATCAGGACGCGCAAACCGGGGTCGGCGTCGCGGTTCGTGTCGACCTCTGCCACCGCGACGGAGTCCCGAAGCGCCTGCATCGCCGCCCAGTTCAGGGCGTTGCGCACCGCAGGGCGGTTCAGGGTGATCACGCCGATGCCGTTTGGCTCCAGTTGATACGTTACCTCATCGCTCATCGCATCTCCCCCTGCTCATGCTTGAGTGCGGAGCGCGCACCAGTGTAGCACAGCGACCGGCATGGAACAATGCTCCCCGGCTACCAGCGCTGGTGCACGTCCGCGCGGACGGTGTCGTCGTAAATTTCCCGGACGCGGATCATCTGCTCCTCGGTGAGGGGCGGCAGATCCGCCGCGTGGACGTTGTCCTCGACCTGGGCGGGGCGCTTCGCGCCGGGGATGGCGCAGCTTACAGCCTCGAACATCAGAATCCAGCGCAGCGCGAACTGGGCCATCGTCGCACCGGGGGGTACGAGAGATTCCAGTTCGTCGACGGCCTTCAATCCCTTGTCGAAGGGCACGCCGGAGAACGTCTCCCCCTTGTCGAACGACTCACCCTCGCGGTTGAAGTTGCGGTGATCGTCCACCGCGAAGGTCGCGTCCGCCGTAAATTTGCCGGTCAGCATGCCGCTGGCGAGCGGCACGCGCACGATGATGCCCACCCTGCGGCGCGCGGCCTCCGGGAAGAACAACTCCGCCGGGCGGTGGCGGAACATGTTGAAGATGATCTGGACCGACTGCATGTGAGGGTACTCGATGGCCTTCAGCCCCTCCTCGACCTTCTGGACGCTGACGCCGTAGTAGAGAATTTTCCCGGCCTTGGCGAGATCGTCCAGCGCGCCGAACACCTCCGGGCGGTAGTAGACCTCGGTGGGCGGGAAGTGAAGCTGCACGAGGTCGAGGCAGTCCGTGTCGAGGTTGCGCAGGCTGCGCTCGACGAAGCGGGTCAGGTTCTCCTTGTTATAGCCGTCCGCCGTGTGTGGCGAGAGCCGCCGCCCGGCCTTCGTCGCGACGTAGAACGGCTCGCCCCGCTCCCTGCGGACCTGCGCGATCAGCCGCTCGCTGCGGCCATCGCCGTACACGTCCGCCGTATCGACGAAGTTGACGCCCATGTCGAGCGCCCGGTGCAGCGCGGCGATCGACTCGTCGTCGTCCACGCTGCCCCACGACCCGCCAATGGCCCACGCCCCGAAGCTGACCTCCGACACCTGCCAGCCGGTGCGTCCGAATTCACGGAAATTCACTTTGCAGACTCCTTATGCTGGGGTTTATCCGCCCGGCCACGTCGTGACCGGCTGCATCCAGAGTATACCACCGTCGGGCTGCCGGAGGCTTGCTTCCAGCACCCAACCGGGGCACAATTGCTAGGCAGCGCCCGACCGCTTCCGGGCATTCTGTGATTGCACTTAGCCACGAGGAAAACAACGTTGGCCGAACGCGAACCCGCCCGCCAGCCCATCGTGACGCGCATCGTGCTGCTGGCGGCGATCGCTATCGCGCTGCTGGCGCTGGGCTTCTACCTGCGGACGCTGCATCCGGGCGTCGGGCCGTCGCTGGACAGCATCGAGCTTCAGATCGCGGCCCGGACGGGCGGGATCATCCACCCGCCGGGCAGCCCGCAGTATCTCATGCTGGGGCGGCTGGCGATGAGCGTCCTGCCCGGCCCGACGGCGGCGGCGCGGCTCAACCTGATGTCGGCGCTGTTCGGCGCGGCGACGGTCGGCGTGACGTTTTTGCTATCCTACCGGCTGACCCAGTCACTCGTGACGAGCTGCTTCGCCGCGCTGGCGCTGGCCCTCGCGCCGCGCCTGTGGTATCAGGCCAGCATCGCCGAACTGTACTCGCTCAACGGACTGTACGTCACGCTGGTGCTCTACTTCCTCGTGACGTGGCAGCAGACGGAGCGGCCTGCCGCCTTCTGGGCCGCCGTGACGGCCTATGCGCTGAGCTTCGGCAACCACACCAGCATGATCCTGCTGCTGCCCGCCTTCGTCTACGCCGCCGAAAGCACCAACCGCGCGATGCTGCTCCGCCCGCGCACGCTGGCGATCACGGCGGGGATCGTGCTGCTGGCGGCGGCGCAGTACCTCTACGTGCCGATCCGCGCGGCGGCGCATCCGCCCTTCTGCAACTACTGCCCCTCCGGGCTGCGCGCCCACCTCGGTTATTTTCTCGGCGGGCCGTTCCGGTCGCAGATGTTCGCGCTGCCGGGCTACGAGATCATGGCGCGGCTGCCCGACTCGATGGGCCTGCTGGCGCGGCAGTTTTTACCCTGGGGGATGGGGCTGGGCATCGTCGGGCTGTGGGAGATGTTCCGGCGGGAGGCCGGGCTGGTGTGGACCTTCGCGCTGACCATCGTGTCGGAACTCGTATTCGTGCTGAGCTACAACATCCCCGACTGGCACGACTTCCTGACGCCGGTTTACGTCGCCTTCACGCCGCTGTTGAGCTACGGCGCGCTGATGGTGTGGCACGTTTTCCAGCCCCGCGTGAAGGTGCTGCTCGTCCGGGGGCAGAACGCCGCCGCGTACGCCGTCAGCGGTGGGCTGACCGGGTTAATGCTGCTCTCGCTGGGGCTGGCGGCGGCGACTCACCTGCCGCTCGTCGATCAG
>CAZWUX010000330.1:0-5166 GCA_964637665.1 uncultured Anaerolineae bacterium
AGGCGCATCAGGATTTGCTGCGGGATGCTGAGGAGAACGCGCAGCGGCTGGGGCTGCCGTACCGGATCGTGCAGATGTGCACGGGGGACCTCAGCTTCGTAGCAGCCAAGAAATTCGACATCGAAGTATGGGCTGCCGGATCGGGGGAATGGCTGGAGGTGTCGTCGGTCTCGAACTTCCACGACTTCCAGGCGCGCCGGATGGGCCTGCGCTACCGGCCAGCGGAGGGTGAGAAGGTGCGCTACGCTCACACGCTGAACGGATCGGGGCTGGCGTTGCCACGTGTCATGATCGCGATCCTCGAAAACTACCAGCAGGCGGATGGGTCGGTCGTCGTGCCGGAGGTTCTGCGGCCTTACATGCACGGGATAGAGGTCATCGAGCCGCCGGTGCCGGAGATGGCCTGAGCGAGCGATAACGACATCAACCAGAAAATATAGGCGCGGGCTGTCACGGCAGTTCGCGTCTTTTTGTAAAGAGAGTTGTTTTAACGGGTCGATTAGTTTTATACTGACCGTAAGATATCCACAGGCACGTAGGGTCACAGGGGAGGGAGCTACATGCCACAAGAGCGGGGTGGAATGTCCGCCTTTGCCACGATAGCAGCGGCAGCTGTGTCGGCAGTCGCCGGGTTGGCGGGTGGATGGCTCGCCTACAGCAAATTCGTCGTCAATCACTCGATGCATGTCGGTCCGGCGATCATAGCGCTGCGCAAGGACTTCCGGTGTAAGAGCAAGGCGGTGTTGAGTTACTACTTCAACGAGATTGACGAAGGGCCACCGCTGGTCCTGCTGCATAGCATCAACGCGGCGGCCTCTTCTTACGAGATGCGCCCGATCTTCAAGCACTATGGGGATCGCCGCCGTATTTATGCGCTGGACCTGCCGGGATTTGGCTTCTCCGACCGGGGCGATCACTCGTATTCGCCCGCGCTGTATGCGGAATCCATCCTCGCGTTTTTACGCAATAAGGTGAAGGAACCGGCGGATGTCGTCGCGTTGTCACTGAGCAGCGAGTTTGCTGCGTCTGCCGCGCTGAAGGAACCCGATGCGTTCCGGTCGCTGACGCTGATCTCCCCGACGGGCTTCAAGCTGAACGCCAGTGACCCAACATCGCGCCCGGCGCGGCGGCGTGGAACGCTGGACATGGCCTACGCGCTTCTCTCGTTCCCGCTGTGGAGCCAGGCGTTCTACGATCTGCTCGTCACGAAGGCGAGCATCCACGCCTTCCTGAGCATGAGCTTTGCAGGACCGGTCGACAGGGGTCTGGAAGAATACGCGTACCGCATCGCGCACCAGCCAGGGGCGCGCTACGCGCCGCTGACCTTCCTCAGCGGCAGGTTGTTCACGCCGGATATCCGGACAGCCGTGTACGATAAGCTGACGCTGCCGGTTCTCGTCCTGTATGATAAGGATGCCTACGTGAGCTTCGAGGCGCTGCCCGATTTCGTCGTGAGACACCCTAACTGGCAGGCGGTGCGTATCACGCCGACGAACGGGATGCCGCACTTCGAGCGGATGCCCGCCGTCGCCAGAGCGCTCGACGCCTTCTGGCAGGCGATACCATAAAGAAGGCCGGGACGAGCGTCATCCTGATTGTCACAAGTGTTCCCGTGCAAGACCCTGTAGAATGATCTTTATCAGCAGCCAGTGGCAGGCGTCACAGGCCGCCGCTTCTGGCCCATTTGGCTTAATGGCAGGGGATTGTTACAATTCTCGGCATCAGATCGCTCGCACGTGCGGGGGCGTTCTGGTATGGCAGCGATTGCGCCGCTTTACCACTGAATCCCGCCGAAACCACCGGTGTGACGGACTATGAGCCCTTCAAATATGACGGTTGAAGCCTGGCCCGTGACAGACGCGGGGCAGGTCGAGCAGAACGAAGACTACGTTCTCGTCTATGAGCCGGACGACGAAACGCAGATGCGCCTCAGCGGCAGTCTGTGCGTCGTCGCCGATGGACACGGCGCCGGGATGCGGGGTGGTGCGGCCAGCCGCTACGCCGCGCATAAGATCATGGCTGAGTATTACGACAGCCAGGAACCTGACCTCGGCCTGCGGCTCCGGCAGGCGATTCAGGCAGCCAACGCTGACCTCTACGAGTACGCCAGCGAGCAGCCGGAACTCGTCAAGCTGGGCACGACGGTCGTCGCGGCTGCGATACGCGGCGAGCAGATGCACGTCGCGGCGGTGGGCGATTCACGCGCCTACTACATCCGCGATGGCGAGCTGCACCGCGTCACGAGGGATCACACGCTCGTCCAGCAGCTTGTGGACGAGGGGGCCATCGCGCCGGAGGAGGCGCGTGAGCACCCCCGGCGTGATGTCGTACTGCGGACGCTTGGCTCGCAGCCGGAGGTCGAGATCGATCTGTACGATCTGCGGCTTAAGCCGGATGATGCCATCCTGCTCTGCACGGATGGGCTGACCGAGGCCCTGCGCGACGACGAAATCGCGCGGGTTGTGGCGAACGCTTCGCCCCGGCAGGCCGCGGAACGACTCGTGCAGAAGGTCACCGACCGGGGGGGCGCGGACAATGTGACGGTCGTCTCCGCGCTGCTGCGGGCCGGTGCCCCTTCGATGGTGACAGATGTGCCGCATACGTGGGATGGGACCGTTCCGGCCTTTGACGAGCAGCCGACGCTGTCCGTCCCGCGCGTCGAACAGCCCGGTGCTACGGGCGACGAGACGGTGCGCGCCCAACCCATCACGCCGCCTGATCAGCAGGCAGAGGACGTTCCGGCGCCGCCGTATGAGACGGCGGTCCAGTCGGCGCCGCCATATGGCGTTCCCGCCGATCAGCCGCCCGGCGCGGATCGCCCGGAGCCGCCCGCCGAGCAGCCCTGGACGGAAACACAGGTCAGCCAGCCGACGCAGGCTGGCGCGTCGGGCTACCCCATCGACCCGGTGACGGGTCTGCCACCCGTGCCCACTCAGGGCCAGCAAGGCCAGCCACCTTACCAGCAGCCGTACCAGCCGCGCATCTACCAGCCACCGCCGCAGCCTCAGCCCCAACGGCGCGGTGTGCCCGTTGGGTTGTTCGCCATCGTGGGCCTGCTGGCTATCGCGCTGACGGCGCTGATGGTCGTGATCCTCGTCAACCCGATGGGCTGGCAGCTTCCCGGTCGCGACCAGGTTGCTGAGGTGACCGCCGAAGAGCCGACGGAAGAGGCGGTAGGCGCCGTCGATTTGACGCAGGCCGCGCCGACCGAGCCTCAGACTGAGGCGCCAGCATCACCCACTGCTGCCGAACCAACGGCGGAGGAGCCGACGGCACAGCCGACACTTGCTGCGGCGCCGCCGGGCATGGTCGTCGTCGAGGGGGGTGACTTCACACGGGGCGTTACGGACGAAGAAGCCGAAGCGGCGACGCAGGCGTGCCTTGAGGAGGCGACGGACAACACCGTGTGCTTCCCGGAGTATTTCCAGGATGCGCAGCCGGTCGAGACGGTGACGATCAGCCCGTTCTTTATAGACGAGACCGAAGTCACTAACCAGGAATATGCAGAATGTGTGGCGGCGGGCGTGTGCTCCGGGCCGGGGAACACAGAATTTTATGACGATCCGGCCTTCGCGCAGCACCCGGTTGTGTACGTCAACTACGAGCAGGCGACCCAATACTGCCAGTGGGCGGGCAAACGCCTGCCGACCGAAGCTGAGTGGGAGAAAGCCGCTCGCTGGGACGAGGCCGCGCAGGAGTCTTACATCTGGCCCTGGGGCAATGAGTGGGAGCCGGGCCGGGCCAACACAGAGGCCGCCGGATTGGGCGGTCTGAGCGCGGTCGAGGCGTTTGCGCGGGATCTAAGCCCGTCTGGCGTGCTCGGCATGGCGGGTAATGCGAGCGAATGGACGCAGGACTGGTATTTCGACAGCTACGAGGGGCTGGGCACGCTGAACCCCGCCCGCCTCGGCGACCAGCCGCTCCCTGAGCCGTTCCGGGCCGTACGCGGTGGCAACTTCCAGGCGCTTTCAGCCTTCTCGCGGGCCGGTCACCGGTACGACGTTCCGCCGGAGACGGCGGCGGCCTGGGTCGGGTTCCGGTGCGTGCAGGATGCCAATGGCGAGACGCCTGCTGCTGAGGAAACGCCCACGACAGAGGAAGCACCAGCCGGCGAGACCACGGACGAGGCCGCCGAGCCTGCGGCTACAGAAGAGGCTCAAGAAACGCCGACCGAAACGCCTGAGACTGAGAGCTAACACCCTTCGGAGAAGTGACAGATGTCACTCCTCCGGGGGACGGCTCTAAATATATCCTGTATACGAGCAGTCTTGCTGACGCTCTAGCTGCCTTCCGCTCGCCTATTTCACCGGACGGGCTGATAGGCCTGGCGAATTGCGTAGATGCCGGATCGGCCCGAACGATCATCACAACCTTATAGACGCGGTTCAATATGCCGGGGTGAGTCCCCGGCGTTCGTTGCCGCGAATCAATCATGCGGTTGTGCAGCTGCCCGGTGAGAATCTGCGGGCGGATGTGCGTCATGCCGCGATGGAGGTGACCACCTGGCTCTTTCATCACTACCAAACCCTCCAAGATATCATCACCAGGGACGCCAGGTCCGACGGCGCCCCATGATTTACTAAATAAGGGAGAAGCCATCCATGCATTTCATGAACGCAACCCCGTTCGAATGGGCCATGGTACTGGCCGTCATGGGGACGGCGTTTCTGGCCCTCATCTACGCCGGGCTTCTGGCACGCCAGATCCTGAACTACGACAGAGGCACCGCCGCGATGCAGGCGATCTGGGAGAACATCAAGGCGGGGGCCAACGCTTATCTTAGCACGCAGTTGCGAACCATCGTGATCATGATCGCCGCGCTGACGATCCTCATGTTCTTCAGCGTTTACCTCGTCAGGCCGACCCCTGAAGCCCGCGAGATGTTCGGCGACAACGCGCGCACCATCATCGCGTTTGCGCGCGCCGGGGCGTTCCTGATGGGATCGACTTTCTCCTCACTGGTAGGCTACATCGGCATGAACATGGCCGTGCAGGGCAACGTGCGCGTGGCGGCGGCGTCACGCGTCAGCTACGGGGAGGCGCTCAAGATCGCCTACCGCTCCGGCACGATCACCGGCATGCTGACCGACGGTCTGGGCCTGATGGGCGGCACACTGATCTTCATCATCTTCGGCCTGTCCGCGCCCGACGTGCTGCTGGGCTTCG
>CAZWUX010000331.1:0-5163 GCA_964637665.1 uncultured Anaerolineae bacterium
TTTCTCCTTGTGAGAACGGCAGAGCCGTTCTCAACGGGGAGACTACCGAGCTTGGCGGCGGAAAAGGGGATTGTCGCGGAAAGATCGGCGGTAGATGGCTAAACGGTCTACAAGCCTGAACGCTGCCGTGCCTCCGGTTACGCCGCACAGGAGGAGACTGCCAGCTTGACGACACAGACACCCCCATCCGCCGAACCGACCGGACTGACGGACGCGCATCGCAAGTACCTGTACCTCGTCGTGTTCGCGGGGGGGCTGGCGACGCTCGGCATCGAACTGTCGGCCTCGCGGCTGCTCGGCACGGTGTTCGGGACGAGCAACATCGTGTGGGCCAACATCATCGGGCTGATCCTGATTTACCTGACCGCCGGGTACTTCCTGGGCGGGAGATTAGCCGACCGCTCGCCGTACCTGACAACGTTCTACCGCGTGATTCTGTGGGGGGCGTTCACGGCGGCGCTGATCCCGATGGCGGCGCGGCCCGTACTGCGCATCGCGGCACAGGCCGCGCTGCGCATTAACGCTGCCGTGCTGGTCGGGTCGTTCGGCGTCATGCTGATCCTGTTCGCGGTGCCGGTCACGCTGCTGGGGATCGTATCCCCCTTCGCCATCCGGCTCGCGCTACCGGACACAAGCCGGGCGGGACGCGTCGCAGGCCGGATGTACGCGATCTCGACGGTGGGGAGCATCGTCGGGACGTTTCTGCCGGTCCTGCTTTTAATCCCCACCATCGGGACGAACCTCACGTTCCTGCTGCTGTCCGGGGCGCTGTGGGCCATCGCGCTCGTCGGGCTGGGGATGACGGGGTGGAGGCGGGTGATCCCGTACCTGTGGATGCCGCTCGTCGTGGTGGGGCTGGCGCTGCTGGCGCTGGGGGGGAGGCTGCGCCCGCCGCCGCTGGGTGCGACGCTGATTTACGAGGATGAGTCGGCGTACAATTACATTCAGGTGGCGCGGTGGGGGGAGGCGAACGTGCTGCTGCTCAATGAGGGGCAGGGCATCCACTCGATGTATTACCCGGATGCGCCGGAGTTTATCGAGACGGGGGGCACGTGGGATTATTACCTCGCCGCGCCGTTTTTCAACGCGCCGCCGCACACCCCGGACGAGGTCGACAGCATGGCGATGGTCGGGCTGGCGGCGGGGACGACGCCCAAGCAGTACACGGAGGTTTTTGGGCCGATCCCGATCGATGGGTTCGAGATCGACCCGGACATCGTGAAGGTGGGGCGGGAGTACTTCGCGATGGATGAGCCGAACCTGAACGTGATCGTGCAGGATGGGCGGTACGGGCTGCTGACGAGCGAGCGGACGTATGACGTGGTGGCGGTGGACGCCTACCGCCTGCCGTACATCCCGTGGCATTTGACGACGGTCGAGTTTTTCCAAGAGGTGCGGGACCACCTGACGGCGGAGGGGGTCGTCGCGATCAACGTGGGGCGGACGGTCGACGACAGGCGGTTGATCGAGGCGTTCAGCGCGACGCTGGGGGAGGTGTTCGCGTCGGTGCACGTCGTCGACGTGCCGGGGACGTGCAACAGCATCCTGTACGGCACGGTCCAGCCGACGGAGGCGGAGAATCTGCTCGAAAACAGGGCGCTGATGGGGGAGGACGTATATTACCTGCTGCCGCGCGTGCTGGAGAGCGCGTACGCGCAGATCCGCCCGACGCCGGAGGGGGGGATCGTCTTCACGGATGATCGCGCGCCGACGGAACTGCTGACGGACCTCGTGCTCGTCAACTTTGTATTGAGCGGCAGCAGCGAGCTGCCCTGTCAGTAAACAACAGTGCCAAGTAAAAAGTGCCAAGTGCAGAGTGGTGGTTGGCGCTCCGCCGGGGTTGGGTGGTGGATAGTTACCAGTTGCGAGTTGCGAGTCATGAGTTGATTGGGGATGTCACCCCGCCGCGCGGGTGACGGGCCTTCGGGGCGGGTCTGTAGTTTTGGGGAAAACCGTTCGCGTCACCGCGCTTGCAGACCGTTTACCCTTAGAAGTGGGACTTTCTGGAGATGGCGTAAGCAGTGAGAGGAAGCTATTGATGGCCGATCCGACCCCGACAGGCGCGCCCGCCGAAAGCTTAGCGTATGCGCCCTGGCTGCTGGCGCTGACCCGCACGGTGATCATCGCGGCGCTGCCGCTCGTGCTGGTGCTCGTCAATGCGCGGCTGCTGATGTCGGACGCTTATCTGAGGTGGGAGTACAGCAGGCCGGGGTTCCCGGCGGACAGCTACGGATTCTCGCAGGGGGATCGGCTCACGCACGCGCGGCGGGCGCTGGGCTACCTGTTCAACAGTGAGCCGATCAGCTATCTGGGGGACCAGACGTTCCCCGACGGCGAGCCGCTTTACAACGAGCGGGAGTTAAGGCACATGGAGGACGTGAAGCAGGTCACGCGGCAGATCGCGTTCTTCGGGTATGGGCTGCTGCTGCTGTGGGGGGTGTGCGTCGCCGTGCTCGCCGCGCGGCCCTCGGCGCGCCCGGTGCTTTACGCGTCGCTGGCCGGGGGGGCTGTGCTGACAGTCGGTCTGATCGTCGTGGGGCTGATCGCGGTCGCCACCTCGTTCCGCGCGCTGTTCACCGGGTTTCACGCCCTGTTTTTCGAGGGGGATTCGTGGATCTTCCTGACATCCGACACGCTTATCCGGCTGTTCCCGGAGCGGTTCTGGGTGGACGCGTTCGCGTTCATGTTCGGGGGGGCGCTGGTCGAGGCGATCGTGATCGGCGTGGGGGCGTGGCTGGCATTGAAACGCTAGCTTCAATGCTTGAAGAAACGGTGCGATACGATTGAGATGGATTGGCGGGGGATGAAGTAGACCGGGGGATCAGTCCTCCGAGACGAGCGTCTTTTCCTCCGCGACGGGCAGGGTAAAGGTGAAGCGGCTGCCCTCGCCGGGGGCGCTCTCGACGCCGACCTCGCCGCCGAGCTTCTCCACGATGCGCTGCACGATGGACAGGCCCAGCCCGTGCCCTTCCAGCCCTCGGCGGTCGACGCGGGTGAAGGGCCGGAACAGTTTGGCCTGCTCGGAGGGCGTCAAGCCCTGCCCGTTGTCCTGCACCCAGAAACGCACGTCCCCGTTCGGGGTCTCCTCGGACCCCAATTCAACGTGGGGCGGACGCCCGCCGTACTTCAGCGCGTTGCTGAGGTAGTTCACCCAAATCTCCTCGACCCAGGGCGCGTAGCCCTTCACGACGGGCCAGTCTTCGGGCATGGCGACCGTCGCCTCATACTCCTCGATCATCGGCCCCATGCGATCGCACACTTCCTCGACGATGCTGCCGGTATCCAACGGCCCGATCCTGACCGTGTCCAGCGTGCGAACCCCGGCCAGCAGCAGGAGCGCATCGACGATGTTGATCGCCTTTTCGGCCCCCGACTGCATCTGGCCGATATACTCCAGCCGCTCCTCGACGGTGAGTTCGGGGTAGGCTTCGCGCAGCAGTTGGCCGAAGCCGATGACGAGGTTCAGGGGGTTCTTCAGGTCGTGGGCGACGGTGTGGGCGAACGCTTCAAGCTCCTCGACGAGACGCTCACGCTCCTCGTAGATGTGGGCGTTGTCGATGGCGGTGGCAACGCGCCCGGCGAGCATCTTGATCGACTCAAATACGTCCCCGGTGAAACGCTCCGGGTCTTTCGTCTCCAGCGTCAGCACGCCGATGAATTCGCTGCCGAACTGGAGAGGGACGGTGATCTGGGCATGTGTATCCGCCACGATGGGATAATAGTCGGGGTCCTGCGACACGTCCGGCACAAACGCCGCCTCCCCGGTGCGGATCACGCGGCTCGTAATGCCTACCCCCGGCGGGAGAAGCCGACCGCGCGTCCGCTCCGTGAAGTGGCCCAGCGCGTGGATAACGCGAATGCCCTCCTCCTCGGCCAGAGCGATAAAACCGGCGTCGGCCAGACTCAGGCGGAGGGCGGCGTCGAGCGCCATGTTGGTGACGTACTGGACATCGAGCTTGCGAGAGAGTTCGGCGTCGACCTGGCGGAGCGTGGTCAGGCGCTTGTTGGTGGCCCGCAGCGCCTCCTCCGCCCGGTTACGCACGGTGACATCATGAAGCACGATCACGCGGCCCACAGGCTGGGCACGAAGGTCACGCAGCGTCGAGAGGCGAATGTCGAAGTTCCGCGCCTCCTCATCGACAGGGATCATCATCTCCGCGTGCGCGGTGTGTACGTAGCGGAACATCTCGACGATCTCCGGCCAGCGGTTGAACGCCTGCGCAGCGGGCCTGCCGATGAGATCCGTCCGCGACGGGCCGAGCAGCCTGCGGGCCGCCGGATTCAGATCGACGACGCGGTCCCTGATATCGAGCACGATCACGGCGTCCGTCATACTGGCGAGCACGGCCTCGCGGGCGGCGGGCATGATGTCGAAGATGCCGTAGCTAAACAACCCCCATGCCACGACGACGCTGGCGAGCGTCAGGCCGTAGGGCTGAATGTCGAGGTTGGCCTCAGGCGGCAGGACGAAAATGTAGACGATGTTGAACGCGAAGGGCAGCAGCACCCCGGCGAGCATCACGCCGACCTGACGCCGGTAGAGATCGGAGGTACGCAAAAACGCTCTCACCAGCATAAAGACGGTGGCGAGCATCAACGCCTCGTAGTAGGCGACGTTGACCCAGTACCACGTCCCCGGAGTGAAGTCCGCGAGCAGCATATCCTGAAACGGCACGAGGTGGGGATTGCTCCAGATCAGCCCGTGCCGCTCGTTCGTCAAGGCGAGGCCAAAGATGATAGCGGGGACGATCAGCGCGACGACGAAGTACAGCGGCTTGTTCCAGTCATCGTATCCGGTGATAGCGAGCGTCATCGCCAGCAGCGGGACCGAAAATGTGGCGATGCCGAGGTACTCGATCTTCATGAAGAACAGAACTTGAGGGAGGGTCCGGCTGCCTATCTCCAGCGCATAGCCGCAGACGTAAAAAATAATCGAGATGGACAGCCAGAACAGGTAGATCGCGCCCGGCGCGGCACGTCGCCGGAGCGCCAAAAAGGCGACGCCCAGCAAAATAAAGACGCCGATAAACAGCGGAATTGAGTAGAGATTGAAATGCCAGATCATGGAATTCAGCTAACGATCATGCCAGACGGCGATATGCTCATCAACGATATCTTATATGAAAACACGAAAGACGCATATGCGGGCATCTATTTATTATA
>CAZWUX010000332.1:0-5150 GCA_964637665.1 uncultured Anaerolineae bacterium
GATCGCCCTCGCCATCAACCGTGATGAACTGTGCGAGGCCGGGTTCTTCGGCCTGTGCGTGCCGATCCAGGGCCCGGTGGGGCCGGGCAGCCCCTGGTACTTCGGATACGAGCCGTACGGGCAGGATGTCGAGCGGGCGCAGGAACTGCTGGCGGACGCTGGCTATCCTGACGGCTTCGAGATGGAACTGCTGCCCACGACCCAGTACGGCGAGACGGTGCGCGCGGCGCAGGTGCTCCAGCAGCAGCTTGCGGCGGTCGGCATCACGGCCACGATCAACGCCCCGGAGTGGAGCGAGTGGCTTGAGCTGGAGGGCAACTTCCAGTACGACGCCTACATCTGCAACTGGAACGGCCTGATCGACGCCGACCAGTACTACTATCTCCAGCACCGCACCGGGCAGGTCTTCAACTTCACCGGCTACTCGAACGAGAGTTTCGATGAGCTGGTGGACGAGGGCCGCTCGCTCAGCGATTTCGATACGCGCTACGACATCTACGAGCAGGCCGATCAGATCCTGGTGGACGATGCGCCGTACGTCTACATGTACAACAAGCAGGAAATCCGGGCCTATGCACCCTACGTGCACGGGTTCGTCGTCCGGCCCGACCAGGCCAACAACTTCTGGGCGGTCTGGCTGGAGCAGTAATCCGGTCTAACGACACGAAGCAGGAGGATAGGAGAGTATTTCTTGTCCTCCTGCCTTTTCGCAGGGTCATCTCGTCAGGGGCATCTCCATGAATCTGCGCTACATCCTTCAGCGGCTGCTGTCGACGATCGTCGTGCTGCTCGGCGTGACGTTCGCCGTGTTTCTGATCATCCAGCTCGTGCCGGGCGATCCGGCCCGCGTCATTCTCGGCACGCAGGCCAACGAGCAGAACGTCGCCGCGCTGCGCGAGCGGCTGGGCCTGAACGACCCGTTCTTCGTGCAGTACGGCAACTGGCTGCTCGGCGCGCTGCGGGGCGATTTCGGCAAGAGCCTGATCACCGGGCAGGAAGTCACACCGCAGCTGCTTCACCGGATCGTGCCTACGCTTCAACTGGCGGGGGTGTCGCTGCTGATCGGCATTCTGATCGCCTTCCCCGCCGGGATTCTCTCCGCGATCAAACCGGGCAGCATCGTCGACATTCTGGCGTCGTTCGTCAGCCAGATCGGGGTCGCCATCCCCGATTTTTGGATGAGCATCATGCTCATTCTGCTCTTTTCGCTGACGCTAAGCTGGTTCCCGTCGCGCGGCTACACGCCCCTCAGCGAGAGCTTCGTCGGGTGGCTGAAGCACATCACGCTCCCGGCGATCACGCTGGGCATCATCAGCGGGTCGATTCAAACCCGCTTCGTGCGCAGCGCCATGCTGGAGGTGATGAATGAGAACTACATCCGCACCGGCCACGCCAAAGGGCTTGCCAAACGGGCCGTCATCACCGGGCACGCGCTGCCCAACGCCATGATCACGATCGTGACGATTGTGGGGCTGCAAATCACCGCTCTGCTGAGCGCGGTGGTGGTGGTCGAGGTGGTGTTCGGCTGGCCCGGTCTGGGCCGCCTCGCACTTGAGGCTGTGCTCGATCGGGATTACCCGCTCTTGCAGGCCACGGTGCTGACGATGGCCGCCATGTTGACGTTCGTGAATTTCGGCGTCGATATGCTGTACTTCCTGCTCGATCCACGCATCGAATACGCATAGAGGCCCCCATGACTTACTCAATCGTCGCGCGCGATCCGTCGACGGGCCAGATGGGGGTCGCGGTCCAGACCTGCAATCTGGCGGTCGGCACGTGGGTTCCCTGGGCGGAGGGCGGCGTCGGCGCGGTCGCCACACAGGCGTTCGCCGAACGCACCTATGGCACACTCGGCCTCGACCTGATGCGCGGCGGCAAGGACGCCGCCGGGGCGCTAACGGCGCTGCTGGCGGCTGATGGCCGGTCCGAGGAGCGGCAGGTGTCCATGCTCGACGCGAACGGCGGCATCGCCACACACACGGGCCGCTGCTGCCTGCCCGCCGCAGGCAGCCACCGGGGTGAGACGTTCTGCACGCAGGCGAACATGGTCGCCAGGGAGGCGGTCTGGGAGGACATGGCGGCGGCCTATCAAGCGGCGGACGGCGATCTGCCGGATCGGTTGATGGCGGCGCTCGACGCGGGGCAGGCCGCCGGCGGCGACATCCGGGGCAGGCAGACCGCCGCCCTGCTGGTCGTGGATGGTCGGCGTAATGCGATTCCGCTGGTCGATTTGCGGGTCGATCACGATCCCGACCCGGTCGGCGAGCTGCACCGGCTGCTGCGTCTCCACCGGGCCTACGAGCTTGAGTACGAGGTCGTGGACTGTGTTCAGGCGGGCAATACAGCGCCGGTCGATGCGCTTCTCAGCCGCATCGGCGACCTCGCGCCGGATGAGCCTTATCTGCGCTGCCTGCGGGCGCTGCATCTGGAGCGCGACCTCGACCGCCGGGCGGAGGCGCTGGACATCCTCGCGCCGCTCGTCGCCGAAGACCCCGCGTGGCGCGAGTATCTGGCGCGTGAGGCGGGGGCCGATCAGTCGCCGCCCTGTCCGGGGCTGGACCCGTCCTTTCTGGCCGCATTAGACGAGCGCACGAAAACCGGAAACTGAGATGCTATCGAACGGAAACGCGTTATGAGTTCAGCCGTTGTAGAAAAAGCCCCCGCCGATCTATCCACGTCGAAGCCCGTCGAGACGAAGGGCTTCTGGGCGACGACGTTACGCCGCCTGCTGCGGCACCCCATCGGGATGCTCGGCGTCGTGATCGTGACCATCCTGACGCTGACGGCGATCTTCGGCCCGGCGCTCAGCCCCTACGATCCGAACGCCATCGACTTCAGCGTCCGGTTTGCCCCGCCAACGCCCGCCCATCCCTTCGGCACGGACGACTTTGGCCGGGACACGCTCAGCCGCGTCATGTACGGCGCGCGCGTGTCGCTGCTGGTGGGCGTCATCGCGGTGAGCATCGCGGGCACGCTGGGGTCGACGCTCGGCCTGATCGCCGGGTACTCCAGCCGCGTGGTCGACGAGATCATCATGCGCGCGATGGACATCCTGTTCGCGTTCCCCGCCATCCTGCTGGCAATCGCCATTCTGGCGGCGCTGGGCAAGGGGGTGGCGAACGCCATGATCGCCATCGGGCTGGTGTATACGCCGATCTTCGCCCGCATCGCGCGCGGGGCGGTGCTCTCCGTGCGCAGCGAGGAATACGTCCGGGCGGCGCGGGCGCTGGGGACCAGCGACGTGAACATCATCCTGCGCCACATCCTGCCGAACTCGATGGCCCCGCTGATCGTCGAGACCTCGCTGAGCCTCGCGTTCGCCATTCTGGCCGAGGCGGCGCTCAGCTTCTTCGGGCTGGGCACCCAGCCGCCCGATCCAAGCTGGGGGCGGATGCTCTCCGAGGGTCGCGCGTACTTCCAGCAGTCGGTCTGGATGGCGATCTTCCCCGGCCTCGCGATCATGATCTCGGTGATGGGGTTCAACTTTCTGGGCGATGGCCTGCGTGACGCGCTCGACCCGAAGATGAAGCAGATGCTTGAGATGAGGGGCCGGTAGGGATGACACCACTGCTTGAGGTCAGGGACCTGACCACCGAATTTCGCACGGCGGAGGGCGTCGTGCAGGCCGTCAACGGCATCTCCTACGAGCTGAAAGAGGGCGAAATCCTGGGCATCGTCGGCGAGAGTGGCAGCGGCAAGAGCGTCGGCGTCCTTTCGCTTCTACAATTGATCCCCCAACCTCCGGGGCGCATCACGGAGGGGCGGGTGTTGTTCGACGGCGACGACCTGCTCAGGATGAACGACGAGCAGATCCGCAAAATACGCGGCAACCTGATCTCGATGATCTTTCAGGACCCGATGACCTCGCTCAACCCCGTGCTGAAGATCGGCAGGCAGCTTGGCGAGGCGCTGGAACTGCACATGGGCATGACCCACGAACAGGCGCGGGCGCGCTCCATCGAACTGCTGGAGCTGGTCGGCATCCCCCTCGCGGAGAAGCGCGTGGATCAGTACCCGCACCAGCTTTCGGGCGGGATGCGCCAGCGCGTGATGATCGCGATGGGGCTGGCCTGCAAGCCGCGCCTCTTGATCGCGGATGAGCCGACAACGGCGCTGGACGTGACCATTCAGGCGCAGATCATCCACCTCGTGCGCGAGCTTCAGGAGGAGATCGGCATGGCCGTCATCTGGATCACGCACGATCTGGGCGTGGTCGCCGGGCTGGCCGACCGCGTGCTGGTCATGTACAGCGGCTACATCGTCGAGAGCGCGCCGGTCGACGACCTGTACGAGGACGCGCGGCACCCGTACACGCTGGGCTTGATGGGGTCGCTGCCCAGTGTCGACGCGGATTCGGACGAGGAACTGCACTCGATCAAAGGGTCGCCGCCCGACCTGACCGCGCTGCCGCCCGGCTGCCCGTTCACCGCCCGCTGCCCGTACGTCGTCGAGCGGTGTCACCACGAAAACCCGCCGCTGGAACCCAAAGCGCCCGGCCATCTGGCGGCCTGCTGGGTGGATGTCACGGCGGTGACGCCTGTAGGAGAAGCGTTATGACGGAAGAGCGAGACGTGCTGTTAAAGGTCAGCAACCTGAAAAAGTATTTCCCCGTGCGCGCCGGGGGGTTTGGGGGCGGCGGCGGGACGATTAAAGCGGTGGATGGAATCTCTTTCGAGATTTATCAGGGCGAGACGCTGGGGCTGGTGGGGGAGAGTGGCTGCGGAAAGTCGACAACCGGCAACACCATCTTGCAGCTCGACAGGCCGACAGACGGATCGATGGTGTTTGACGGGACGGACCTGACCTCGCTCAGCGGCAAAGAGCTTCGCCAGATGCGCCAGCGGATCCAGATCATCTTTCAAAATCCGTATGCGTCGCTGAACCCGCGCCTGACCGTCAATCAGATCATCGCCGAGCCGCTGCGCAACTTCCGGCCCGACATGAGTAAAGAAGACCGCGAGGCGCGCGTCAGGGAGCTGCTGGATTTGGTGGGGCTGGACGCGGCGTTCATCAACCGCTACCCGCACGAGTTCTCCGGCGGGCAGCGCCAGCGGATCGGCATCGCCCGGGCCCTCAGCGTCGAGCCCGACTTCATCGTCTGCGACGAGCCCGTCAGCGCCCTCGACGTGAGCATCCAGAGCCAGATCCTC
>CAZWUX010000333.1:0-5146 GCA_964637665.1 uncultured Anaerolineae bacterium
CGTAGGCCGTCATCAGAATGATGGGGATGTCGCGTACATCGGGGTGCTGGCGGATCAGGGCACCGACCTCGTGGCCCCACATGCCGGGCATACGGATGTCCAGCAGGGCCACGTCGGGAAGCGGAGATGGGAGGCGCTCGTCACTCAAGTAGCTAGCTACCTGATGGCCGTTCTCGAAGCTGATGGCATCCAGCCCCCAGATTTCGCACATCGTCACAATAATATCACGAATCGCACGATCATCCTCAGCGATCATCCACGTCATCCGAGTACCGGGAGCGTCACTCATATCCTATCACAATCAGTCTGGTCGGTTTTCTTTCCATGTAGAGAAGGCTGCGGCCCAATTCATTTTACTGGATGTTCACGGGAAGGCAATCGCTCTATAATACTAAGCAATCTGCGCCTTTCCGGGCGAATCGATCATACCATTCACGACTCATCTGTTACTGGAGCAACCTCGATGCTGGCGGGTCAACCCTGGTCCGAACGTCTCATGACAGAATCATATATGCCGGGGCAGGTGATTTTCAAGGAAGGAGAGCCGCCCGACGCACTGTATGTGATCCTCGAAGGGAAAGTCGCGCTCGTCAAGGATACGCCCGACTCCCCGGTCGTGATCGGTTATCACGGTGCGGATGCCATCGTCGGCGAGGTCAGCCTGCTGACCGATTTGGCGCGGACGACCTCCTTGCTGGCCGTCGAGCCGACGACGGCGCTTGTGATTCCGAGACACGAGTTCGAGATGCTGTTCCGCGAGCACCCCTCCTTCCGCGACATGATCGTGCAGACAACCGTCGACCGGCTGGCAGATGCAGATGAGCGGCGCGTCAGGATGCTGGCGGCGGAGCGTGACCTGCTCGAACAGCTTGAGTCCCTGACGGAGGAGACCGAGCGGCTGACCGAGGCTACCAGGCTTCGGCAGGAAACGATGCGCTATATGATCCACGAGCTGCGCAACCCGCTGAACCTCATCGTGATGGCGCTGTCTGCCGTCGAGGAAGATCGCGCTTATGCCGAAGATGCCATGTCGCGGCGCTTTCTGGCGATGGCGTGGGGTGGTGTGCAGCGTATGGCGGGCCTGATCGAGTCGCTGGCCGATATCGAGCAGCTTGAGCTTGAGAGGACGGCGCTGAACCTGAGCACGGTTGACATGCGGGAAGTCGTCGACGACGTGGTCGATACTTTTTACGCGTTGGCGGAAGCGTCGGAGGTGGGGCTGATGGCTTTCCATCGGGACAATGATCCGCTGACCGTCACCGGGGACGCGGAGCGGCTGCGGCAGGTCGTCGCCAATCTGGTCGACGATGGCCTGAAGCTTACGACGAGCGACAAGCCGGTAACGGTTATGACCTGGCGGGTGGGTAACACGGTGCGCATCGCGGTGGAGGATGGCGGGCCAGGAATTCCGCCGGCGCGGCGCGAGCAGATCTTCGACCGGTTCGCGCTGGGGCCAAATGGCGATTCGAGGAGCCGGGGGGGCGTTGGGCTGGCGTACTGTTACTCGGCGGTGAAGGCGCATGGAGGGCATATCTGGGTGGAGGACCCGGCAGATGGTGAGGGGACGCGGATCGTGTTTTCGCTGCCGGGAGCATACCCGGCGAGCGGGTGACTCCGCCGGATTTGAGGCGTGCATCAAACGGGGTGATCGGGTATGTTCCATAAAAGGTCGGACGTGTGTTGGGAGTTACCGTGATGAGCTTATCGCGACGTGGATTTTTGCGTTCAGCAGGCATGTTCGGGGTCGCCGCGCTCGGAATCGACCCAACCGGGCGGCGCGTCCGGCAGGATGGCCCGCTGTCGCACTGGGACGGCGCGCCGCTGGGTCGTATCCTCCTGAACGTCATGACGGTGTACGAAAAACCGTCGTGGCGCGGCGGCATCACCGGAGCTTACTATTACTGGAGCGACATCGTCGAGGTGGCGGAGGCCGTGCCCGGCGAGGGGCTTTATCCGTCGAATGGGACGTGGCTGCGCGTGCCGGAGGGGTACATCTACTCGTCGTGGGTGCAGCCGGTGCAGGACGACGAGACCAACCCGGCGGAACCCATCGGGGAGGGCGGCGCGTGGGCGATGGTGACGGTCCCGATCACCCCGGCGCTGACGGAGCCGTCGGAGGGAGGGCGTCTGCGCGAGCGGATGGTCTACAGCACGGTGCACCGCGTGCTGGGTGTCGAGAATGGGTATTACCGGGTTGAGGAGATTTATGGGGGGACGGTATGGATGAAGGCGGCGCACATGCGGATCGTCCCGCCGGAGGAAGTTGCGCCGATCGCGCCGGACGTGCCGCCTGAAGCCAAGCGGATCGAGGTGAGCATCGGGCAGCAATGGCTCAGGGCGTATGAAAACGATGAGGTCGTGTTCGAATCGCACGTCTCGACTGGCACGCCCGACACGCCGACGCCGATGGGCGAGTACCGCGTTTATCTCAAACGGCACGGGCAGCGCATGGTCGGAGGGCAGGGAGAGGGGCACTATAATCTGCCTGCGATCCCCTGGATATGTTACTTCACGCGGACGTATGCGGCGACGCACGGTACGTACTGGCATAACGACTATGGCCGCCGTCACAGCAATGGGTGCGTCAACCTGCCGCCCGACGCGGCGAAGTGGGTTTTCCGGTGGACGACGCCGGTCGCGGATTATGGCGCGTTTGGCACGTCGGAAGCGCCGGAAAACGGCCAGCCGGGGACGCGCGTCGTCGTGAAATGGTGACCTGTGACGGGCGGCACGAACCTTGACACGAGGCGGGGTTAAGATATAATACAGCCCGCGCCGAGGTAGCTCAGTTGGTAGAGCACTTCACTGAAAATGAAGGGGTCCCCAGTTCGAGTCTGGGCCTCGGCACCTCGCAGAAACCGCCGCCAGCATCGAGCGGCGGTTTTTTTGCTTCCTGCGGAGCACTCGGACATAATACCGCCGCCTGCGCAGGGCACACCGTACACTCCGTAATCCGGCCAGCCGACGCATCCGCTCACAGGGGAACCACCAGGGCAGCCATGACGGATAAGAATGGAATCCCCACTCACATGATAACATCGCGACTCCCGCAGATCGCCGGGAGTGCGCCGCTCGCTGCCCGCATGGTGAGACGCCCTTACCTCCGCTCACCGGTCGCCCAGGCTTACCGTGAGAGGATCGCCTCGTGACCTTCTGGGATCGAGTCCGGGAGGCGCTGCACGAGCCGCGCTGGCAGCGCCGGGTGCTGGGTGTGACCGCCGCGGTCGTGCTGGCGCTTAACGTGGCGGCGCTGCCGATTTACCCGCCACCGACCTGCGATGAGGTGCTGAACGTCAGCAACGCCGACTCGCTGCTGCGGCGGGGGACGTTCGGGTTAACAGCCCTGCCGGATGGTGATCCGTTTTATCGGGATGAGAACATGGTCCACATGGGGCGCACGGTCGCGACGCTGCAGGCGGGATTCTATGCGATCGTTGGCGTCAGCCGGATGACCGCGCGCGTATTTGCGCTGCTGGGGTGGATCGCGGCGACCGGAGTGACGTACATGCTGGCGAGCAGCCTGTACGGGCGGGAGATCGGGCTGGGATCGGCGGCGATGTTCGCGACCTCGATCAAGGCGTTCCTGACGGGGCACACGGCGCGGCCTGACATCTGGTTTACGGCGGTGACGATGCTGGCCCTCATGGGATTGTGGCGGCTCGTCGTGAGGCCACGCGGATTCGGATTGGCCGTCGCGATGGGGGCGCTGGGCGTGCTGCCGTTCGACTTTCACGGGTATGGCGCGGCGTTTTTGGCGGGGTTCTGCCTCGTCGTGTTCGTCGAGCTTGGCCTGCGGGAGAGGGATTGGCTGGGGGTGTTCGGGTATGCGATCGGCGTCGTGGCAGGCATCGGGCTGTGGTTGGTGGCGCACCTGCTGCCCGATCCGGCCCATGCGTGGTACCAGTTAACGACTGGCTACCGGCTGCTGGGGAACCTGCCGCTGGCGTCAAGCCCGCTCGCCAACCTGGGCCAGATGCTCGACTGGTTGGGAGACGTTTTCTGGACGGCGGGCGGCGTGCTGGCGGTGGTCGAGGGGGCGCTAGCGGTCGCAGGGATCGGGTTCGCGATCCGGCGGCGCACGCGGGCCGACCGCGTCATGCTGATCGTGCTGGGCGCGTCGCTCGCCGTGTTCGGCGTGCTGATGACCCAGCGCTTCGTGCAGTACAGCGTCTTCTGGGCGCCGCTTTACCTGACGCTGGGGGTGGCGGCGCTGCATGACTGGCTCACGTCGAAGCCGGAGCCGGGGGGCGACTCCCGCCGCCTGAGTGGACGGGAACGTTATGCGCTATTGTGTGGTGTGATGGTCGTCGGTAACCTGATAGGCGGCGTGTGGCTCATGGGCCGGTTCGGGAATGGGGATTTCGGCGGGATGGAGGCGGCGCTGCGCGAGGCGGTGCCGGAGGGAACGCGCATCGTGGCGGATTCGCCCTGGTGGTGGGCCCTGCGGGATGATCACACCTTCCTCGACACGGATTATGTTCTGGCGGCTGCGGCGGCGTCCCGCGAGGAAACCGCAGGAGGGGCGGGGGAGGGCGCGGCGGTCGAGGATGCGCTGGAACACCTCGACCCGGATTACATCGTACTCGACGATGCGCTGGGCTGCCGGGCGGAGGCTGGAACGCCGGAGGCTGCCGCTGAGCGGTATGCCGAGTCGGCTTGCGAGTTGACGACGACCATCGTGGGGGCGTGGGCCGGTGATGTGGAGAAACAGCCTTACCAGATGGGCCAGAGGCTTCGGGTTTACGCCTGTCAGGGCGAATAGGGCAAGGGGTGGCAGGCGCGCCAATTCAGCAAAGCAGTGGATGGAGGTTTGTGATGAGCGACAAAGACAAACGCATCCGGGTGGGCATCGTTTTCGGGGGTAGGAGCGGCGAGCACGAAGTGTCGCTGCGCTCGGCGCGCTCGGTGATGGATGCCATCGACAGAGACAAATATGACGTGCTGCCCATCGGCATCACGAAAGAGGGACACTGGGTTGGGGGGGGTGATCCGTATGGGTATCTGGCCGCCGGTGAGAGTGGCCCGCGCCCGGCGGCGCTGCTGGGTGAGCCGGGTGACCCGACGCTGAAGGCCATCGAGCCGGTCGAGGATGCGGGGGCGACGATGACGGACATCGGGTCGGTGGATGTGATCTTCCCGGTGCTGC
>CAZWUX010000334.1:0-5092 GCA_964637665.1 uncultured Anaerolineae bacterium
GCTTCCTGGATCACGGAGCCGGGCGGCATTTCAACGGTGACAATGCGCCGCTTGATCTCGTGATAAGCCTCATCTGCGTCTGTCAGCATCATGGTGTGTAACCACCCAGGTCGGGGCTGCCCGCGCAGCGGGGCGCTATTCGCCCTCTTTTTGACGCGCGCGGTACGCCTTGATCCAGTTCATGCCGTACTCGTCCCAGCCCATGCTCAGGTCGGCGGCCAGAATGGCGATCCGCACTTCGTCGACGAGCGGGTTGGTGATGGGGCAGGTCAGCCCGGCGTGGATCGCCATCGCGATGAATGTCGAGTTGATGTACTTGCGATCCGGCATACCGAACGAAATGTTGCTGGCCCCCATCGTGACGTTGACACCAAACTCCTCGACGATCAGGCCAATGGTGTTGAGCGCGATCCTGCCCGCGTTGCTCTCCGCGCCCATCGTCAGCGCCAGCGGATCGACGACGATGTCCTCGATCGGAATATCGAAGCGGCCTGCCCGCTCGATGATCTTCCCGGCCACACGCAGCCGGTCCTCCGCCGTCGGGGGGATGCCGTCGTCGTCCATACACAGCCCGATCACCGCTGCCCCATGCTCCTTGACGAGCGGCAGCACGGCTTCGAGCGAGCGCTCCTCGCCGTTGACGGAATTGACGAGCGCCTTGCCCTCGTACAACTCCAGCGCGGCGGCCAGCGCTTGGGGATCCGCGGTGTCGATGCAGAGCGGCACGTCCACGACCTCGGTGACGGTCTTGAGCACCTCGGCCAGCAGCTTCGGCTCGTCCGCACCGGGCACGCCCGCGTTTACGTCGAGGATGTGCGCGCCCGCGTTCACCTGGGCGATGGCGTCTTGCCGGACGATGTCGAAGTTGCCCTCCTGAAGCGCCGCCAGGACTTTCTTTCGCCCGGTGGGATTGATTCGCTCGCCGATGACGACGGTCGGCCCCTCCCGGTTGATCTTGAGCGTCTGGGATGCAGATGAGACAACAGTGGTAAGATTTTCGGCCATAGGTTCACCTCAGTGTGATGTTGGAAATATTCCCGGCAATGATAACCTCCCACGACACAGCTTCCTAGCCGGAATCCCTCCTTTTTCGGAATTTCAGCCCTGACGTGACGCTGTCGCCACCGGAGGTTGATCACGTAAGAGTTATGCGGCCTCTTCGACGACTCGCTTCCGGCGCTGATCCATGAGCCGCGCACGCACAGAATCATACAGCTTGGCGAAGCCGCCGGGATAGTAGATCATGACCAGAATCAGCAGCAGCCCGTAGATGACCAGATGCAGGCCGGGCAGATCGGACAGATTCGAGCGCAGGTACTCCATAAAGAAGATGAAGGGAAACGCCACAAACACGCTGCCCCACATACTCCCGCGCCCGGCGATATAGGCGATCGCCAGCACCTCAACCGTCTTGGAGGTCGCCATGACAGCCGGGGTGAGGATGCCATAGTAGTGAGCGTAAAAACCGCCCAACCAGCCCGCAAAAGCGCACTGGACCGTGAAGTTGAAAACCTTGTAGAATGTCGGATTGAGGCCCGACGCGCGCGAAGCATCGACGTTCTGGCCCAGCGCTTTGAAAGCAAGACCGATGTGTGATGTCGTGATCCAGCGCAGCACGAAGTAGGTGACGAGCATCATCACGAAGATGATGTAGAAGTAAGGGCGATTAGATGACGTTTCCAGAAACCTCGGCGCCGATAGACCGAGCGGGCCGCGTGTCAGGTCGACCAGATTGCGGGCCAGCCCCATCAGCGCCAGACCGACAAACCAGCTCATCAGTGCGGCGAAGATACCACGCAGCCGCAGCGTCAGCAGCCCGGTGAGCAGCCCCAGCACGGCGGCGACAATCGCCCCCGCGAAAATGCCGATCCAGGGGGTGATGCCAAGCTCGACGGCCAGCAAGGCCGACGTGTAGGCCCCAACTCCGAGAAACGCCGCGAAACCAAAGTTGACGACGTTGATATACCCCGTCGTGAAATCGAAGGCGACGGCCTGCGCGGCGATCAGAGCAGCGCCGACCAACCAGCGAAGCAGGTGCTCCTGGTTAAAGGGTGGAATGAACGGCAGGGCCGCCAGAAGAATGAGCAGCACCAGTCCGATCGGCGTGATACCCAGCCGCGAGCCGACCTTTCCTAGAACGTTCTCCGAACGGGAGGGTTGGCGCACGCTCGCCGTTTTGGTTGTCTGCATGGCTTCTGTTCCTTTACTGCTCATGGATCCCCTTCACCTCGCTGCCGAAGAGGCCGGACGGCTTGATGAGCAAGATCAGCATGATGACGGTCGTCGGGATGACATCCTCCCAGCCCACGCCGATGTACAGCGAGGTCAGCGTTTGCAGTAGCGCGACGATAAACCCGCCGACAACCGCCCCGGCGACGTTCCCCAGCCCGGCGATGATGACGACGTACCACGCAATGTACAACGGCTTAAGCCCCACCGTCGGATACGATGGGAACATGAACAGCAAGCTCGCCCCGGCCATCGCGGCCAGCGCGCTGCTCAGGGCCATCGTCAGAAGCTGGATGCTGTTCAGGTTGATCCCGACCATCCGGGCACCGTCCTCGTCCTGTGCGACGGCGCGGATGGCCCGCCCGATCCGGGTGCGGCGGAGGAAATACCAGAATAATGCAATTGTGACGACGGCCAGCAAAAAGGCGACGGCGCGGTCGACCGGGATGCGCGTCCCGAAAAGCTCAAGCGGGTCAACCGCCCAGTATTCTGTGATCCCCTTGAAGTCCGCGCCCCAGAGAAGCTGCACCGTATTGATGATGATCACCGAAAGCCCAACCGTCAGCAGGAAGGAGTTCATCACCCACTGTTCGTGACTGCGCCGCCGCAGCGGGCGGAAGACGAGAATCTCCAGCACCAGCCCGATGATCGCCCCGACGATCACCGCCGCAGCGATGCCGAGCAGCGGGGCAACTGCCGACAGAAACGGCGATGGGTTATCCTTCAGATAGCTGCTCAGAGGGCTAAAGACGAAATAGGCGATGAGCGTCCCGATCATAAAGAACTCGCCATGCGCGAAGTTGACGAGGTTCATCACGCCGAACAGCAGCGACAATCCCGCCGCCATCAAGGCCCACATTCCACCCGTCACAACCGTGTTGATGATAACGAATGGGCCGCCGATAATCGTCGCAATGATGGCCGCGACGATGGAGATGATGATCGTGATGCCTGCCGCAGAGGTGGCTTGACGGGCGAGCTTTTCCGTCGCAGATTCGTGTAGTGCCGATTGTGCCATCATACCTCTCCTGTCCTAAAGCCAGTCCAGCTAACTCGTCTGGAGAAAGGGGGCTGGCCCAAACCGCCGTTCCGAAGGCTCACACAGACCGCCCCGGATGTGGTGTCATATCCCAAGATAGGCTTCTTTGACGTGCTGGTTGGCGAGCAGCTCCTTACTATTCCCCTCCAGCACGATGCTGCCCTGCTCCAGCACATACCCCCGGTCGGTGATCTTGAGCGTCGTGTTCACGTTCTGCTCGACGAGCAGGATCGTCACGCCCGTCTGCCGCAGCGTTTCGAGCGCGTTGAACACGTCAACCGTCAGGTTAGGAGCCAGACCCAGCGATGGCTCGTCGACGAGCAAAAGCTTCGGGTTTGACATGATGCCCCGCCCGATAGCCAGCATCTTGCGCTCGCCACCACTCAGCGTGCCTGCAAGCTGGCCCTGACGCTCTTCAAGTCGTGGAAACAGTTCGTAGACGAACGCCAGCGTTTCCTGCTGAACAGCCCGGTCGTCGATAATGAACGCGCCAAGCAGCAGGTTTTCCTGGACTGTCATCTGGGTAAACAGATTGAGGGTTTCGGAGATATAGCTGATCCCCCGGCGGCAGAGTTCGTGCGCGGGCACGTCGTTGAGCCGTTCCCCCTGAAACACGATCTCGCCATCCGTCGGGTCGACCAGCCCGGCAATGGTGCGGAGCGTCGTTGTCTTACCGGCGCCGTTCGGCCCGACCAGCGCGACGAATTCGCCCTCCTCGACGTGCAGGCTCACATCCCACAACACTTGCAGGAAACCGTATCCTGCATCGACGTTCATTATCTCAAGCAATGCATCCCTCCTCCGGTTGGATGGCGGGCGCGGGCGCGCCCATCCGGGGCATCCACAGGAAGTCTTTCACTGGTAAGCAGGCAGGGCCGGGCAGCGCATCGCCGCGATCCCCGCCCGTCGAGTGGTTCTACAGATTGTAGTCCTCGCCCAGATAGGCTTCCGTCACTTTGGGATCGTTGGCGACCTCTTCGGGCGTCCCTTCGGCGATCTTCGTACCATACTGGATCACCGTTACGCGGTCGCACAGGCCCATAATAACGCGCATGATGTGCTCGACGATCACGATGGTAATACCGCTGCTGCGGATTTTGCGGATGATCGCCATCAGCTCGTCCAGCTCGCCTGTCGCCAGCCCCGCCGCCAGTTCGTCGAGCAGGAGCAGCCGGGGCTTGCTCGCGAGCGCGCGCGCCAGGTCGAGACGTTTTAGCTGCACCGTGTTGAGATTTTCGGCAACCGTATTGGGCGGCATCGGGAACTCGACGTAGTCGAACAACTCCAGCGCCCACGCCTCTGGATCATCGATCACCCCTTTTTTCGCGCCGAAAATGGCCGAAACCATGACGTTTTCGAGGGCGGTTAGTTTGGGGAAAGGCTGGGATATCTGGAAAGTGCGGCTCATCCCGGCGCGGCACATGACATCCGGGCGATCGTCGGTCATCTCCTTGCCCAGAAATATGACCTTTCCAGCGTTAGGTTTGTAGGTACCAGCCACACAGTTGAGAAACGTCGTCTTCCCGGCGCCGTTCGGCCCGATGAGGCCGACGATCTCGCCTTCGTTCACGGTTATCGAAACATGGTTGACCGCCGTCAGGCCGCCAAAGCGCTTCAGGACATCCTGCGCCTCAAGTATTACGGTCATAGCGCATCCTCAGGGTATCGGAGTCAGATAGGTCCAGCCGAGCAGCAGAAGGGCGGGGCGACAGCCGGGCTGCCGCCCCGCCCCGAGTTTCCAACGTTCTACTCCGGCTTGGCCTGTAGATCGCCTTGCTGGAACTCAGGCGGCCAGATGGTGATGCCTTCGCCATCCATGTACTG
>CAZWUX010000335.1:0-5091 GCA_964637665.1 uncultured Anaerolineae bacterium
CGCCGACGGCAGCCGCACCATCCGCCAGATTTCACCGCGCGTCGCGCCCATCGAGCGCAGCAGCGCGATGTGGTCCGGGTCGGACGAGGCCAGCCCGTCCGCTGTGCTGACCGCCAGCGGGAAGAAGCAGATCAGCACGACGATGATCACCTTCGGCGTCAGGCCGAATCCGAACCAGATGATCAGCAGCGGCGCGATGGCGAGAATCTGCACCGTCTGCGAGGCGACGAGCAGCGGGTACAGCGCCCGCCGCAGAAACGGCGAGAGGTCCATCGCCGCCGCCAGCGCGACGCCGAACACGAGCGCGATCGCCAGCCCGGCGGTCGTCTCCAGCATCGTCGTGCCGATGGCGTTCAGCAGCAGGGCGCGCGTCGCCCACCCGGCCTCGATCACCTCGACGGGCGAAGGCAGGATGAAGGATGAGAATCCCCCCGCCAGCAGGGTCCACACGAGCAGCGCCAGCCCGATGAACAGCGCAGGCGGGAAAACCTCCCTCACCCAGTGCGGGATGCGCCGTCCGGCCCGCTCGCGGCGTGCGGCGGTGCTACTCATCGCCCTTCCGGTACTTGCCGACTTTCTCCTCGATGGTCGTGCCGTTCGGCCCATCGCCGATCTTGATGTAGGTCATGACGCGCTCCGCGCCCGCCTCCATGCAGGCCAGATGCGCCTGCTTGGCGACCGCCAGCAGCTCGTCGAGCGGACCCTCCATCACGGTTTCCATCGGCCCGACCTCGTACATCACGCCGCTGGCCGCGATCACCTCGATGGCGCGGTCGACGACGCCGAACACGTCGTCCACGAACGGCAGCACCTGAATGGCGACGTTCACGGTGCGATCCGGATCAACAGTCATAGGGCAGCTCCTTTTTCCGTCGTGTGATTCATCATGCGCGTTAAGCGTGGCCCGGCGTGTGGACCGCCAGCAGAAGGCCGCCGCGCAGGTCGACCCGCGCCTCCACCCCTTCAAATATGTTGCTGACGCCCCGCGCCGGGCCAAAGGCCAGCGTTTCGCTCCGCAGCGGGTAGGCCAGCCCGTGCGTCGACACGCCGTCTGCGTCGCCGCCGAGCGGGATCAGGCTGATCGTGTCGCCCGGCTGGCCGGTCACGTCGTCCCCCGGCGGGCGGATCAGCCACGCGGTCTGATCGCCGTGCCACAGCTCGACGTGCACGCCGTCCAGCGCGGGGTGCACCAGCAGCAGGACGTTGGCGAGTGTCATGTCCAGCCGCCCGCCCATCGCCCCGATCACGGCGATGTGCGTCGCCCCCTGCCGCACGGCGTGCAGCAGCGCCAGTTCGAGGTCGGTTTCGTCTTTGGCGGCGGGTGCCTGCTCCACGTCGACCCCCTGCGCGCGCAGCCGCGCACCCATCCCCTCGGAGAGCGAGTCGAGGTCGCCCACCACCGCGTCGATGCGCAGCCCAAGCGGCCCGGCATACGCGCTGCCGCCGTCCGCCGCAATGACCGGGGCATCACCCCACCCCTCCAGCCGAATCCGCAGCCGTTGCGCTGCGCCGATCTCGCCGTTCGCTAAAACGATCGCTCTGTCGGTCATGTGTCCTTCCCGCTGCTCATACTCAACAAAAAAACCACTCCTGCCGGGGAGTGGCTTTTGCCGTCGTCTGTGCACGCTCCCTCCGCCGGAATTACCCGGATCAGGTTCTAGGGTCGATGCGAGCACCGCGTCATGCGGAAGCGCACCCTCTCAGCCTGGCTGGCTCCAAGCTCCCCCGATGTCTGGTTTTTAAGTCTGCTGCCCAGAGTATAACAGGGATGAAAACCGGCGTGCAACCGGAAAACCGGCGGTGCGCCGATCCTTGCAGGATGGTTGATGGATGGTGATCCCCGTTGGGCTGTCCGGCTGTCCGGGCGGGCGGCAGGTCGGGCAGGGGATCGGCCATCGTTCCACACAGGTTGGGATGCACGCCCCGGCGCGCGCGTCGTCGAGCGCGCGCCACGCGCCGCCTGCCCCGTCATCCCATCATGGCGCGCCACCGGGCACCGGGCACGTGTGGGAGTTCTGGCCGGGATGCTGCCGTCGGGCATACCCATCGCAAGCCCGGCGGAGCGACCGTGCCACGACGCACCCAGCCGCGCCATCCGGCGGGCGAGCGGTTCATCCCCCACCTGTGGAGTTCGCTTTGCGAACTCCCGGTTCTATACGCTGACCGGCTAAAAAACTGGCAGCTATCCACCACCCGGCCCCGGCGGAGCGCCATCCCCACCCGGCACTCTGCACTTGGCACTCTGCACTCTGCACTTTCTCAAACTACGCCATTCACCCTATAGGTGCGCATGGCAAAAATCTTGTATCATAATAGATGACTCGCCAGCACCGGGCGGAACCTCAACCACGCATCCAGCGTCATAACAGGTGATTGGTCCGGGCAGTTTACTGGATGGAGACCGCATGATGAGAACGACACCTCGACGCCTGCTGAGCATAATCCTCGCCGCGCTGGTCATCGCCGCGCTGCCCGCCGGGATCGCGCTGGCCGACCCCGGCACAACCGCAACGCGCGTGCACGTCGTCGCATGGGGGGATTCGCTGGCCGTCATCGCGGCGCGCTACGGCGTGACGGTGGAGGCCATCATCGCCGCCAACAACCTGCCGCCCGATGGCCGCATCACCGCCGGGCAGGCCCTCGTGATCCCGCACGCGCCGCTGGACGAAGGCGCGCTGGAGCCGCCCGCCGCGCCCGCCCCGCAGGACACGGTGGTCCACGTCGTGCAGCGCGGCGAGACGCTGTTCCGCATCAGCCTGCGCTACGGCGTGCCGATGGACCGCATCGTCGCGGCGAACAACATCCTCAACCCGGCGCAGATTTACGCCGGGCAGCAGCTCGTCATCCCGACCGAGAACGAGCCCGCCGCGCCCGCCGCGTCTGAGGGCGCGCCGATCCAGCACACCGTCCAGCCCGGCGAGATTCTGGGCCGCATCGCGAACCAGTACGGCGTGTCGATGGCGTCCATCCTTCAGGCCAACCACATCAGCAACCCGTCGCTGCTCTACGCCGGGCAGGTGATCAACATCCCGGTCCCGAACGCGGCCAGCGCGGCCAGCGCCCCGGAAGAAGAACCCGCCGAGGAACCGGAGCAGGCCCCTGCCGCCGAACCGGAGCCAGCCGCCGAACCCGCCGCCGAGCAGCCGGAGGAACAAACCGCAGAACCCGCCAGCATCGAAACGGCAACCTACACCATTCAGGTGGGCGACACGCTCCAGAAGATCGCGCTGCGCTATAACTCGTCCGTCGCGGAACTGATGGCGCTCAACCAGATCACGAACATGGATCGCATCTTCTGGGGGCAGACCATCATCGTGCCGCAGCGGGACGGGAGCGCCCCCGCGCCTGCCGCCCAATCCGCCCCGGCCCCGGAGCCAGCAGCCGCGTCCGCCGTGGGCAAGGAAGTCCTCGTCGACCTCTCGTCGCAGCGAGCCTACGCCTACGAGAACGGCGTGCTGCTCAACTCGTTCGTCGTATCGACCGGGCTGCCCGGCACGCCGACCGTGACCGGGACGTTCGCCATCTACGTGAAGTACCGCTCCGCCGGGATGAGCGGGCCGGGCTACAACCTGCCCAACGTGCCCTACGTGATGTACTTTTACCGGGGCTACGGCCTGCACGGGACGTACTGGCACAACAACTTCGGGCATCCGATGAGCCACGGCTGCGTGAATTTCCGCACGTCGGACGCGGAGTGGATTTATAACTGGGCGCCGGTCGGGACGACGGTGCGCGTCCAATGGTAGGAGATTAAACCATGATGGCCTTCGAGCAGCGGCAGGAAGGGGCTATGAGCTACCCCGCGCACGGCACGCTGAGCCGCGCGTTTTTCAAGGCGCCGGTCGTGCTGTGGCGGATGGGCGTCGGGCCGCTGATGGAGAAGATCGCCCCGGTCATGATCCTGACGACGCGCGGGCGTAAGAGCGGGCTGCCCCGCCACACGGGGCTGGCATACGAGCAGATCGACGGAATCAGGTATGCGGGCAGCGCGTGGGGTGCGGAGTCTGACTGGTACAGAAACGTGATCGACGATCCGCGTGTCACGATCCAGACCGGGGAGAGCGTCGAGTACGCCTACGCCTATCGCGTCACCGACTTAGACGAATATAAGAAGGTCGCGGCGTGGCTGCTGGAATACAGCGAAGACCCGTTTCTGGCCCCCTGGCTTGAGTCGCTCGACATCGCGCACGACCTCGACGACATGATCGCCAAGCGTGACCGCGTCTACCTCGTCGGGTTCCGCCCGGCGGAGGAACCCGGCCCGGCCCCGCTCGAAACCGACCTCGTGTGGCTGTGGCCCGTGCTGGCCGTGACGTTCCTGCTCGGCTGGCTGCTGGGTCGCCTGCGCTGACACTTGAAACGGAGGAAATTTAGGTTTAATTTCCTTGCGAGAACCCCCTCCTGCGCGCTGGCGCGCACTTTCCTCCCCCTTGCAAAGGTTGAGGTGGCCGAAGGCCGGTGGGGGTTTTGCCTGTGAATTCGAAATACACTCCTGACGCGTACAAATCTATTGTTCCGAAATGTCCCCCGACCGGGGGCCGCTTTTTCGCGGCCTGCGTCACTCGCTGCCCGCCCGGCCTCGTGGTAACATCGCAGCTACGCTTACCCGGCTTACACATAGGAGACACCGTTGGCTGACACATCCCGGCAGGGGCAGGTGCGCCGCGCGCTGATCCTGACGCTCATCGCCAACCTGCTCGTCGCCGTCGCCAAAGCCACCATCGGCCTGATCACCGGATCGCTGGCGATGGTGGGCGATGGCATCCATTCATCGCTGGATGCGACCTCGAACGTCATCGGCCTGATCTCGACCGCCATCGCCGCCCGCCCGCCCGACGAAGACCATCCCTACGGGCACCGCCGCTTCGAGACGCTCGCCAGCCTGCTCATCGGCGGGATGCTGCTGCTCTCGGCGTGGGAGATCGCCAAAGGGGCCATTCGCCGCCTGACAACAGGCGAGACGCCGGAGGTGACGGCGCTGAGCTTCGCGGTGATGCTCGTCACGCTGGTCGTCAACCTCGGCGTGTCGATCTACGAGACGCGGATCGGGAAGCGGCTCAACTCGGAAATTTTGCAGGCCGACGCACAGCA
>CAZWUX010000336.1:0-5056 GCA_964637665.1 uncultured Anaerolineae bacterium
GAAAGTCTCCATTCGTTTTCCTCCGAAACTGTCCGAAAGTTCCGAAGACGTACATTGACGGCGAGTGGAAGATCGAGCGCGTCAACTGCGATTTCGGCAGTTAACCCCAACCCGACAGCAACAGCCCCCGGCATGTGCCGGGGGTCTTTGGTTTACTATGTGTATGGGCATTCTCCCATCAGGAACAAACCGGGTGTCCGTTATTGAATGTGAAATGCTGCGAGGCGTTCCGATGTCGGAATACGCATCCACAACTCCGACGTCGGAAGATGACAATCACCTCCCGCATGGGGTAGGGGCCGAAGCGACTTCCATTGGCTATCTGTTCTACCTCTCTCCACTGGCTCATTAACACCGGCCCCACCAGCAGCGCGTAGTCAACCCGGCGCATATACAAGCTTAGCGCAGAAGCACCCTCTATAACTCAGAGCAGGACTGGGATAGTCCTCCCCAGTCCTGCTCTGACAAGCGACTCATCTCGCCCGATGGATGACCTTAGCCTTCCTCGACCAGCGCTTTGAGGTTTTCAAGGCTGTCTTCCAGGTTTTTGGCGTTCATGCGCTCCACCAGCAACTTGTCGACGACCTTCCCCAGCCCGCCTCCGGGCAGTTCATAGTCAAAGGTGGCCGTCAGTCGTATGCCATCGTCTTCGGGCGTGTGGACCCAGCGCGTGGTGCCTTCCATCATGCCTTCCATCTGATATAGCACATACTCGCCGCGTTCCAGTTCCAGGCTGGTCATCTTGATATGAAGAGTGGCGCCGGCCGCCTTGTAGACCATGTCCACCTGGCCGCCTGGCTCCGGGAAAACGCCATCAGGCTCAACGCTCTCAACCCCGGCATACCACTCCGGCAGCCGCGAGGGATCCAATGACACCTCATCGATATCGTCGGTGGTGGCGTCAATATAAACACCGCGCTCAAGGGTCGTCATGGGTTTGCTCCTTGTAATGCCCGCTGGTGCGGGAGACATAATGGGACGCACAACGTCGGGTGCTTGACAAAGGGGGGGATTGGATAGGTCGCGCCAGAACTGCTCAGGAGGTGAGGGGCATTGAAGACGATCGAGCATTGTGCATCTTACTTAAAGCGTAAGGTACATTTGATTCGCCTGTCAAGCACTGCCAATTTCCACATATCAACAAGCCTGTTATGAAGCCTCAATAACCTTGCACAGCGCTGACTTCCAGGACAACAACAGAATGCATGGCCTGAAACATTCCGACATCGGAACGCAGCTCAGAGCCTCTCAAGCGCCGCCGCCTGCCCGACGATGACGTTCGTCACGCCGTTCTCCCGCTGGAGAGTGCCCTCCACGACGAGCACAGAAGTGTTCTGGGAAGTTGCGAGGCCTTCCGTCGTCGGAAGATGTGACATATGGAATGGGCATTTCGACGTTGAAAAGTCTTCATCATCCTTCAAGGCTGACACAGCACATGACTGGTTCTGGTTGCGCGGGGCACAAGTGGCATGGACGAAATGGGCTAGCCCGGCGCGGGGCGCACCGTGAAATGGATGCACACTGACTGTTGACGGATACCTGAAAAAGAAAAGAGGAGCGGCTGGGCCAGCCGCTCCTCTCCGCTATTCGTCGCTCACTCGAACGACAACGTTTGCACAGACACCTGCATATCCTCCCAGTCGGTGACTGCGACGACCAGATCGTGGTCGGCGGGCACCGGCACCCCGCCCCGGTCCTGCGTGGCGTGGGCCTGCGTGTTCGTGTTCATGCCGAACGCGCGGACCGAGACGGTGCGGCTCACATCCCGGTTGCCGACCCGCACGAGCGACAGGTCGGGTGAAACCGTGATGTCCACGTCGGCGGCGGGGCCGCCGCCCAGCCCTTCGACCGCGATGGCCCGCACCTCGTCGTCCATCTCGCGGGCGAGCGACAGCGTGAAGAGTTTATCCGCTGCCGGTGTAAAGCGAAGCTGGCTGGCGTCGGCGTTGATGGCGAGCACGTCCTCATGGCCTGGGGCAGTCGCCACCCCGGTCAGTGCCAGCGACACGCCGCCGGGCATGATCGAGTGATAGCTGTACGTCCCTGCCCCGTTGCCGACGATACGCCGCGTCAGAGCGGTATCCGCCGGGAGCAGGTAGGCGTTCTTTGCCAGATAGGCGGGATGGCTGCCCGGCACCTCGGCGAGGATCTGCGCCCCGAACTGGCCCGTTCGCAGCCCGGCGGTGTCCGTCACCTGGAGATCGGCGTTCGACAGCAGGAAGTCGACGATGAACGTCGTCAGGCCGAGCGGCCCGCCGAAGGGCAGATCGTGGTCGGAGAGCATGTACTCGCCGACGCTCATCGTTCCGAGCGTGATGCCGTCCTCGCTGCAGAATTTGGGCGTCGTGCCGCCGTCGAAGTAGTCGAAGCGGATCTCGCCGTCGGTGCGGCGCAGCACGAGGCGACAGTTTTCCGAGATTTTGTTGGTCGCGGTGTCGTCCTCCGGCGGGTGGTTGCAGTCCCAGCAGTACATCTGGATGCCTGCCGGGTCCGACCCATCGTAGCCGGTGGGGTACACGATGCGGATGGGCACGATGCAGTGGCTGTCGCCCAGCTTGTCGAAGTACCCCGACTCCCACGCCGCGCCCGCCGGGATGAAGAACAGCATGGGCGCGGACTCGCGGTCCATGCCGTTGATGAACTTCTGCTCAATCTCGTTGAACGTCTGAAGCACCCGCGCGTTGCCCTGACGACTCTGGTCGTGGAACCCCAGCAGCGATTCCCGGCTGAGCAGCCTACCGTGGATCGCCGTGAAGCGCTCGCGGGTCGGACCGTCCAGGTTGTACCGGGTATGCGTATCCGTGCTGCCCGTCCAGAACTCGTCGAGCACCACCGCCGACATCGACGTGCAGAACCCGGTGGCGAGCCCGCCGCCGTCCTCCCCCAGCAGGAAGTAGTGGTAGAAGCCGTAGTAGGCCGCCGTCAGGATGGGATGCCCGAACAGCGGGTCGAGCAGTTCGTGCCACACCTCGACCGCGCCGAAGGTGTCCTCGTAGGTGCTCCACGACGGCGACCCCAGCTTGAAGTTGTCGAACTTGAAGTCATGCACGCCGATCTGGAAGCCGAACTCCCGGATCAGCGGCCGGGTAGCGGTCCGCTGGTTGCTGACCATGCCGTCCGGGTTGCGGACGGCCAGCGTCACCGAGCCTTCGGTTGAGCCCGCGCCGCCCGTGCCCGGCACGGTGAAGGTGAGTTGATACTGGGAGTTGACCTGCGCGGGGATGGCCTGGCTGTCGTACAGGACGCTCGCCCCGGTCAGGAACGCCCGGCCGGAGAGCGTGGCCGTCGAACCGGGCGTGAGCAGGGTGGGCGACGTCATCAACTGCGGCTTGATGCGCAGCAGCAAGTGGTTGCTCTGCGTGCCGTCCGGCCTGCGGACGTAGACGTGCTTCTCGCCGCCGGTGATGCTCGTTGGCAGCGTGACCTCGATGCTCTCGTCGGCGCGGATGGACGGCGCTAGTGTATGCCCGTTGACGATGACCCGGTCGGTCGGGGTGAAGCGGCTCCCCTTGATCACAACCTTCGCGCCCGGAAACGCCTGTGTCGGCGTGAGCTGGGTGAGCCACGGACGGGTCAGCAGTTCCTCCCACTCGTCCTCGGTGAACTCCAGAAACTCCAGCGTGCCATCGCGCCCGGCCGTCGAGCCGTCCGACCCGGTCTGGCCGCGCTGGCCGCGCTGGCCGTCACTGCCATCGCGCGCGTTGTGGCACTTCTCGCCGTTGCCGCTGCGGCCACCATCCCCACCGCCTCCGCCGTTGCCGCCATCACCGCCCCGGCCTTTCTGGCCGCCCTGATTCCTGATGCGGAACGCCTGCGCGGTGACGGTCGTTTCCAGCGTCCCTTCGAGCACGGCGATGGTGACGTTGCTGCCATCGCCGCCGTTGCCGCCGCGCCCGCCGCGCCCGCCGTTGCCGCCATCGCCGCCATCGCCCCCGTGGCCGGGGTCCGACCAGCAGTGAATGCCGAACAGCCAGTACCATTCGCCCAGCCTGCCGTCCGCGCCGTCCCCACCGCGCCCCCCGTTCTGGCCCCTGCCTCCCCGGATGCCGTCCTCCCCGTTGAGGCCGAAATCCGGCATGGCATCCATGTCTTTGACCCATACCTCGATGTGGGGGGCATTGTTGCCGCTCCGCCCGCCGATTCCGGGGTCGCCGTCACGCGCATCGCCGCCCGGTAGCCCATCACGCGAGCCGCTGGCCGTGTGCACGCCCGACCAGTTCGGCTGGCCGTTCTTGTCGGGGTCCGAAGCGCGGGCCGGGGTGGTGCCGCCGGGTCGCCGCCAGGTGATCTCGGCGTTCGGGCCGCACACGATTTTCTCCGCGATGATGTAGAGCGTCTCGACCGTGGGTTCGATGACCAGCTTCTTATTCGTCAGGTCGAGCGTCCCGGCGATGATGACGGACGTGTTGATCGGAATCGAGGTGACGGCCATCATAACGTACTGGGGGGTCCCCATCACCGGCCACGCGGACGGCTCGTCGGCGTCCAGGCGCGAGAAAATCTCCGGGTTCACCCGCTTGACGGTCAGATCGTCGCGTTCGATTAGCTCAGACAGTCGCTCGGACCGGCGCGCGCCGCCGGTCATCCGGGTGAACGACGGCGCCAGGTGCGCCATCCGCGGCTGGTAGGCCAGCCGGATGGGCTGCGCGGCCATCATGCGCAGGGAGGCCATGCCGGACGCCGCTTCCGGTGACTCGTCCGCTTCTTCCTCTTCCTCGTCGCCCTGCCCGGCCTCCACCTTCCGCAGGACGGCGGCGCTGTTGCGGTTCGCCATCGAGGAGGCCAGCAGCGAGCGGACCTCATCCGCCGATTCGCCCGTTAGCTGGACCTCTTCGGTAGCCAGCGCGGCGATGGCGGCAGCCGTCCCCGCCCAGTTGATGGACGGCGAGAACGCTTTCTCCGGCGCGATCATGACCGTGCCCGGCGAGAGCGTCGTATCCCGGTCGATCCGCAGCGTTCCCAGTTTGGATATGTCGTCGACGCCCACCGAGAGCATGATGCCCTTCACGTGCTGGAGACGGACATTGCTGACATCGGGGTCGGGTTCGACCCACAC
>CAZWUX010000337.1:0-1217 GCA_964637665.1 uncultured Anaerolineae bacterium
CGAGGTGCTGGCGGCGCTCGCCAATCAGGCCGCGATAGCCATCAACAGCGCACGGCTCTATGAGCAGGCTCGCCAGCAGCGTCTGCTCGCCGAGGCGCTAAGCGACACGGCAGCGGCGCTCCATGGCACGCTCGAGCTCGACGAGGTGCTGGATCGCATCTTAGAGGCCGCCGATGAACTCGTGCCGCACAGCGGCGCGAACATCATCCTCACCGACGAAACCAGCGGAGCACTCAAACTTGCGAGATACTGTTCGTGCTATAAGGTCAACGACCTGACGGAGCCACAGATGCCAGAGGGGGACCTCACCGCCCTGAATCTCTATCGTGACATCGTTCAAACTCACGAATCGCTGATCATCCCCGATACAAACGTGCATTCCAGATGGCCCACAACCAACCCTTCCATCCAATGGATTCGTTCGCACCTGTGCACGCCCATCGTCGTCGACGAGAAGGTCGCCGGGTTCATTAACATCGACAGCGCCGAGGTTGGTGCGTTTACCTCCGACGACGCGGAGGCGCTGGAGGCGCTCGCCGGTCAGGCGGCGGTCGCCATCGACAGCGCGCGGCTGTATGAGGATGCCCAGCGCAGGGCAAACGAGCTGGAGGCGCTGCGCCGGATGACCATGAACATCACGACACAGTTCGACCTCGACGCACTCTTAGCTGACCTCATGCGGAGCGTCCAAGAGTTGTTGGAGGTGAATGCCGCAGGGCTTTACCTGTATCGCCCGGAGGCTGATGTGCTTGAGTGGGTTATCGGCCTGGGTCAAACGAAGATGAAGGTTGGTTCCATCCTCAGACGCGGTGAAGGGCTTTCCGGTAAAGACGGGCGAGCCGCTCACCATCCAGGACTACGCCAACTGGGAAGGCAAGGCAGACCGCTACGATATCGGATCGCGTGCGACCATTCTCGGCATCCCCATCCACTGGGGGGATGAGACTCTGGGTGTGGTCAACGCGGGCAGGTATGGTGACGCGTCGTACTCCTTTTCCGACCGGGACATACGCCTTTTGAGTCTGTTCGCCGATCAGGCGGCCATAGCTATCCGCAACGCCCAGTTATTCGATCAGGTTGAGGAACGGGCGAGATATCTGGCTGCCCTCAACCGGGCATCCTCCCGCGTCAGCCGTTGGGGTCTCGACCTCGACGGCGTGCTTCAGGCGGTTGTCACCACGCTAACAGAGGAGATCGGCCTCGACTTCGCCCGCATC
>CAZWUX010000337.1:1227-5017 GCA_964637665.1 uncultured Anaerolineae bacterium
GCACATACCGGCAGACAACTCACTAAGGGTGAACTGGCGGACCGCTCCGGTCGTCTCACCCAGATCGCACAGAGCGGAAAGCCGTTTCTCACGAACCGGGTACAGGAAGATGAGACATTCGACCGGGAATGGGCCGCCGAGCACGGCATCGTCTCTTTCGCCGGATATCCGCTCAAGAAGGATCGCCGCCTGATGGCCGTGCTGACTATCTTCCACTCGCAACCCCTGGCCGAAACCGTGCTCGACGTGATGGGGTCATTCATCAATCAGGCGGCCATCGCCATCGAGAATGCGCGGCTGTATGAGGAGCTTGAGGAATACAGCGGCATCCTTGAGCAGGCCGTCGCAGAGCGCACCGCCGATCTGGAGCGGGCGAAAGAGCAGGTCGAGTCGATCCTCCATTACAGCCCGGATGGCATCGTGCTGCTGAAGCCCGACGGCATGATCGAGACGACCAACCCCGCCACCCAGGCGATGCTCGGCTATTCGGAGGATGAACTCAGCGGCCAGTACACGAGTATGTTGATAGAGCCGTCTCACATCAACCGCTGTAAGGCGGCGCAGGACAACGTCCGGCTGGAGAACGCCACCCAGAAGGTCGAACTGCTGATGCGCCGCAAAGACGGGTCTACCTTCGACGCGCAGGCCGTGCTCGGCCCGATGCTTGAGGGCGACTCGCTGCTGGGTATCGTGTGCAGCCTGCGGGACATCACGGCGCTGAAGGAGGTCGAGCGCATCAAGGACGACTTCCTCGCGACCGCCGCGCATGAGCTTCGCACGCCGCTGACGAGCATACGCGGGTTCAGCGAACTGCTGCTCACCCGTGACCTGAGCAGCGAACGCCAGGAACGCTATCACCGCCATATCAACGACCAGTCGACTCAGCTTGCCAACATCATCGATGACCTGCTCGACATCTCGCGCCTGGAGTCGGGCCAGGGGCTGGATCTCAAGCTCGCACCGGTCCACATGCGCGCGCTGATCGAGGAGGTCGTGGACCCCTTCGTCGAGATGATGCCCGATCACGCCTTCCGGCTGAGCCTTCAGGAAAACCGCCCGGTGAAGGGGGACGCCTTCCGGCTGTCGCAGGTGGTCCGCAACCTCGTGCTGAATGCCGTCAAGTATTCGCCTGACGGCGGCGAGATCACAATTAAGTCCCGCGTGCGGGGGGATATGCTGGAGGTCAGCGTGACGGATCAGGGCATCGGCATAACCGAGAAGCAGCAAGCCCACCTGTTCGAGAAGTTCTACCGGGCCGACCCCTCCGGCACGTCCGGCACGGGGCTGGGGCTGGCGATCTGCAAGCTGATCGTCGAGGGGCACGGTGGGGAAATCCGGGCGGAGAGCCAGCCCGGCGAGGGCAGCGCGTTCACGTTTTCTGTGCCGCTGGCCGTATGAAACGGCCAAGTTTTTCTCAACTGGGAGTTGGCGCAGCCAACTCCATATGGCCGGGGCCGTATGAAACGGCCAAGTTTTTCTCAACTGGGAGTTGGCTGCGCCAGTTTATGGCAGCTGCCCGCTGTATCAGCTCCTTAATAGAATACGTACTACTCCCCATTACAGATGCATTCCGAATCAACAACAATAAACTCAAGCAAGTTTTTGGAAGAGCTTTCTGTTCCTGGCGCGATAGACTGCCGGGCTGGCCCTCACCCCCAGCCCCTACCTGAGGGTGAGACTTTCGCCGGGCATAACCAGCCGGGCCGGGAGAATCTTAACATTTAACAGCCGGAACGGTGCGGGAACACTTCCGGCTCACCACCAGTAACGGCCCCTGAAAAGCAGCAGGGCTGAAGATCAGGGAGACAGAATCCTCTCCAGTCGACACTCACACCCACTCCCCTTTGAGCGTCTCCCCTTGAACGATATCCGTACGATAGATGCTGAACGAGTTGGGCTGATAATGGGATATCCTGCGGAGCGAGACGACTCGCAACCTACGCACACGACGGAGCTTTCGGACGTGTTCAGCGCCCCGAACGGCAGCCTCACGAGCCGCGGCGACGCTGTCTGGCGGGTGCGGCTCGAACTGAGCACCGATCCGGGCACGGGGCTGACCGTCCGGTTGCTGGATGATGTCATCCTCGGTATTGGGAGCGGCGCAGAGAACATGGTCGATCTCAGCCCACTCGACGCGCGGCGGCTCGGCGTCTCACGACGGCACGCCCGGCTGTGGACGACCGGCACCGGACTGTTCCTGATCGACCTCAACAGCACGAACGGCACCAGCCTCAACGACCACCGGCTGAACCCGGGCACGCCCTTTCATCTGGGAAATGGGGATGCGCTCTCGCTGGGCAATCTCGACCTGATCGTGCGCGTCGTTCACGAAAGCAGACAGAAGAGGGCGGAGCGCGACTACGAGTCCGACCTCTCCGGCGCGCTGGTGGAGATCGCGAAGACGATCACCTCCGAGATCGAGCTTGACGAGGTGCTCGACCGCGCGCTGGCAACGGCGATGGCGCTGACCTCCGCCGCCGAAACGGCCATCTGGCTGGTGGACGAGAAGACCAGCGAGCTGTTTCTGGAGGCCGAGCGCGGCATTGAGGATGAGAGCGTCCGACTGATGCGCCTGCCGGTCGACGATCCGCACGTCCGGCGGGTGTTCGACACCGGGCAGCCGCTACGCGTCAGCCGCCGCCACGATGGCGACCTGGTGAAAGTCAAGACGGGCTACATGGTGGAGGCGCTGCTGTACGTGCCGCTCGTGACGGCAGGGCACACCCTGGGGGTGATAGCGGCTGCCCAGCGCGAGACGGGCAAGATGTTCAGCGCGCGCGATGAGCACGTGATTGCGGCCATCGCCGACTTCGCCGCCATCGCGCTGCACAACGCGCGGCTGTATGACACCGTGCTTCAGGCCGACCGCATCAAGGAGGAGATGATCCAGAACATCTCCCACGAGTACCGCACCCCGCTGCACCTGATCATGGGCTACCTCGCGGTGACGCTCGAAGAGGCCGACTCGCTGCCGCCCGATCTCGCGGGCCACCTTCAAGTCGTTGCCCGGCAGGCCGAGCGGCTCAAGTGGCTCACCGAGAACGTCGTGTCGCTCACCTCCGTCGAGGCGCGCTCTGCTCAGCGCTCAGAGCAGGACGTGATCCCTCTGCTGGTGCGGAGCGTGGACGACGCTCGTATTCAGGCCGCCGAGCGAGACATCAAGCTTACGTTTGAGAGCGCGATCCAGTCTGCTCCCGCCGCCGTCAACCAGATGGCCTTCGAGCAGATCATGAGCAACCTGCTGTCGAACGCCATCAAGTTCACGCCGGAAGGGGGCCGGGTCACGGTGCGCGCCGAACAGGCATCGACCGGGGATGATGTGCTGATCTCGGTGACGGACACCGGCATCGGCATCCCGGCGGAGGCGCACGAGTTCATCTTCGAACGCTTCGTCCAGCTCGACGGGTCCGTCCGCCGCGAGTACGGCGGCGTCGGGCTGGGGCTGTCAGTCGTCAAGTCGCTGGTCGAGGCGCACGGCGGCGTCGTGTGGGTCGAAAGCGTGCCCGACGAGGGGTCGACGTTTTCGTTCACGCTGCCTTTAGCGTCCGGCACCGTCTCTGCGGCACCCGAATCCTCGCTGTAGCCGTCTCCTTAACGAGATACAGGCTATTCCCCATTACGAGTCCAGCCCGACTCCTTAATAATCTACATAACAAAGTTGACGGCTTTTAGTTTACAGGACGCATTTGGGATCTACTGCAGGTGCAATCCCCTGAAATGATAGGGACAACAAAAAACAGGGAGACCTATGATCTCTTCTTGAACTAACACACCCGCTCCTTTCTACAGA
>CAZWUX010000338.1:0-5014 GCA_964637665.1 uncultured Anaerolineae bacterium
CCCCCTACTAACCGCCTACTAACATCTCTTTACAGGCAGGGAGAGGTATGCTATGATATGGCTCAACTGAAGGATCGGGCACGTGTCCCATCTATCTGTCAAGAAACAAGTGAGTTGACCGTCGATCGCCCGGCAGGGCGGTCTTTTTTCGCTTATTACTTGCATGAGGTTGGCTACACATGGCGGACGATATTGTCTATCTCACACACGAAGGCTACGACAAATTGGAGGCCGAGCTTAACGAACTGCGGACCGTCAGACGGGCGGAAGTCGCAGAACGGCTTCGCCTCGCTCTGGAGGAAGGCGGCGACCTCGTAGAAAACGCCGAATACGATGACGCCAAGAACGAGCAGGCATTCATCGAAGGGCGCATCCAGCACCTGGAGCGCCTGTTAAGCCGGGCGCGGATCATCGAGGAAACCGAGATCGAAGGGCCGGCGGACACCGTCCGGCTGAACAGCGTGGTCACGATTCAGGAGAAAGGGTACGATCCTGAGGCTTACCACATCGTCGGCCCGGCGGAGGCCGATCCGCGCAACGGTAAAATCAGCGATGTCTCCCCGCTTGGCCGGGCGCTGCTCGGCAAGCGCGAGGGGGACAATGTGACGGTTAAAGCCCCGGACGGCAGCTTCGAATATGTGATTCTGGCGGTCGAATAAATCTCCATCAAACTTAAACAGAATAGGGGAAGACGCACCCGTGTGGGAACCGAACGACCTCGAACAACAGCGCCTTGACAAACTCGAACGAATTCGCGAACGTGGCGTCGACCCCTACCCGGCGCGCATCACGCGCACCCAGACTATCGCGCAGGCCATCGCCGCCTTCGAGGCGGCGGAGGCCGAAGCCCCCGAAGGCGAGGACCCGGAACGCGTCGAGGTGACGGTCTGCGGGCGGCTGATCGCGCATCGCCCGCAGGGGAAGTCGTCGTGGGGCGACATCGAGGACGGCACCGGGCGCGTGCAGATCTGGCTGCGCGTCAACCTCGTCGGCGAGGACGTTCAGGCGCTCTACAACGACGACATCGACCTGTTCGACTTCGTGCAGGTGTCCGGCCACATGATGCGCACCCGGCGCGGCGAGATCACTGTGCAGGCCGACGGCTTCCGCCTGATCGCCAAGTCGCTCAGCCCGCTGCCCGTCGTCAAGGAGCGGCGGCTGGATGACGGCACCGTCGAGCGCTACGGCGGCTTCACCGACCCGGAGGAACGCTACCGCCAGCGCTACGCCGACCTCGCCGTCAACCCCGACGTACGGGAGGTGTTCCGCATCCGCGCCAGGACGCTGAGCGCCACGCGCCGCTTTCTGGACGAGGAGGGCTTCCTCGAAGTCGAGACGCCGATCCTCCAGCCGATTTACGGTGGGGCGGCGGCCCGCCCATTCGTCACGCATCACAACCAGCTCGATCAGGACCTTTTCCTGCGGATCAGCTTCGAGCTTTACCTCAAGCGGCTGCTCGTCGGGATGTACGACGGCGTCTACGAGATCGGGCGCGACTTCCGCAACGAGGGCGTCTCCCGCAAGCACAACCCGGAGTTCACGCAGGTTGAGTGGTACAAGGCCTACATCGACTACAACGGCGTGATGGACCTCACCGAACGAATGGTGGCCTTCATCGCCGAGCAGGTGACGGGGTCGACAACCATCACCTTTCAGGGGAACGAGATCGACCTCGCCCCGCCCTGGAAGCGGATCACTCTGCGTGACGCCATTCTGGAGCACACCGGCATCGACTATACGGAATACCCCGACGCCGAATCGCTGGCCGCCGTCATGCGCGAGAAGGGCAAAATGCCCGACACGGACAGCACGTGGGGTAAGCTGGTCGATTCACTGCTGGGCACGGATGTCGAGCCGACGCTGATCCAGCCAACGTTCGTGATCGACTACCCGGTTGACATCAGCCCGCTCGCCAAGATGAAGCCGGACGATCCGACCCACGCCGAGCGGTTCGAGTTCTTCATCGGCGGGCTGGAGATGGGCAACGCCTTCACCGAGATCAACGACCCAATCGACCAGGAGGAGCGCTTCGTCGAGATGGGCAACCTGTACGGCGACAGCGAGGAGGGCCACCCCGTCGACGAGGACTACCTGCGCGCGATGCGCTACGGGATGCCGCCCAACGGCGGCTTCGGCATGGGCGTCGACCGGCTCGTCATGCTGCTGGCCGACCAGCCGAACATCCGCGAGGTGCTGCTGTTCCCCCACCTGCGAAGCCGGAGCGACTAGCCCGGCAAATTGCCCGCATCACCCGCCGGGAGCCGCTCAGGCCCTCTGCCCGGCTGTACGTATCCTGCTTTTTCGTTGCAGCCGGGCGCGGACTTTGCTATCGTCATGGTGTGTGACAGGTTCCACAAAGTCAATCGCGCCGGGCCACGCGAATCGAACACTCACCCCGACGCATCGAATTAGCAGACCGCCGAATCGTACTGGCACCGGAACATGGAAAACATCGAACCACCCGCAGAGCAGGCGACCCCGCAGGAGGCCGAGCGCAAGCCCAGCACGCTGATGATCGGCGGCATCATCGCCGGCGCGCTGCTGTTCTTCTTCGGCGTGGTGCCGGGCGCGCTCATGGCGATGACGCCCCACCCGCACGGCACGCTGTACGACGATCCCCAGCCCGCCCCGGACTTCGAGCTGCCCCGCGCGGGCGGCGGAACCTTCCGCCTGAGCGACCAGGAAGGCAAGGTCGTCGTGCTGTACTTCGGCTACACCTCCTGCCCGGACGTGTGCCCTACGACGCTGCTGGACCTCAGCAGTGCGATGGAGGACCTCGGCGACGACGCAGAGGATGTCGAGGTGGTCTTTGTCACCATCGACCCGGAGGTGGACACATCGGAGCGCATCCGCGAGTACCTGAATTATTTTGACGAGTCGTTCATCGGCCTGTACGGGGACGAGGACGAGCTTGCCAGGGTGCGCGACGCCTACGCCGTGACCGTCTACCGCTCCGACGAGGGCGAGGCGGTGCCGGGCTACGGCATCACGCATACGACGGCGATGTTCGTCATCGACCGCGAGGGCCTGCTCAAGATGCGGATGCACCACGATACGGACGTGGAATACCTCGTCCGTGACCTGAGATACTTCGTCAGAGGAAGGCTGTAATGAGGCGTAAGCTGTTAGGAGGGCTGCTGCTGGCCGGTGCGCTGCTCGCGCTGGCGGCCTGCGGAGGCAAACCAGCGGAGGGCATCACCGTGCAGGACGCGTGGGTCCGGCCCGCCCCGATGGTGGGCGGCAACGGGGCCGCCTACATGGTGATCACGAACGGCGACGCCGAGGACGACGCGCTGCTGGGCGTGAGCGCCGATTTCGCCGACCGGACTGAGGTCCACGAGACGTTCACGACCGGGGCGGAAGAATCCGGCGAGGGCATGGGCGATATGGGCGATATGGAAGGCATGGAGGGCGGTGAGATGATGGGGATGCGCCCCGTCGAGAGCATCGCCATCCCCGCCGGGGGCAGCGTATCGCTGGAGCCGGGCGGTTATCACGTCATGCTGCTCGGCGTGCAGCAGGTGTTCGACGAGGGCGACACCGTCAGCCTGACGCTGACTTTCCAGAACGCCGGGCAGATCACCGTCGAGGCCCCGGTCAGGCGAGAGTAGATTCCGAGGGACAACGCCCCATATTATATTTGTCATGCGGGCGTTCGCGGGTGAGTCTGGCGGGTCGAAGGGCCAAAACTGCCAGGCTCACCTGCGTTCATTTTAACCGGCACAATCCCCACACGCGGGCGGCTTGTCGCGCCGTCCCCGTTCGTTTATCATGATGGTCTCCCGTCACCCATCTCTGGAGACAGCATGGCCCTGAAAAAGCCTTTTCGCAGAAACGTTGCGCTTGCCATCGACGGCGGCGGCATCAAGGGCGTGATGGTCGCCCGCGCGCTGATGCGTCTTGAGGAGGAGATGGGCAGGCGGCTCAACGCCTTCGTGCGGCTGACGGCGGGCACGTCCACCGGCGCGATCATCGCTGCCACGCTCGCGCGCGGGCTGAACGCGAGCATGATCCACGATCTATACGTCGAGCTTGGCCCGCGCATCTTCCGCAAAACGTGGCGCAACCTGCCGCTGGTGGAGAACCTCGTGCGCTACCGGTATGACAGCCAGCCGTTCGCGGATGCCCTGCACGAGCGATTGGGAGATGTGACACTTGGCGCACTGCACCACGCCCGCCCTGATTTCAACATGGTGATCACCGCCACCGATGTGTATGCCAACCGGACGCGCTTCATCAAGCTCTATAAGCCGCGCTTTGCGAACTGGCTGCTGCGTGACGCCGTGATGGCGAGTTCGGTCGTCCCGACCGTCTTCCCGGTGTTCGTCCATCGCTACGCATCGCCCGCCATGCCGCCCGATCCGCACGAGGCATGGATACCGGAGCCGCGCTGCTGGGTCGACGGCGGGGTGGGTTCTTACAGCAACCCGTGCTACATGGCGGCCTACGAGATCGCGTTCTGCCTCGGCGGGCAGGGCTGGCGGCTCGACAATACGACGTTGATCAGCATCGGGACGGGTTACTCGCCGCTCAGGGAGGGCTGGGCGGCGCGCCTGCGGGATTTCCGCCGCCGCCCGGATCGCTTCTTCGGGCCGGAGTGGGCCTATCCGACGGTCGACATCTTTCTACAGGATGCGAATCTCCAGCAGCTTCGCCTCACGCAGCACTTCTTCGTCGACGCCGTGATCCAGCGCACGGGCAGGCCGGAGGCCGCGCTCGACTTCCGGCGGTTCAACCTGATGTTCGACGAGCCGATCGACATGGACGACGCGGGCCAGATCGACCGGCTGAACGCCTACGGCGAGCAGCTCGGCGAGATGATCGTCAACGACGAGCGGGAGCCGTTCGGCTCGTACACCTGCGGCGCGCCGTCGCACGCCTTCGACGCGGGCAGGCGGGGGATGTGAATCCGCGTTCCGGCTACACCCGCGCCCGACCGAGAAGCGCCTGCCGCGCCTCAGCGCGCCACGAGCTCCGAGCCGCGGCCCGCCTTCCAGCCGAGCGCCCCGAGCCC
>CAZWUX010000339.1:0-4993 GCA_964637665.1 uncultured Anaerolineae bacterium
TCACGCCTGAGTTTAGCACCCCCGCACGGCGGAAACCAAACACTGAAGGCAGAGGTCGGCTGGCTGCCAGCTACCTTTGCACCTGCTCAGACGTAGATTACACTGACGGCGAAAACCAGGTGCGTATTTGCCCGTCCGGAAGTTGAGCAGGACATACACATAACTGCCCCTTGACAGTTTAGAGTAATTACTCTACAATTAGAGCAATTACTCTAATTGGATGGAGGCAAACAATGGCTTTACGGCAAACACGTATGGTGACAGGCGCTCTGCTGATTCTGGGTGCCGTCCTGGTGAACATTCCCTACACGCTGCTGATCATGACCTTCGACTACCCCGACATCCTTCGTGAACCGGCGGCTGATATTCTGACAAGATTCGCGGCTGGCGGTTCCACGCTCATCTGGACATGGCTGGCGTTTGCGTGGGTAGGGCTCCCCATTCTGCTGGGCATCCTGCTGCTGCCAGAGGCGCTGGCGGATCGCGCTGCTGCGGGCCGCGGTCCGCGTTTGGGCAGGGTGGCACAATTCTTTGGGGCAGCGGGCGCCGTCGCCCAGATGATCGGTTTGCTGCGCTGGCCGTTTGTGGTCCCGGTCCTGGCGCGCCTGTACACTGATCCTCAGGCAACTTCGGCGACGCGTGAGGCGGTGGTCGCCGTCTTTCAGGCGGTCCACCAGTATGGTGGGGTCGTAATAGGCGAACACATCGGTCAATCGTTCACCATCGTGTGGATGATTTTGCTCAGCATCACCTTCATGCGCCACAGGATTTTCCCACGCTGGCTGTCGTTGGCAGGGTTTGTGGGGGCCGGTGTGTACGCCCTGGCCCAGGGCGAGTTACTGGCGACCGTAATGCCCGGCTTTCCAGTTTGGGGCGCAGCTGGTCTTGTGGGCAGTCTGTGGTGGCTGGCCTGGCTGATTGCACTGGGCGTCTTGGTGATTCGCTTGCAGGGGTCAAACGATGAGCACTCGCGATAGAATTCTCGACACGGCGCTGACGCTCTTCAACGAACAAGGGACCGCAGCAGTGTCAACCAATCACATCGCTGCTGCTGCGGGCATCAGTCCGGGCAATCTCTACTATCACTTTCGCAACAAAGAGGACATCATTGGTGCGTTATTCGAGCGATTATTTGATGCCTGGGACAGAGCGTTTCATCTGCCATCCGATCAGGCGCCCACCCTGGCTGATTTGGAGGCGCTGATCGCAACTAACTATCAGTTGATCTGGGATTATCGATTCGCCTATCGTGAGATGGCGGCACTGCTGCGCAGCGATCCGGCTTTGCAGGCTCGCTATCTGGAAGTACGCCAGCGCGGCTATGAAGGATTTGCGGAACTGATTGAAGCCTTTGTCGATGCTGGTGTTCTGAACCCACCATCCACGCCGCAAGAGCTTGCGTCGTTGACCGAGTTATGCTGGATCGTCAGCGAACAGTGGCCGGTCAACCTGGAACTGAGCGGTCGCCCATTTGATGCGGACGGCATACAGCAGGGTGTTGCGCTGATGCGACTGATCTTTAATCCCTATTTACCGGCATAGAGGAAAGCTGGAATCTCGATCTTTACGCAAATCATCGAGATTCCAGAAAGGAGTTACAGGGAATGAAGACAGGCACCTCGATGAGCAAGCCACCTTTCAGCTTTTTCCCGCTGGTGTTTGCTCTTTCCATTCCGTTCTGGTTGATCGGTGCCTTGACCGGATTCCAACTGCTGCCGGGCCTACCAGTAAGCTCGCTCATGACCTTCTGCCCGCTGCTCGCCGCTGCGATTCTCGTCTACACAGAGAATAAGACCGCGGGTGTAGTCACGCTGCTGAAGAGAGCCTTCGACTACAGGCGAACCAAAGCCGGGGTCTGGTACGTACCTGTGGTTCTTCTGATGCCCGGCGTGATGGTCTTATCGTATGGGCTGCTGCGCTTGACAGGGTCGCCCATTCCACCCCCGCAGTTCTCGATTCTGGCACCATTCGCGATGTTCCTTATGTTCTTTATCGCCGCCCTGGGTGAAGAGTTGGGCTGGTCAGGGTACATCATTGGCCCGATGCAAGATCGGTGGAATGCGCTGCCATCCAGCCTTCTTCTTGGGTTGGTGTGGGCAGTGTGGCACAGCGTACCGTTTGTGCAGGCTCAGCGATCCCCGGCGTGGATCGCCTGGCAATGTCTCGCCCTGGTGGCGACACGCGTTCTTCTTGTCTGGCTCTACAACAACACGGGGAAAAGTGTATTCGCGGTGGCTGTGTGCCACGCTATGGTGAACGTCACCTGGCAGCTTTTCCCGGTCAACGGTTCGTATTACGACCCGCGCGTCACCGGCCTGATCGTCACAGTCGCAGCCGCCATCGTCGCATTCGTATGGGGACCGCAAACGCTGGCTCATTACAGATATGCTCGGCCACGTCAGCCGTATGCCAGAAGCTGAGCAGGACCCCCTCTTCAGGATGCCGGGAGACACCCATATTATTGCGCCTCCAGAAACCGGAACGACTCCACCGCCAGCGCCCACACCCGCCCCACCTCCGGCCACGTCTCCGGCAGTTCGTCCGTGTATGGCTGGATGCTGATCGTGACCATCTGCCCTTCGCGGAGCACGAACGCGGTCTGTACCGGGTCGATTCCGGGCAGGTCGTCCAGCACGACGGCCCGCCGCCCGTCGACCGTCATCTCGCTCCGGTCGATGTTCTCTCCCGGCGCGACGGCTGCCAGCGCCTCGTCGAGCGTCGCCCCGGACGCCTCCCACACGTCGATCCACAGGTTGACCCGGCGCGGCTCCCCCGAATCATCCAGCGGCGGCCCGTGAAAATAGGTCGTCCCCCCGATCTCCTCGATTTCGTAGTCTGCCGGGACGAGCAGGCAGTACCCCATCTTCTCGTTGACGTACAGCCTCTCGCCCTCGTTCGGGGCCGGGCAGCGCCCCGCCCCATCCGGCGGCGCATCCCACGCCGTCGGCGTCGCCGGGGGATTCCCGGCGGGCGTCGCCGTCACGAGGTCGACGGTCGGCATCCCGGCGGGCGGATCGGGCCGGGGAGTGGGCGTGCGCGGCTCAAGGCTCACGTCGAACGTGCATCCCACCATCGCTGAGACGACCACAACCACAACGGCGAGAGAGGGGGTTTTTTGCATCGGGCACCTCATCCACAGATCGGGGTCACATCACGGCCCGATCATACCGTCCCTCTGCAACGCCCCGATGGCGGCGGCGTGTCCATCCCGTAACATCTGTCACCGTTCTGTTTCCGTTTCTTGCAGTTTGCGTTGATGGCGATGCAAGCATCGACTGCATCGCGCAAACTGCCTGTTCGGACGCGAAGTGTCCGATACGCCTCCCTCCGGTATAATCCCCCGGATGACCGACCTCACCCTACCCTTCGACCCTGACGACCTCGACGCGGTGCTGTTCGACATGGACGGCACGCTGATCGAAACCGACGACGCGCAGGTGGCGCAGTGGGCGCGCCGCGCCCGGCGCTTCACGCGCTCGCCGGAGCGCGCCGAGCGGATCGCCCGGCGGATCGTCATGGCGATGGAGTCCCCGGCCAACGCCATGTTCACCGCGCTCGACCTCGTCGGGCTGGACGCGCTCGTGCTGCGCGTGATCGTCGCGCTGAGCGGGGCAGGCGCGGCGGAGAGCATCCCGCCGGTGGCGGGCGTCGACGAGCTGGTGCGCGCGCTGAGCGGGCGCTACCGGCTGGGCGTCGTCTCGACCAAACATTCGGCGAACTCGGCGGCGGCGCTGGCGGCGCTGGGCATCTCCGGCTGCTTCGGCGTGATCGCCGGGCGCGACACGACGTGGCGCATCAAGCCGCATCACAGCCCGGTCGCCTACGCCGCGCGGACCCTCGGCGTCGACCCGGCCCGCTGTTTGATGGTCGGCGATACGACGGTTGACGTGTCCGCCGGGCGGCGTGCGGGCGCGTGGACCTGCGGCGTGCTGTGTGGGTTCGGCGAGCGCGCCGAACTCGAACGGGCGGGCGCGGACCTGATCCTCGATCACACCGCCCTGCTGGCCGATATCCTCCTGCCGTCCTGACACACGCGTGGAAATTTCGTCGCCCTCTATGGGTAGATGGCTTCCAGTTTGGGGATAATGGCGGCCCAGTCGTAGTTGGCGCGGACGAGCGCCGCCGCCGCCGTGCCGAGCGCGGCCCGCCGCGCGCTGTCGGTCAGCAGTCTGATAACCATCTCCGCGAACGCTTCCGCAGAGTCCGCGAGCAGCAGATGCTCACCGCTGTTGGCCGCGATGCCCTCCGCGCCCACCGTCGTCGTGACGACCGCCCGGCCCATCGCCATCGCTTCCAGTAATTTCAAGCGCGTGCCGCTGCCCATCCTGAGCGGCGCGACGTACACGTCCGCCGCGCCGATGTAAGGCTGGATGTCCGGCACCCATCCGGTGAGCGTCACGTCAGGCCGATCCCGCAGCGCGTCGAGCCGCGCGTGCGGCTTCTGCCCGGCGATCACGAAATGCGCCGCCGGGTTGACCGCCCGGATGCGCGGCAGGATGTCGTCCGCGAACCACAGCGCCGCGTCGACGTTGGGCCGGAAATCCATCTTACCGGTGAACACGAGCGCCGGGTGCGGCACGTCCGCCGTCTGCCCGCCCGCGTAATCCGCCGCCCGGATCGCATTGGGGATCACGGTGACGGGCGCCGGTTGATCCAGCTCCCGCAGCTTCTCCGCATCGGCCTCCGAGACGGCGATCACGTGGTCGACCGCGCCGCAGGCCATCGCCTCGAAACGCCGCAGCCGCAGCGCCTGCACCGCCGAGTAGGCCGCCAGCGGCCAGCGGCGTGGGATGCGGGCATCCTGCCGGGCGGCGCGTTTTTGCAGGGCGTATTCGGCGTTGTGCGCGTCATAGATCAGCGCCGCGCCTCGCGCGGCGTGCAGCGCCGTGCCGAGATAGGTGACCATCTCGATCCCCTCGAAATGGATCACGTCGAAGGACTCTTTTGCTAGCAAAACTCGCAGCCGGGCGAGGTAATGTGGCGACCACAATCT
>CAZWUX010000340.1:0-4983 GCA_964637665.1 uncultured Anaerolineae bacterium
TGAGAACAAGGAGAGACCGCTACATTTTTTGAATTATGCTCACCATACCCTTTTTCGAGAGCTGTTTTTCGTGTAGCCTAACTGTTTGGTTAAGGAAAATGTTTTCGCAGTTATTGTCAATTCCCGGAATCGCTATACGAAAAGTATATACATTAAGGCTTGTTTACGAGGTCACGGCAACTTGCTTCTCCATCTCCATCACCTTAAATCCGTACGGATCACTAAATGATCGGCATCCCCCTACCCTGCTGACTATATCCCCTCTAAGATACTTCTCACGATAGGGTGGACATCCAACTTGTTGCTATACGAACTAATTTCGTCCGGTGAGTAGATGTCCTGTTCCGTCGTGACGGCTTTCACACACAACCAGGGTGTGAGGTCGAAATACGGATTCTCCACTGTCACACCGGACGGTGGATTCCCCCATACCTCCGCGGCATCTTGCTGCAAGACGGGCGGATCGCCTAGCGCAGCGGGCCATATCTTCGCCGTGCTGCACACGACGACGCCCGGTACACCGTGAAATATACCGCTCAAGCCCAGCAGCGCCGTGCCAGCCTTGTTGACGACGCCGTTTGGAGTGAGGCTGTCGGCCCCTGTCAGCCAGACATCCGCATCCTGTACGGCGATGTGCGCAGCCGCGTCAACGACAACCTGGGTTTGAATCCCACGCTCAGCTAACGCAGCAGCCAGGCTGCGCCCTTCCATCCTGGGGCGCGATTCAAGTACTGTTACACCAAGCGTGTAGCCACGTTCGTTTGCACTCAGGAGAACACGCTCCACATCGCTGCTGTAGCTTATCGTCACAACCCGCCCCCGGCGCGGCAGCAGCGAAACGCCGTTTGCAGCGATCTGTTTCTTACCCGTATCAAGCGTTTCCAGCCACTCCTGACAGGCGTTCCGCGCCTGAGAGAAAGCGGCGTCGATGTTATTTTTATTGTCTGCTGCTAACAGCACTGCGTTGACTACACGAATAACCGGCGCCATCGTCGGCTGGCCTGCCAGTACGATCGATGCAATTTCTTCAAGATTCGCATGAAGCGCGGATAACGACGCGGGTATTTCCGATCCGAGGTAGGAGAGAAGAAGTTCGCTGCAATTCGCCGCGATAGCAGTAGCCCCTGATTCGCGATCGCCGGCGATCCGCCGGGCGCGATTCAGCCAGTTATGCCTCCCGGTCGCCAAAGCGGCCATCCTCGACAAGATAAGGGGCAAACTGGCTCAGATGCTCCCGGTCGAGCCATCCCACGAGTTCGGTATAAGCCTCTGTGTGCTGCTCATCTTCAATGGCGGCCACCTCGTAGAACCTCGCGAGGGCAGCTCCCTCTGCATAGGGAATCCGCACTCTGACGTGTGTCTCCTGCCGTTTCAGCATGTCCTCTATCTTCTCAAGCAGCGGCTCGATCCCCTCTCCCTGAAGGGCCGAAATGAACAGACTGTCGGGAAACCTGTTCCTGAGAACGGCCAGCCGATCCGGTTCATCAGCTTCGAGCGCGTCCAGCTTGTTCATGACGAGGATCGTGGGAATACCTCGCACGCCGATGTCGTTCGCCAGCACGTCGTTCACAACCTGGATATGCTCGGCGACGTTCGGGTGTGAGGCGTCAGCCACGTGAACGAGCACATCCGCCTCAAGGATTTCCTCCAGCGTGGCCCGGAACGCGGCGACGAGCGAGTGTGGCAGCTTCTGAATAAAGCCAACCGTGTCTGTTAGCAGCGCCTCGCGTCCTTCCGGCAGCGCCACCCGTCGCGTCGTCGGGTCAAGCGTGGCGAACAACTGATCGGCCACGTAAACGTCCGATTCGCTCAGCTGGTTCAGCAAGGTCGACTTACCAGCATTCGTATACCCGACCAGCGAGACGACCGGGATACCTGCCCGGCGACGCTGATCGCGGTGCCGCTCGCGGTGAGCGCGTATCGACTCCAGTTCATCCTTCAAATGGCTGATTCTGCGCCGTATCTCGCGGCGGTCCGTCTCTAGCTGGGTCTCGCCCGGCCCGCGCAGGCCGACACCGCCCGGCCCACCCCGCGACGATCCCCCGCCCGCCTGTCGAGCAAGGTGCGTCCACTGGCGGGTGAGGCGCGGCAGGCGGTACTCATACTGAGCCAGCGCGACCTGTAACGCGCCCTCGCGCGTGTGCGCGTGCTGGGCAAAGATGTCGAGGATCAACGCCGTCCGGTCGATAACGGTCACATCTTCACCGAACGCCTTTTCAAGCTCACGCTGGTGCCGGGGAGAAAGCTCATCGTCAAAGATGACGACGTTTACGTCCAACTCCTCGATCCAGTGAGTGATCTCCTCGACCTTTCCGCTGCCGATGAACGTCGCCGGGTCCGGGCTGTTCACGCGCTGCCACACCTGCCCCACCGTGTGGATATCCGCCGTATCGGCCAACAGCGCAAGCTCATTCAGAGAATCTTCGACATCGAGCGCGCCCGGGGCACCCCGGCGCTCCAACCCGACTAGAAAGCCCCGCACGGTGTCATCAACCGTAGAGTAAGTCATCAAGACTCCTTGCATCCACCCTAATTACTACACGAATACAATCGTGCGTTGTTATGACTCGCCGCGCTCCGCCCCTGACTCGAGGAACACCTCAAGCACGCGACCAACCCGCTCTAGACTCGCCGCGCTGACCTTGTCGAGTGTATCCTCCGTCGTATGCCAGTACGGATAATCGAAGTCGATGAGGTCGACCGCCGGGATACCCGCTTCCAGAAACGGCGTGTGATCGTCGAGCATCGAGTAGCGCAGTTCAGGGATAAACGCCTGTCCGTATCCCTCATCAGCCGCGATTCCCCACAGCCGCTCGCGCAGCGCCGCGTCCGATGTCTGCTCGTAGTAGATGTTCTGATCGGCATCGCCGATCATGTCGACCAGCACGAGATACTCCGGCAAGACGGCCATCTCCGACACAAAAATGCGTGACCCGGCGACGTACTCCCAGCCATCCAGATGCCCATTGTCCTCCGCGTCGAAGAACACCAGCCACACCTGCCCGTCCACCTGGCTAACATCCACCACGCGGGCCAATTCAAGCAAGACGGCCACGCCGGAAGCTCCATCGTTTGCGCCGGGCACAGGCGCCTCTGGATTTTGTGGATCTTGATCCGCCTGGCGGCGCGTGTCATAGTGCGCGCCGAACATCCTGACCGGGCCATCCGCCTCCCCCAGCTTCGCGACGAGGTTCTGACCCGGCGTGTCTATATAGGTAAAGGGCCGCGTTTCCGTCTCCCAACCCAGTTCAGACAGATACGAGGTGATGGTGTCGGCGGTCATGCGCGATGCCTCGGACCCTGTCGGACGCGGCCCGAACGCCATCTGCTCTCGGACGTGTTCGAGTGCCCGCTCTCCGTCGAAGGTGTCACCCGGCGCGCGCGCCGATGCGGCCAACGTAGGGGTTGCGCTCGCTGTGGGTGTCTCCGATGGGCTGATCGTCGAATCGAGCGGCGCCTCCGATGGCCCCGCCTGGATCACCCCGGCGGATGGTGGCGCAGTTGGAACAGCCGGAACCCCGGCTGACTGGAGTCGCGGCAGCAGAAAGGCCATCGCCACGACGAACACCGCCCCGGCCAGCACGAATCCCAGAACCCTCAGCAGCAGCCCGCCCACCGGGGAGTCGTTCACTCCAGTTCCCCCGAAGGCTCAGGCAACGGATGCGCCCGCATGTACCGGTCAAGCGAATCGAGCGCGCGCTGGCTGTAGGCCTGATATCTCTCCCGTTTGTTCCTCACCAGCGGCTCCAGCGGCGGAAGCAGTCCCATGTTCGCCTTCATCGGCTGGAAATTGTCCGGCTCGGCGGTCGTCACGTAGGCCACCAGCGCGCCCAGCATTGTGTCCGGAGGCAGCGTCCAGAGCGCCTTATTCTGCATCAGGCGTGCCGCGTTGACGCCCGCCAGCAGACCCGTCCCGGCGTTGCCTACATAACCCTCCACGCCTGTGATCTGGCCCGCGAAGAACAGGTTATCCCGCCCCTTAAACTGCAGCGTCGGCTTGATGAGCGTCGGTGAGTTCAGGAACGTGTTGCGGTGCATCTGCCCCAGCCGGGCGAACTCCGCGTTCTCCAGTCCGGGGATCATCCGCAGCACCCGCCGCTGCTCCGGCCAGCGCAGATTCGTCTGAAACCCAACGATGTTGTACAGCGTCCCTGCGACGTTATCCTGCCGAAGCTGCACGACGGCATGAGGCCGCCGCCCGGTGCGCGGATCGGTCAGCCCGACCGGGCGCAGCGGGCCATAAGCCAGCGCGTCCCGCCCTCGCCCGGCGAGCACCTCCACCGGCAGGCAGCCCTCGAAAAACGAGGCATCCTCCGTCTCAAAATCCCGCAGTTCGATGCGCTCGGCGCTGAGCAGCGCGTCGATAAATCGGTGATACTCTTCCTCGGTAAATGGGCAGTTGATGTAATCCCCCACCTCCATATCGCCGCGCTCGTAGCGCGACGCGCGGAACGCGACTGACATGTCAATCGACTCCGCCTTGACGATGGGGGCCAGCGCGTCGTAGAAGTACAGGTAATCCTCCCCAACCAGCCGCCCGATGTCCTCCGCCAGCGCGTTCGACGTGAGTGGTCCACTGGCAATCACTGTCGGACCACCGGGGATATGGGTGGCCTCCTCACGGCGCAGCATGATAAGCGGGTGCCCCGTGACGCGCTCCGTTACCAGCTCACTGAACCACTCACGCCCGACCGCCAGCGCACCGCCCGCCGGAACCTGCGCTTCGTCAGCACACGCCATGATCAGAGAACCCATCCGGCGCAGCTCCTCTTTGAGCAGCCCCGACGCCCGATCCGGTAGATTCGAGCCGAGCGAGTTACTGCACACGAGTTCGGCTAGCTTGTCTGTCATGTGGGCCGGGGTCGTCTTCGCCGGGCGCATCTCCCACAGCACGACCTCGACGCCCCGCTCGGCGGCCTGCCACGCGGCCTCAGACCCGGCCAATCCGCCACCCACGACGTTTAGCGCATCCCCCCTACCCTG
>CAZWUX010000341.1:0-3856 GCA_964637665.1 uncultured Anaerolineae bacterium
CCCGCAGGATGCCCGAGCCTTCGGACAGCTTCACGATGAACTGCGCCAGCGCGAGCGCGAGCACGATGAAAAGCAGCGTCCGAAACAGCAGGAGCAGCAGGTCCTGAATCCGCCGCCGGTGCGCGGTCCGCTCGTTGCTCAGCCGAAGGAAGCGAATGGTCGAGAAAAGAATCTTCTGCGCCTTGCGCCGGTAGATCAGGTGCAGAACGAGCGGAATCCCCGCCGCCGCCAACCCGGTGAAACGTCTGCAAGCGGGGTGAGGCGAGGCGGTTACGCAAACTGACCGGGGCCGGGATGTGAAACCGGCCCCCGGTCGAGCTCTACACTAGAGAAACATCCCGGCGGACGGGCGACTCCGATGGACGGGACATCCGCAGCGTCCGCAGGATCAGCCCGGTCCGCACGACGCTCCAGACCGCCGCAAAGCCCCCGCCGATCAGGGCCAGCCACGTTAAATCGGGCATGAACAGCCGCATGAAGCCGAGCAGGCCGCTGCCTACCAGATAGAGGGGCAGGGCCGCCCACGCCAGATTGGGGATCAGGGGGAGCGCGATGTGGCGCGTCCACATGCGGCCCCGATCCGGGCGGCCCGCCGGATCGTCACGCCAGCGGCGCAGCCGCCGCAGCGTGAGTGCGACCCCGGCGACCTGGAGGACCGGGATGATCAGCAGGGCGCGCAGCGCCCAGGGGACCGCGCCAAAGCGGGAGGGCGCGGGGGCCTCTCCGGCGAGCCGCTGCGCGATGCCCATCCCCGTCTCCGTCAGGGGCATTTTGTCCATCATGACGTGGTTGGCGTTGACGAGCAGGACGAACCCCCGGTTTTGATCCGGCAGCAGGGCCATAAAGGCGAAAAAGTCGGGCAGCGTACCGGGGTGCCATACGATCTCCGCCGGGCCGGACTGTTCGATGAACCAGCCCATGCCGTACTGCCCCGCCGAAACCCCCATCGTGACGGCCTCCACCGCCGGGCGGTGAAGCTCGTCCACGCTCGCAGGCGAGAGGACCTGAGCGCCGCCGTAGCGGCCCCCGTTCAGGTGGGCGATCAGGTAGTGGGACATGTCCTCCGCGCTGGCGATAAGCTGGCCGGACGGCAATGATCCCTGCGGCATCGGCAGGTTAGGCACGGCGATGGGCAAACTGAACCAGTAGCGGTGGCCCACGGCCAGACCGTCAGCCCGCGCGGCGGCCTGCGACGTGTAACTGTGGCGCATCTCCAGCGGATCGAAGATGTGGTTCTGGACGTAGCCCGCGTAGGGCTCGCTGCTGGCGGCCTCGACGATCAGGCCGAGCACGTTGTAATTCAGGTTGCTGTACTCATAGGCCGAGCCGACCGGGCGGGTGAGTTCGAGCGTGGACAGGGCGCGCACCTGACGCTCGACGGCGTCGGGGCGGCTGTCGAAGTCGGCGAGGTTCATCATGCCGGGCAGCCCCGGCAGGCCGCTGGTCTGGTTCAGCAGGTGGCGCACGGTGATCTGGGCCGACGCCGCCGGGTCTGCGACCCGGAACCAGGGCAGGTAGTCCTGCGCCGGGGCGTCGAGGTCGATCTGCCCGGCCTCGACAAGCTGCATCACCGCCAGGGCGGTGAATGACTTGGTGAGCGAGCCGATCAGGAAGGGGGTCTCCGGCGTGGGTGTTTCACCGCCGGGGCGAGCCTGACCAAAACCGCGCAGGTGGACGATCTCGTCGCCCTCGACGACCGCGAAAGCCGCGCCGGGGACGTTCAGGCGGCGCAGCTCCCGTTCGAGGTAGGCGTCGATCTCGTCGTACGAGTCGCCGCCGGATTCGCGCTGGGCTGACGCGGTCCGCGTGAGGAATCGGAAGGCCAGCGCCAGCACGGCGCAAACGGCCAGCGATGGGAAGATGAATTTCTTGATACGCATGGATGGCATCTCGTCAGTTCTCGATCAGGAGTGAAGGGCGGCTTTTCGCCCGGCCAGCCAGTCGTCCAGTGTCAGGGATGGTGCGCCGAGCAGGTCGTTAGCCTCGGTGGGATCGCCGAGTTCGCCGACACGATCGAAATAGCCTGCCAGCTCCGCGCCGAACATCATCAGGTCGTTGCGCATCAGGGCGGCCATCAGCTTGACCAGCCAGACGGGCAAACTGGAGACCCTCGTCACGCCGGGGTGAAAGACCGCGCAGTAACGCAGCAGCGCGTCGCGAAAAGAGTACCCTTCCGGACCGTGAACGACGAGGCGCTTGTCAGCGGCTTCGTCGAGCCGGTAGGCGGTGGACACCATGCGGGCGAGGTCGTCAAGCGCGAAGAAGTGGAAGGGGCCCTCCATCCTGCCGATCAGCATCGGCTTGCCGTCGCGAACGTAGCGGGCCAGCATCTCCATCGGCCAAGTGGGGGCAAAGATGGTATAGGCTACCCCGCTGCCCCGGATAACGGCTTCGGCCCGCAGCTTGTCGGCGACCATCGGGAACCAGGCGTTCTCCTCCAACGCCGTGCAGCCGGAGATATAGGTGATGCGCTCGATGCCACAGGCTTTGGCGGCGTCCGCCACAAGCTCTGCGCCGGTGCGCTCGGCCTCGCCGGATAGTGTGAGATGCACGCCGTCGCACCCTGCCAGCGCCCGTTCAACGTCGTCGCGGCGGGTCGCGTCGCCCTCGATGACCTCAAACCCGTCGCCGAATAGGCTCCGTGCGCGCTCGCCGTCGCGGGCTAAGATGCGCACGTTGAATCCGTCCGCTTTTAGACGCCGTGCGACGGGTTCGCCCAGCAGGCCGGTCGCGCCCAGCACCAGAATTGTGTTCATCGATCGCTCCTTACCCGGTTGTCATGCTTCTCAAAGTGTCTCATATTTCCAGAGGGCAGCCTGCGCCGTCAGGCGGCCCGCCGGGGCAGTTGCTCCGAAAGCCGCCCGCCGCTGACGGCAGCGAATACTCCAACAGCCGCCCACAGTGCGGCGGCCCATGCGAGCAGCCAGGTCAGCAGAGGTGGCCCGGTCAGCGTCGATGGCACGATGGAGAGCGTGCACATGACGAGGCTCGCGTGCATGAGCACCACCACGAGCAGGCTGCCGGTGCGATCATAGACCCACACCATGAGCACCCGGTAGGGCGGCAGCCAGGCGAAAAGACGGGCGAGCAGTAGGGCGAGCGGGAACGCGCCGGAGAATGTATCGGCTTCCCAGAATGGGGGGAAGTGCCATGCGCCCCACACGAGGCCTACGAGAAGCCCGGTCGTGAGGATGCCGTAGTGCCCCCGCAGGCGGGGGATGGCGAAACCGGTCCAGCCCACTTCCTCGAAGAGGCCAACCATCAGCCCAGCCGCAATACCCGGCAGCAGGAGAGTAAGGCCGCCGGAGGATGTAAAAATGGTGGGGAGGAACTCAGGGGAGAAAAGTGAGAGAAGAAGAAGCACAGTCGTCGCGATGAGGGGGGCGGTCAGCAGGGCGACCGCGTACCAGTGGGCGCCCACCCGCCATCGAAACAGCCGGGAGAGCAGGTCGCGCAGACCAGCCCCCCCGCCGGAGAGGGCGGTCAGCAGAAGGCCCGCCGCGCTGGGGCCGACGAGCAATCCGACATACAGGAGCGCTCCCTGCGTCTCGGCCTGCTCCGGGGAAATCGGGAAGCTGCCGGGACCGATCATCAGGGCCATGCAGCCCCATGAGAGAGTGAATACCAGGGTGAAGTAGATCGGTATGGGGTGCTTCCTGATAAAAGCTTTAATGGATGACATGATGTCCTCCGTATCCGGTGGGGCGATGAGCGTACATCGTCACCAGTCAATACGAGAAGGGCCGCCGGGTGGTTCCGGGTTGGTGGCGGGATAGGCAGCGGGAACACGCACCCGGCCCGGTGAGCGTGGAGGTGTTGCGCAACTAACGTTACGCAACGTGGGCGCAGCTTTCTC
>CAZWUX010000341.1:3866-4973 GCA_964637665.1 uncultured Anaerolineae bacterium
CCCGGTGAAACGTCTGTAAGCGTGGTGGGGCGGGCGGCTGCCTCATCTGTCCGCTCCGGTCGGATGAGCATCCCCGGCCCGGTAATCACGCATCCCAAATAACAAATACCCCCGGTATACATCCCCTGCTCCGGCCAGATGTGCCCCCGCGATTCACCCTCCGGGGGATACGCGCGCACCCATTCGCCGCGTATGCTATGGGCGTCATAGCAAAACCTGAAATCTGAGATGTGGAGGTACTGAGATGAAAAGCTACGTGTTTATCAGTGGAGCCACCGGGGGGCTGGGCAAGGCGTTCGCCGCCGAATGTGCGTCGCGGGGTTGGGACCTGTTTTTGACGGACCTCGATGCCGGGGCGCTCGCGCCCGCCGCCGCCGGGTTGGCCCGGATGTACGGCGTGGACGTGATCACCGCGCCCTGTGACCTGACGGACCCCGCCGCGCGGGAGGCGCTGCTGGCGGATATTGCCCGGCGTGGCATCGGTTTTCACTTCGTGTTCAACGTGGCGGGCATCGATTATCAGGGGCCGTTCGACGAGCGGCGGGTGGATGAGCTGCGGACCATCCTGCGGTTGAACGTCGAGTCGACGGTCGAGGTGACGCGCGGCCTGCTGGCCCATCGTGATCCGACCCGCCCGCTGCACATCGTCAACGTCAGCAGCCTGGCGGCGTTCTTCCCGATGCCCGTCAAGGCGGTGTATGCGGCGTCGAAGCGGTTCCTGCTCGACTGGTCGCTGGCGCTCGACCGTGAGATGCGCCCGGCGGGCGTTACGGTGACGGCGCTCTGCCCGGCGGGGATGCCCACCAATGAAAGCTGCGTGCAGGGCATCGCCGCGCAGGGCCTCATGGGGCGCATCACGACGGTCAATGTGGGTGATGTTGCCCGGTTGACGGTCGACCGTGCGCTGGCGGGCCGCCCGATCGTCGTGCCGGGCTGGGTCAATCAGGTGATGCGCTACGTGGGGTCACTGGTGCCTGCGCCGGTCGTCGCCGGGGTGATCGGGCGGCGGTGGGCGAAGAGTCACGCGAGGTCGCACGCGGGGCGAGTTGCGAGTTACCAGTTACGAGTTGCGAGTTGAGTAGTCAGTCTGTCAGTCTGTCAGTGCGC
>CAZWUX010000342.1:0-1337 GCA_964637665.1 uncultured Anaerolineae bacterium
CGAGTTCGACGCCGATGTGGCGCTGGCCCCGATCATCGAAGAAGGGGAGGTCGTGGGCATCGTATGCAGCATCAGGGATATCAGCGCCCTGAAAGAGGTCGAGCGGATGAAGGACTCGTTCCTCTCGACCGCCGCGCACGAGCTTCGCACGCCGCTGACGAGCGTGCTGGGCTACAGCGAGATCCTGCTCACGCGCGAGCTGTCGGAGAAACGCAGGGAGCGCTATCTGTCATTCATCCACAACGAATCCCGGCACCTGGTGGAAATCCTCGACGATCTGCTGGACCTCGCCCGGCTGGAGTCCAAACAGGGGTTGGCGATCACGTGGGAACCGTTCGACCTGGAGCGGGTGATCAGGGAAGTGATCGATCTGCTGGCCGACATCTCACCCAATCATGTCTTCCGGCTCAAAGGGCTGGAAACCCTGCCGGTGGTGTACGGCGATCCGTTCCGGCTGACGCAGGTCGTACGGAACCTCGTGTCGAACGCGATCAAGTATTCGCCGGAAGGCGGGAAGATCGCCATCGATGGGGCAGTGGCGGACAGCGCCGTTCGTATCAGCGTGAAGGACGAGGGGATCGGGATGACGGCAGAACAGCAGGCGCACCTGTTTCAGAAATTCTACCGGGCGGATTCCTCAAATACGTCTATCGGCGGAACGGGGCTGGGCCTCGCGATCTGCAAGCTGATCATAGAGGGGCACGGCGGGAAAATCTGGGCCGAAAGCACGCCCGGCGAGGGCAGCGCGTTCACCTTTACGCTGCCGATCACGCCGCCGGAGGATAGGAGGCAGCAGACTATCCAGCCGAGTTAGCCGGAGGCAGAATCACGGTAAAGACGCTGCCCTCGCCGGGCGCGCTCTGGATATCGATACAGCCCCCGTGCGACTCGACGATCAGGAGGGAGATCGTCAACCCCAGCCCGGCCCCCTCGACGGCGGTGTTCGACATATCGGCGCGGTAAAAGCGCTCGAAAACCCGGTTTTGCTGCTCCGCCGTCATCCCGATCCCCTCGTCCTTCACGCTGATGGTGACGCCTTTCTCACCGGCCTCAGTCCGAACCAGCACGCCGCCCCCTTCAGGCGAATACTTGATCGCGTTCGATACCAGATTCGTGATGACCTGCATCAGCCGGATGGCATCGCCGCGCACGCGGGCACCGGCATGGCATTTTTCGACGCGGATGTCGTGGTAGGGAGATACTGCCGTGAACGAGAGCAGCGCCGCATCGACGAGGTCGCCGGGGTCGAGCGGATCGGGGGCGAACTGGACGCCCTTGCCCGCCTCCAGCAGGGAGATATCGAGCAGGCTGCTGATGATGCGGGCCAGCCGCACAGC
>CAZWUX010000342.1:1437-4942 GCA_964637665.1 uncultured Anaerolineae bacterium
TCGAAGTGCGTGCCGTCCCGGCGCTGCGCGGTCACCTCCAACTGTGCGGTTTCCTCCCCCTCGACGATTCGCCGGACGGCGGCTTGAAGATCGGCCCGTGCCTCCTGCCCCTCGAAAAGATCGTAGAGCGATCTGCCGTAAACCTCGTCTTCCTCGTAGGCAAATAAACGGGTGAAGGCCGGGTTGACGGATGAAACCATCAGGCCCTCCCGCATCATGATCACCGCGCTGGGGCTGCTGTTCAGGATGGCCCTCAATTGATCGACGGTCTGGCGCATCTCGTCGGTGGCCGTCTCAACCGCCTGCCGGAGCATGACGTTATGCTCGGCAAGCTGGTTGTGCAGCCGAGCGTTGCGGATGGCAATAGCGGCATGATGGGCGAAGGCGTGCATACGCTGCGCGTCCTCCGGGGTGAAGCGTCCGGGCGTATTGCTGTCGGCGTTGAGGAAGCCGATCACCTCGTTTTCAATCACGATCGGCGCGCCAACGTAGGAGCGTATCCACCGGGTCTCAGGCAGGGAGGTCCACTCATCCGAGTCGGTGGTATCTCTGAAAAGAAGCAGCTGTTTCGTTTCGAACATCCGGCGCAGACCGGGCACTGTAGGGATATCGATCCCCTCGGTGTAGAACCGGCTAATCATGTGCTCCTCGTAACCCCGCGTCTCGACGACGTGCGCCCGATCCCCCTCGACGAGCATGATGTTCGACGTATCGTTCGGGACGACGCGGTTGAGGTTCGTGAGGATGAGGTTAAACAACTCGTCGAGGTCGAGCGTGCTGTTGAGGGCGGCGGCGGTGTCGCGCAGCGTTTCGGCGAAGACGTGCTGCTCACGCTCGTTCTGCTCGACCTGTTTGCGGGCGGTGATGTCGCTTAAGGTAGCGAGCGTGCTGACGTATTCTCCGTCCTCCATAATCGGGGCTATTGATACGAGCACCCATACCGCGTTTCCGTCCCTGTGGGCGAGCTTCACGTCGTACTGGCGATCCAGCAGATCCATTCGCTGGCTGAGGTCTGACGGGATGCGGTGGCGCCATTCCTCGTCCATAAAATCCGTCACATAATGACCGATCATCTCCGCCGGAGTGTAGCCGAGGATGTCGATCATCCGTTCATTGGCGAACGTTATGCGCTGATCCGGGTCGATGACCCAGATGCCCTCATGGATCGTCTCGACGAGGCGGCGGTAGCGGACCTCGCCCTCGCGCAGAGCCTCACCCATCTGGTGGATCTCGGTGATGTCACGGGCGAGGCCCTCGACGGCGACGATGTTGCCATCATCGTCGCGAATATCCACGACTCGCACGCCGATCCGTACCGCTGAGCCATTCCGATGCCGGAGATGGATGACGAAGTCATTGTCCGGCCAGTCACCTTCCATCACCGAGGCGACGAGGTCCCGGCTGTCGGGTTGGGCGATCTCGGCTATGAGATACGGGTTGTCGTAGAACGCCTGAGGTGGATATCCGGTGATCTGCTCGGCAGCCGGGCTGACGTGCTCGAACCGGGGGGAGGGCTTGAAGCGAAATACGAAGATGGCGTCCGGCGCGTTCTCGATGAGACGGCGGAAGCGGGCCTCGCTCTCGCGCAGGGCGGTCTGCATGCGTCTGCTCTGAACGGCGGCCTGAACGTGATCGGCGACGGCGTCGAGCAGGCTGCGCTCCTCCGCGAGGAAGGGCCCCTCGTCCGCCAGGGGGCGCTCCTCAAGGTAACAGACCCTCAACATGCCGTCCGGCCCATCCGGAATGTTAAACGGCGCGGTCTGCTGCCAGGGAGTCGGCTCGTAATTTTCCGTCTCATAGACGGCATCCCCGACGGTCAGGTGCACGCAGGCGATCTCAGGATACTGCCAGCCAGCAGGCAGCGCGTCGACAACCGCCTGGAGGACTTGCTGTGAATCGGTATTCTGTCCATACAAAAGACGGGTGATACGGTAGAGGCAACGCAGCTCTTTAACGCGCTCATTCAGCTCTGAGGTGCGCTGTTCGAGCTGCCGTTCCAGATGATCGGTTCTGGTCGGGCGGTCGTCGTCCGATGGCATATCCGTTTTCATCCCAGGGCGATTCAGCCAGGCCCCGTGCCTGAAATCTCCGCAGGTAAGAGGCTTACGAAGTTACTAATGATAGTGAAATTATACCTCACTTATCTAATTCGGCCTGTACATATTTCACCTTATGAAGGGGATGAGGGCGAGCGGGCGGGTGGGCCGGATGCAACTTTTCCCCGCCCTGCGACGCTATAATCAGCAGAGGACAGATAAACCAACACTATTTCTACCGGAGGCGGCAGGCTTTCATGCGGATTCTGGTTTACACGGGGAAGGGGGGCGTGGGCAAGACGAGCGTCGCGGCGGCGACGGCGCTGCGCTGCGCCGATCTGGGGATGCGCGCGCTCGTCGTCAGCACGGACACCGCCCACTCGCTCGGAGACTCGCTTCAGGCGGAACTCGGCCCGGAGCATTCCGTTCGAGGCGCCCACATGGCCGATGACCAGCGCCTGCGCATTGATGACTTTCCAATCCTCGAAGCGCGGCACGCTGCTCATGCCAAGGCCGCGCTCGATAAACGCCTGCTGATCGATCGGGGCGAAGAGACCCGAGGATTGAAGATCGTTTGCAACGACATTCGAAATTTCGAGCGCCGCGGCAGGATCGATACCGAGCCCCGCGGAGAAATCGGCAATAGCGATCGGCAGAGGCTGTATAGTGCCTTGGGTGATGTCGAGCTCGACCACGGCCTTCGCCGGCACGGGCGCGGTGAGAGCCCCGAGCAGGCCCGCAAGAAAAGCTATGGATGTTCGCCGCATCGCCAACGCCCCCTAGCCGCTGCGATACATCTGGCTTGGATCGAAATTCAGGATCATGTCGCGCCAGAGCGCATATTTCGCGGCTGGCAGCACATAAGGCTGGCACTGGAACACCGCGCGCACTGCACTGTCCGCGGCGGCCTGAAAGAAGGGCGATGAGCCCGCATTGGCGATGCTCGGTGCGCCTTCGAGCGTGCCGTCCTGGTTGAGCTTGATCCTGATCTTGACGACCATGGCATCCGCGCCGAGCCCGCCCGGGGGCGGCGTCCAACACTGCGAGATCCGTGACCGCAGCGCATCGATCTCGTTCACGGTCATGGCGAGCGCAGTCCCGTTTGATTGCCCGCGCACTGGCTTTGTCTCCTCGGCCGCCTCTTGCGGCTCGGGCACGTCCGCCGCATCCGGGATCTTGTTGAGAAGCGCCGAAATCCTGTCGGTGTCGAAGTCTTGCGTCTTCGGCTTCGGGGCGGCCTTCGCCTGCTCTTTCGGAGGCGCCGGCTTGCGGGAGGGCGCGGCTGGTTTCGGAGCAGGTTTCGGCACGGCGGCCGCTTTCTGTTCGGGCTTCGGCTCACGCTTTTTCGCGGCCGGTTTAGGTGACGGCGGGGCGACCTTATCGATCGTTGCGGTGCGCTCCGGCGCTTTGGAATTTTCCTTCACCGCGGCTGGCTTCTTCTCTTCCGGTTTGGCCGCGAGGAGCGCCCC
>CAZWUX010000343.1:0-4602 GCA_964637665.1 uncultured Anaerolineae bacterium
GGCGACAATTTTTCGAGAATGTCACGAAGAACTCTTTGGCGGTGAGAAAAGACCTGAACAGCTTCGACACCTTTCCAGCAATTTTTACCTCAGTGAAGATAACCCGGTAAGCCAATTAAATAAGCTATATGAAAGCAGAGAAAATGAATCGAACTCGGTTCTATTGCAGCCTTTAGGACTTGTGTGGGATCTGTTACGTGGTGCCTACAATCCTCTGTATTGCATGTTTGTCGATAACTCAGAATGGTGGAATAAGTACCAGCAGCAAATTCAAGTAAATTGGGAAACGGATGATAAAGTTGAACCACTAATAAGACTAAGCGATAAAGATAAGTTGCGAGATCTGATAGACCGACATGATTGGGCACCTGAAGCCTATCTTACATTTATAGAAGGCCTTAGATGGTTAACTGAACAACATGATAGCTTTGTGGAAATTGCTAAGCTACTACCTGAACTAGAATTGATTGAGATGAGGAACTAACCTAATAATTTGTACCCTGGAAAATTTACAACTATATAAGCTCCCATATCCCACCCACTGAACACTCGCCCCACAAAACAGACCGAGGCGGATACCCGCCTCAATCCGTGAACTCGCCGATCCCCCGCGCCCAAACCCGTGCATCCCGCCCCGATAAGTACATCGCAACCCCGGCGGAGCGACGGTCGCTCAGCGCCGACGAGCGCGCCTCCGCCGCCCTGAGCTTGTCATTCCCCTGACCGGCAGTTTTCCCCCCTCACCCGCCCAGCAGCAGCCGGGTCGGCGTGATGGCGATCAGGAAGCCGTACTCGTCGTCCGTGCGGAAATCCCACTCGTACTTCTCGACGAATGCCGGAGCCAGCCGGTCGCGGGTGGCCGGATCGGTCTGATCGGCGGCCAGCCCCTCGATCACGAGCGGGGTCGCGCCGTCCTCCAGCGCGAGGCAGACGCGCGGCTCGCGCCGGATGTTGGCGTGCTTCTGCGAGCCTTCCCCGGTGGCGATCCACACCCTGCCCTCCTGCCACACGAACCAGATCGGGACGAGGTGCGGGCTGCCGTCGGCCCGCACGCTGGCGAGCCAGATGTTGCGCTCGGACTCCAAACGAGGCGCGATACGGGCGAGTGTGTCGGGCGGAAGGGAGGTCATGTGCTTCTCCAGTCTGAGTCATGGCGGTTGCCGCTCGAAGATGGTTTTGAGTATAGCGGCTGACTGCGCGATTTTTCGCGTCCGGCCCCGATGTCCGCCGGAACCCATCCCCACACACAAACGGGCCGAGGCGGATACCCGCATCGACTCGTAGATGAGGCGACCGATCTTCAACGGCGGGAGCCGCGCCCCACGCCCCGGGGAACTGAATCACCTGTCCCCTCTGTGCGAAATATCCGTCAAATTAGCTCCGTCGGAACGAAAACTTGATAAAAACTATCTTATTATGTATAATAAGTATTCATCCATGATTCCCCTTCTCTGGGGGGCCCCCCTTTTAGATGAATTGATAACGAACTGAATACCCTGTTGGCCGCACGGCCATGCCGTCTGACTTATGAGATCGGCTGCGCACTGTGCGACTGTATTTTGGGCTGCGAGAGCAGCCGCAAGACCAGGGCTACCCATCTTACTCTGTGCGAACTCTACAAAATGAGGTCAGGAAATGTTAAGCAGACGTACTATTATGCTTATGACAATGTTCGTCGTGCTCGCAGTATTCGCACTTGCCCCGACCGGGGTGGCGGCGGCTGCCGCCGATCCGGCGGCCAGTGACGCCTGCGACCCGGCGAGCGCGGCCCCCGGAGCGGACATCGAATGTCTGGCGCAGGTCAGCGCGGCCATCCCCGCCAGCGCCGCTTACATCGCCAGGGTAGCCAGCATGGCCGAGTATGAGGCCGCCCACCCCGCTGCCCCGCTCTCCGCCGCCGACGCCGCCTACGCTGCCCGGCTGACCGGACTGGCCGAGTATGAGACCGCCAGCGACTCTAGCCCCCGGTATGCTCCCGGTCGCAGGGCCGATGCTCCCACCAGCCCACGTTACGCTCCCGGTCGCCGGACCGACTAAGAACCGGGTTGATCTAGCCGTTCCGCATTAAGTTGGCAAGAGCCACAGAGTGAATACACTGCTGTGGCTCTTACGGTTTACACTGCCAGGCTGCGCGGCCTGAGCTGCGATCTATCCTGTGAATAAGGTTGTACCTTCCCCCAATAAGAACGGCTGCGTTAGTTTCACCATCACGCGCCGTTGATCCCGCAGTCCTCCAGCACGCGATCCGCCGCCAGCCGCGCGGAGATCATCGCGGTAGGCAGGCCCGTGCCCGGACGGGTGCTCGCCCCGGCGAAATACAGATTGTGGTAGCGCGGATGCCGGTTGGCCGGGCGGAAATAGCCGAGCTGCGTCAGGTTGTGGCACAGCCCGTGCGTCGACCCCTTCACGAGATTGTAGCGCTTGCGCCACGAGAGCGGCGTGTAGCTCACCTCGAACGTGATGTGATCCTCAAGATCGGTGATGCCCAGCGTTGCCAGCCGCCGGAACACGTCGGCACGCGCGCGGTCGCGCAATGCCGCCCAGTCCTGATCGCCGTTCGCGCTCAGGTGGCCGACCGGCACGTGCGCCACCAGCGTATCCGCGCCCGGCGGGGCCATCGACGGGTCGAGGCGGGACGGGGCGTGCACGTACAGGCTGGGATTGTCGGGCAGGGTGAGGTGATCGATGATGCTGTCGAAGTTGGCGCGGTAGTCGTCGGCCAGAAACAGCGTGTGCGGACCCAGCCCCTCGACCACCTTATCGACCCCCCAGAAAAACCCGACCGTCGAGCACGAGAAGCGCTTGTGCTCCATGCGCCGTGATGCGGCGTCGGGGGGCAGCAGGTCGCGATACACGTAGGGCAGATCGGCGTTGGCGAGCACGGCATCGGCCTCCACGCGCCGACCGTCGACCAGCACGACCGCGCGGGCCGTGTCACCCGCCACGTCGATGCGCTCGACCGCCGCGCCGTACTCGAACGTCACCCCGGCCCGCTCCGCGATGTCGACCAGCGCCCGGACGATGCTGTACATCCCCCCGGCGGGATACCAGACGCCGTGCGCCAGCTCCGTGTAGGGCATCATCGAGAAGGTGGATGGGGCCTCGAACGGGCTGAGGCCCATGTACACGTCCTGAAACGTGAAGGCCGCCTTGAGCCGGGGATCGTCGAAGTAGGCGCGCATGTGGCGGTAGTGTGGAACCAGCGGCTTGAGCTGATAGATCAGCGGCACGTTGCGCGCGGTGAAAAAGTCCGACGCATGGCGGAAGTCGTCGTCGAGCAGGCGGGTCGTCGCGAGCTGGTAGTGGCGGTGGCCCTCCTCGACGTAGCGCAGGAATCCGCCGTAGCTGCCCGGCTCGATGGCCTCAAGCTGGGTTTGCATCGCGCTCAGGTCGGAGGTCAGGGCAAGTCCGCTGCCGTCGTCGAACACGAGGTGGTAAGTCGGATCGACGCGCTGGAGGCTCAGGGCCTCGTCCATCGGGATGCCCAGCGAGGCGAACTCGGCCTCGAACAGGGGGCGCATGACGAGCAGGGTCGGCCCCGTGTCGAACGTGTGGCCGTCCCGGCTAAACTGCGCGCAGCGTCCGCCGGGTTCGCGGTTTTTCTCCAGCACGGTGACGCGCGCCCCGCGCTGCGCGAGATGCGCGGCGGCGGTGATCCCGCCTACCCCGGCCCCGATCACGACGACGGATGGTGTGTGAGTCATGATTTACGCTTCTGCCTCTCTACCGATAATGGGTAAATCTTTGTTTTGAACCGATAAACTCGGTCTGTGTTTCTTTCTCTGGCGAGAACCCCACCCATCCTCGCTGCGCTCGGATTTCCCTCCCCTTGCAAGGGGAGGGATTAAGGGAGGGGTTCTTGCAAATAAACTCGTAGCTTCTATCCAGCGCATCCCAGCCCGGCTACCTGACTGAACGACTGATAGACTGACCGACTACCCATGTGCGATGGAGACTCGCCTCGACATCATCGCTCGCTGACGCGGGGCAAGTGCTTCGCCCAGCACCGCGCCATACCGGCCCAGCACGGCAGGCAGAGTCTTCGTGTCCGCGTAATCCGCCCGCAGGATGTATCCGTCGCGCTCGATGGCGTCCAGCACGCCCTCGAACCGCGCCATGTACGCATACCCGGCCAACCGGCAGCGCGGATTTTCCACGCGCCTGAGATACGCCCGCCCGGCCCGGAAGTAGCCCCGCGCCAGCGCGACGCGGCCCGCCACCCAGTCACGGTAGGGCGCGCTCGCCACGTCGGCGGGGTCGAACCCCCCGGCCTCGACGGCCTCACGCGGCACGTTGACGTAGCCCGCCGGAATGTCATCCAGCGTATCGCGCAGCATGTGGGTCACGTGCGCCCCGGCGGCAGCGTGCCAGCGGTCAGTGCTGCGCGGCGCGCGGCAGCTGTGGCCGATGAAATAGTGCAGCGCGTCGGTGACGGCCACCGCCAGCCAGCGTGTGTAATTCGCCAGCTCGATCTCGGTGATCAGCCGACCGCGCCGCTCGGCGTCGAATGCCATGACGGCCATCATGTGGCGGATGTACGACTGGAGTCCGCTGTCGGGAGTGTGGTCGCCACGCACGAGGTGGATCAGCATCCGCTCCTCA
>CAZWUX010000343.1:4612-4939 GCA_964637665.1 uncultured Anaerolineae bacterium
AAGTCACCCCGGTAGGCGCGCTCGACGAGCCGCCCCTGCCGCTCGACGAACGCGGCCCGCCCGGCGGGGGTCAGCGCGCTGCCATCGAGTTGATCGTCCACCCAGCGGAAATAGGCGTAGGCCCGGTAGGCGTCGTCGACCCGGCCCCGGTCGACGAGCAGCTTAACGGTGTAAAAGGTCTGCAAGCTGGCCCGGCGCGTGATGCCGGGGGCTAACTGACGGGGGTTCCGCGCACGGCTGTGATCCGCTTCCAACGCTGCCGATACCACTGTAATCCCTGCTTTCCATACCGGCAAAAGATCTGTTTGTGCTACCTATCACTATCTA
>CAZWUX010000344.1:0-2519 GCA_964637665.1 uncultured Anaerolineae bacterium
TCTGGATTTTCGCCGGAGTGTGTTCGGCTTATAATAAATCCGCTGACCCTCACGTCGGATTCTGCAAGATCGTCCATAAACGGCGAGCTTAAAGGCAGGCGTAAAATCCCCGACGAACCGCGCACACCCATCCAAACATGAGGGGAGGCACACGAGATCGATGATATAATGAGGCCAGATCACAGCGCAACGGGAGCCGCACCATGTCGCAGCCAAGACGAGCCAACGAATCACGGCGCAAACAAATCTACCGGAAGCTGGACGTTGTCACGCTGCTGAATATCTTGCTCGATAACCCTGACAAACCATCGCTCCAGCGTGAGGCGCTCGACCAGCTTCGCACCCTCCCACCCGACACGCGCAGCGAATCCCTGATCCAGTCCCTCAAGGGCATGGTGCATTATCACACCCGGAACGATGTCGGCGTGCTGACCGACATCGTCGACCTGCTGGCGACCGATCCCAACCCGGAAGCCACGCGGGCCATGATGGACGTACTCCCCATCATCGCCAAATCGGTGGACGATCCGCAAACGTCGCTCACGCCGGAGTTCCGCGAATACTACTACGAGGCACTGCTCACGCGTCGCCGGGCTGCCGACCGCGTTATCTGGGCCGAGAGCCTGCCGAAGCTGGACGGGGAGACGCTTGTCGGTATTATGAGCGATCCGGCAGCCACCCCGCTGGCAGAGGCCATCGAGCCGATGAGGTGGATCAACCGCCTGCCCCGGCGCGAGCGGCGGCAAACGCTGACGAATCTGGTCGTCGGCCCCGACGCAAAGCTGGGCATCAAGGCCCTCAGAATGCTGGTCGGCGTGAAGGGAACGGAAAGCCACTAACGGCGGCAGGGACAGGGAGCAGCGTGCATGGTCGAAATGGGCCCATCAGCCGAGGAGCCGCGCTATCGCCCTCAGGGTGTGACGCAGTACAGCGCGCTCCCGCCCGCCAACCTGATCGACCTGCTGCTCAAGGCGCACGATCAGCCTGAGACCCGCAGGCTTATCTTCGCCGAGCTGTCGACTCTCACGCCCCGGCGGCGTGGCCCGGCGGTGATGACTGCCCTGCGCGCGATGGCCCGCAAGCGCGAGTTTTACAGCGGCGAGGTGATGTTCTCTCTGGTCGAGCTGCTGGCGACCGATCCCACCCCTGAAGCGACCCAGGCTATGTTGGACGTGCTGCCCGCCGTTACCCTCGAAGCCCATTACGGCGATACGCCGCTCTCTGCGGAGTTTCGCCGCTACTTCTACGAGGCACTCATCACGCGAAAGCGCGACACGGACCTGCCCATATGGCGTGAGGCTATCGCCCATCTGAAGGGCGATGTGCTGGTTGGGCTGCTGGTCGACCCGGCGGCAGTTCCCCTCCAGAAAGCGCTCAGCCCGCTCAGGCTCATCGATCGCCTGCCTGACGACGCGCGGCGCGAGGCCCTGACCGAACTCATCTGGCAGGCCCCGTTCCGCTACGGCCCTATCGCCCTGCGAATGCTGATCGGCGGAAAGCCGCCGAAGTAGCATCCTCAAACTTACCTCCCATCCCGGCGAACAACTGTCTGCTCCGAAACCCGGCGATTCGCTTCCTCCTGCCGTTTTGGCCCCATCCCCCATACAGGCCGCATTGTGTCGTTCCCCGAAATATATAAAATACCTGAAGAAGACAGACTAATGCCGTTATTGTGTGGAGGCAATTAATGAGAAACCCGATCCGGCCCGGCTGGCTGCTGCTCGCGCTGCCGCTGTTCATCGTAATAGTAGCTTGTAGCTGCGGCTCCGGGCTGCTCCCGGCCCTGTCGACGCCGACGGAGACACCCACCCCGGCTCCGACGGAAACGTCTCTGCCCACGTCAACCCCCACGTCGCCCCCCGCGTTGACGGCGACGCCGGAGCGGACGGCGGCCACGCTGATCGTTCAAAACGACGGTATCGCGGACATTTGCGACCTGTTCGTATCGCCGGTGACGAAGGATACCTGGGATGAGGCCGATCAATATCTGGCAACCGGGGCCACGATTCCCCCCGGCGAGACGTTCACCGTCGAGGTGCCACCCGGCCAGTATGACCTGCTGGCCGAGGGCTGCGCGAACCAGCCCCTCGCCGAAGACTACGGCATCGAACTGGCCGCAGGCGGCGAGATGACCTGGACCGTCGCGGCGGAGAATGCGCCATCCGGCGGTGGGGGCGGCGGCGATCCGGGCCGCCAGCTCACCGTCACCAACGAGAGCAGCTACACCATCTGCGCCGTCTACGTGGCAGCGCCGGAGGACACTTTCTGGGAGATGAGCGAGATCGACGAGGAGATTCCGCCGGGCGACTACGTGTGGATTTACCCGATAACCCCCGGTATGCATCACATACGCGCCGAGGCCTGCGACGGGGAGACGGCGTGGGAGCAGAAAGATGTCGACCTGATGGCCGACTATGAGTGGGTGCTTCAGGACGCGGACGCCTTTGTAGAGGAATACGGCCCCTCGCTGATCGTCAACAACCAGACCGGCTTCTTCCAGCGCGTCGATCACGCCCTGG
>CAZWUX010000344.1:2529-4938 GCA_964637665.1 uncultured Anaerolineae bacterium
GTGCCAGATTTACGTCGAGCAGACCGCCAACCCCACCGAGTGGGTGTTGAATGTGATCCCCGGCCAGTTCATCCCCAATGGGGATACATACACTCTGCTTGACCTGACCGAAGGAGCCAGCTACAGTCTGCGGGTCGAAGCCTGCGACACGGATGATAGCTGGGAGGAACTCGGCATTGTGATGGACGAAGACAAGGAGTGGATCGTCCAGTAGATAACCCGCCGTCTGGACGACAGCCCCACCTGTACGGTGGGGCTGTTTTTTCATGTGGACCCTGCTAGGCGGCCCCTGCCGCGGGGACGGTGAACCAGAAGGTGCTGCCCACCCCGACCTCTGATTCGACGCCGACTTCGCCCCCATGCGCCTCGACTGCTCGCCGCGTGATCGCCAGTCCCAGCCCGGTGCTTTTCTCGTCGCCGGTGGGCTTGCTCGACGCGATCCGCCCGAACCACTCGAACAGGTTTTCCTGCTCTTCCTGGCTGATGCCGGGGCCTTCGTCCTCTATCTCGATGCGCCACATGCCATTCGTGCGGAAGGCCCGCACCCGGACGACGCTCCGCTGCGGCGAGTACTTCACCGCGTTCGACACGAGGTTGTCGACGATCTGCCGCAGCCGGATCGGGTCGGCGCGGACCTGCCCCGGCGGGACCGTTTCGAGCAGCACGTGTGTGCCCTTCGACGCGGCCAGCGCTGCGTGGCGGTGGGCGGTGTCCTCCAGGAATTTGGGCAGGTCGACGGTTTCGAGATTCAGCACGAGGCGGCCCGACTCGATCTGGCTCACGTCGAGCAGATCGTTGATCAGGCCCAGCATATAGTCAGCCTGATTATCGATGTCGCCGAGAAAGACGATATATTCCTCGCGCGGGAGTTCGATGCCCGGCTCGGTGAGAAGCTGGGCGGACATGCGGATGTTGTTGATCGGGTTACGCAGGTCGTGTGCGGCGATACCGAGAAATGTGTTCTTCAGCGCATTGGCCCGCCGTAGTTCCTCGTTCAGATCGCGCAGCCGCCGGTTCTGCTGCTCGAACATCTCCTTCTGCCGCGCAAGCTCGGAGATCAACCGCCCCTTCTCGACGATCACGGAGAGCTGCGACGCGATCCGCTGGAAGATCGCGACGTGCTTCTCACCGTACGTCCCCGGTTCGACACTGGAGAAGAACATGAACCCGACCGGAAGGCCATTGGCGATCAGCGGGCCGGTCAGCGAGGAGCGGATGCCCTCTTTGAGCATCAGCAGGGTCGACTCCGACTGCGGATGCTCCACATAGTAATCGACCAGATCATTGATGATGCGTGGCTCGCCAGTTTCGAGGATGTTTTTCAGGCTGCTGCCTTCGAGCGGTGCGCTGTAGCCGACTTCGAGTTCGACGGCGGGTTGATCCGTTCTGGCCCAGTAGGCCCGAACCTGCTTCCCCCCCGCCTCGATCAGCGAAAACCCGATCCGGTTGTACGGGATGATGCCCTTGAAGCTCTCGTAGACGTTTTCGAGCACGTCGTCGAGCAGAACGCCCGCGTTGATCTGGCTCGTGATTTCGTCGAGCTTCCTGATCTCAAGGTACCGGTCGTGCAGGTTGCGGGCCAGATTTTGCAGGGCAACGCCCAGCCTCCCCACTTCGTCGGCGGGATCAGTTGGGATGTCGACGTTGAATTCACCCTGTCTGAGACGTTCCGCCGCCTCAATGTATTTCGGGATGCGCTTATCCACGCCACCCCTAGGTTCGTCGGATGCCATCTGTCTTTCCCCCACCGCCGTTCGTCACACCACATCGCCGGATAGGCTTGTGCGCTTGCGTGGCGTGCGGCCAATCGCCTCTCCACGCGGGCGGTACTCACTCACTCTCGGAAGATGATAGACTTTCATACTTCTAATAACGCGCTTAACATGATACCATAAAACAAACTGCACGAAAGCGACGTTCTAACCACAGCCCGCCGCACCGAACCAGTCGCAAGTGCGTTTTGATATATGAAACCCCTGCAAAGGGACATTCAATCTTCGTTAGCGAAGGAGTCGAAGGGTCGTGGAGCAGCTCGATAAGCGTAATCTGTACCGTATGCCCTGGTCGATGAACGACAATCCGATCGGATGGCTGGAGACGACAGACAAGTGCAACATCTACTGCCTCGGCTGCTATCGCCAGCAGATCGCCGGTCACAGGCCATTAGACGAACTCAAGGACGATGTCCTCTTCCTCAAACGCTGGCGCAACGTGCATAACGTCAGCATCGCGGGCGGCGAGCCGCTGATCTACCCCGACATCATCGAGCTGGTCGCGTTCATCAAGGAGCAGGGCATGGAGCCGCTGATCCTCACCAACGGCCACGCTCTCACGCATGATCTGCTCGTCGAGCTTAAGCGGGCCGGGTCGATGGGCATCGCCTTCCACATCGACAGCATGCAGCAGCGC
>CAZWUX010000345.1:0-4906 GCA_964637665.1 uncultured Anaerolineae bacterium
GGTGGACTACGCGTGCATCGACGACTGGATCGCGAATCTAGCCGATCACCCGTATGAGGGCCGGATGGGCGTCTATGGCATGGACCCGGAGTTCGAGAATCGCGCCGGGCTGTCCGGCGACGAGTGGGTCCCCAACCACTTCATCCAGATTCAGAACCAGGAGAATCACACGCTGTTCCTCGGCACGCAGCCGGTTGAAGGCGAAGCGTTCCAGGTTCCGCCCTGGGTCCGGTAGCAACCGAGCCGTTCTGACTCACCACAGGGAGATGGGAGGCGGTCCTCCCATCTCCTTCTCCCACTGGAGGTCCAGTTTATGCCCGTGATTCTCGAAACCCAGCATCTCGCGAAGCGTTTTGGGGAGCTGGTTGCCGTCAACGACCTGAGCTTCGAGGTTCAGGAAGGGGAGGTCTTCGGCATCGCAGGGCCGAACGGAGCCGGTAAGACGACGCTGTTCAACCTCATTTCGGGCGTGTACCCCGGCACGGGCCGAATTCTCTTCGACGGACACCGGATCGACGGCCTCAGGCCGCACCAGATCTGCCACCGGGGGCTGGCGAGGACGTTCCAAATCTCGACGGTGTTCTCCTCGCTGACCGTCTACGACAACGTGCGGGTGGGGGCCAACTTCGGCCACCCCGGCAACCACGTCGAGCAGACGATTCTGGAGACGCTGGACTTAGTGGGCCTCACCGGGAAAGCGGACGTGAAGGCCGAGCACCTCTCCCTGTTCGACAAGAAAATGACCATGCTGGCCGCGACCCTCGCGACCCGCCCCGCCGTCCTCATGGTCGACGAACCCATCGGCGGCCTCAGCCCGGCGGAGATCGAGCAGACCGTTGCGTTATTCAAGCGGATCAACCAGGAATTGGGCATCACGCTGATCGTGATCGAGCACGTGATGAGGGTGCTGATGGGGCTGTCTGACCGCATGATGATCCTGCACAACGGGGCCAAAATCTGCATCGGCTCGCCGGAGGAAGTGGCGACCGATAAACAGGTGATCGAAGTCTACCTGGGGGCCGAATATGCTTAAGGTCGAACACGTCGACTTCCTGTATGGGGAGGTTCAGGTCCTGAGCGATGTCTCGCTCACGGTCGAGGATGGGGAGTTCGTGTCCGTCTTCGGGCCAAACGGTCATGGCAAGAGCACGCTGCTCAAGGTGATCTCCGGTCTGCTGAAGCCCGCATCCGGCACGGTCGAGTACGAGGGCGAGGTGATCAGCCGCACGCCGATTCAGGACATCGTGAACCGGGGGCTGGTGTACATCCCGGAGGACCGGCACCTGTTCCCCGAACTCACCGTCGCCGAAAACCTCAGGATGGGCGCGTACAGCAAACACGCGCGCCACAGCGAAGACGAGAATCTCGACTACGTCTATCACCTGTTCCCGAAGCTCCGCACGTTGAACAAGCAGCTTGCGTCGAGCCTCAGCGGGGGCGAGGCCCGGATGCTGGCTATCGGGCGGGGCATCATGTCCAACCCGAAATTCCTCGCCATCGACGAGCCGTCGTTCGGGCTGGCCCCCAACCTGCGGGTGGAGGTGTTCAAGGCCATCAACGAGATCAGGGAAAGAGGGGCCAGCATCCTGCTGGTCGAACAGAGCACCACCATCGCCTCGGAGTACGCCGACCGCATGTACGTGCTGGAGGACGGCCACATCGTATTCAGCGGGTTAACAGACGAAGCAATCGGCAACGAGGAGATACGGAAAGTCTTTCTCGGCCTCTAGACGGAGACGCTGCTCATGAATGCCACAACCCTCGTCAATCTGCTCCTGGCCGGTGCGACTCTGGGGGCCGTGTACGTCCTCATGGCGATCGGCCTCACGCTCGTCTACGGCGTCACCAAAGTATTCAACTACGCGCAGGGTTCTTTCTTCTCGTGGGGAGGGTACCTGGCCTGGTACCTGTCGATTGGTGCGCTGGGGTGGGACTACCGGCTCGTCGTCGTCATTGTATTGGTCGCCATGTTCCTGTTTGGGATGGGGTTTGAAAAGGCGATCGTGCTGCCCCTGCGCCGCCAGCCGGGCTGGGATTTCACCGTGATCATCGTGACGCTGGGCTGCGCTCTGCTGCTCGACAACCTGATCCTCGTGTCCTTCGGCGCGCTCAGCAAGACGATCCCGCACTTATGGGAAGGCTCCTTCGCCTTCGGCGAGTTCTCGATCAGCCGCCACGACGTGATCATGCTGGTCGTCGCGTTTGCGGTGCTGATCGGGCTGAGCGCCTTCCTCAACCGGACCCGCCTCGGCACGGCCCTGCGGGCTGTCTCGCAGGATAACGTCGGCGCGCAGATCGTCGGGATGCCGGTCAACCGGCTCTACAGTCTGAGCTTCGGCATCGCGGCGGCGCTGTCCGCCGTCGCCGCCATTCTGCTGGCCCCGCGCACGCTGCTCTACCCGCTGGTGGGCTGGACCGTGCTGCTCAAGGCGTTCGTCGTGATCGTGCTCGGCGGCCTCGGCAACATCAAAGGGACGGTGGTGGCCTCCTTCATGCTGGCGATCGTCGAGGTGTTCGTCACATATCTGATCGGCGGCATCTGGGGCCTGCCCATCTTCCTCGGTCTGCTGGTGGTGATTCTGGTGATCAAGCCGAAAGGGCTATTCGGAACATGGTAAAGAAGCTGATCCTGGCCGGTGCGAGCATCGCGCTGATCGCCATTCTGCCGATTTTCATCCACGACAACAACTACTACATGAACATCCTGATCCTGAGCATGATCTGGGGTGTGATGGCGACCTCGTGGGACCTGATCCTGGGGTATGCCGGGGTCTTTTCGTTCGGGCATCTGTCCTTCTTCGTGATCGGCGCGTACACGTCGGGGCTGCTCGGCATCTATCTGGGCGTCTCCCCCTGGATCGGGATGGTCCTCGGAGGGCTGGCCTGCGCGGTGCTGGGCGTCCTGATCGGCATCCCCTGCCTGCGCTTACAGGGGATGTACCTCGCCATCGTCACATTCTCGCTCCAATTCATCCTGCCTGTGTTCATCGTACAGACGGGGCCGAGCATGATGGAGAACTTCAACAGCGGCGGCACCTACGGCTTGCAGCAAATCCCCAAGCCGGTGCTGTTCGGCTACACCTTCACCCGGATGGAACCCGTGCCCTGGTATTATCTCACGCTGGTGGTGTTCATCCTGTTCCTCGTCCTGATTTACTGGATCATCCGCTCGCCCATCGGGCTGGCGTTCACAGCGCTGCGCGACGCGGAGCCGCTGGCCAAAACGCTCGGCGTGGACGACTACAAATACAAGCTGATGGTGTTCGGCATCTCGGCCTTCATCGCCGGGATGATCGGCGCGTACTACGGACACTACTTCGGCTCGATCTCCCCGGCGACGCTCAGCCTTGAGGTGTTCTTGATCGCGCTGGTGATGATGCTCTTCGGCGGGCTGGGCGTGTTCCCCGGCGCGGCGGTCGGCGCGTTCGTCATCACGATCGTCAACGAGCTGCTGCGCCCTACCCTCGAATGGCGGCTGGTGATCCTCGGCGCGATCGTCGTCGTGACGATGATCTTCATGCCGAAGGGGTTGATGGGGATTCCCGACGTGATCCAGCGGCTCTTCCGCCGCATCCGGCGCTGGCAAGAGAAAGAATCTGTAACCCCGGCCCCGGCGGGCGCAGAGGAAGCCAACCCGTAGGCGCAGGACAGACGGCGGGCCGCCGGTTGATCCGCCATCCACCATTGAGGTTCTTTTCGCATAACAGGCTGGAGGAAGCCTCATGATCGACAACGACGTAAAGCAGAACATTCTGAGCGCGGTCGACGATCTGACCGGCGAACTGGTAGCACTCGCCTCGGAGATGATCCGGATTCCCAGCGTGAACCCCACGATCACCGAGGATTATGACGCCGTCGTGGGCGGCGAGACGAAGGTGTGCCAGCGCCTTAAATCGGCGATGGAGGATTTCGGCCTCAAGATCGACCTGTGGGAGGAAAAGCCGGGGCGCGCGAACGTCGTCGGCGTGGCCGCCGGAGCGGGCGGCGGGCGGTCGCTGATCCTCAACGGGCACGTCGACACGGTAGGCACCGGCCCGGAGGAACTGTGGACGGTGGCCGGGCCCTTCAGCGGGGACGTGCTGGATGGACGCATCTACGGGCGCGGCGCGACCGACATGAAAGGGCCGGACGCGGCGGCGCTCATCGCGCTGAAGGCCGTGCTTCAGGCGGGCTACCAACCGGCGGGCGACGTGATTTTGCAGTTTGTGTCGGGCGAGGAGATGATGAATCAGGATGTCGGCACGTCGATGGCCGTCAAGCGCGGCTACACGGCAGACGCCGCCATCGTGGTCGAGCCGTCCTCCCCGCCATACCGGATGGGCATCCTGACAGCCTCGCCCGGCGTCACGATCATGAAGATCGTCGTCGAGGGCAAACCGGCGCACACCTGCCTGCGCGACGAACTGGTGCGGGCCGGGGGGCGCGGCGCGGAGATAGCCGTATCCGCCGTCGACAAGGCGATGCTGGTCTATCAGGCGCTTCTCAAGCTCGAAGAGGAATGGGGCCAGACCAAGCATCACCCGGCCTTTGTCCGGCCCGGCCATTTCACCCTGTGCCCCACGACGTTCGCCGGGGGGCTGGGCGGCATCGCCTTCATCCCCGAAGAGTGCTATATCCAGTACGTCATATGGACCGCGCCGCAGGACACGCTCGAAACGGTCAAGGACGAGATCGAGTCGCAGATCAGCCGCTTCGCGGCGACGGACCCCTGGCTGCGCGAGCACCCGCCGCGCGTCGAGTGGTGGGATTTCTGGTGGCCGCCCTACGACGTTCCGCAGGACGCGCCGATCTGTCAGGCCGCGGCGGCGGGCTACGAGGCGGCGCTGGGCGAACCCGCCCGGTTCTACGGATTTGCCGCCGTCGACGACGCCACGACCTCAGCAGCGCTCCCCCACCTCACCCGGAC
>CAZWUX010000346.1:0-4434 GCA_964637665.1 uncultured Anaerolineae bacterium
GTTCAAACCCCTCGACGATCTCCTCCGCCGTCACGATCACCCGGTCCGCCCCCAGCGCCAGCTCCACGTCGACGCCCGGATTCCCGTTCAGCACGGCGTTTCCGGCCCGGTCGGCACGCAGCGCGTGGATGACCGCCGTGCCCCACTCGATGGCCGGGAAGGCGACGAGCCGCTCGCCGGGGTTATACGGGTCCTTGATGACCGCCACGTCGGGCCGCAGGGCGGGCAGGTCGGTGCCCAGCCACGCCCGTCCGGGCATGAAGCTCACGTTCGCCAGCCGCGCGCGGATGCCGAACGCCAGGCTGGCCTCCGTCTCCTCCACGATACAGATCGCGCCCCGGTTGGCCGCCCCCGTGAACATCGGCGCCAGCCCGAACACCTCCAGCCCGAAGTAGCACGTCCGCACCGTCGAGACCATCCCGGCCCCGACCAGCAGATCGGACTCATATCCCGCCGTGAAGCACAGCAGCGTCAGGTCACCGGGGCGTTCATCCCGCCCCAACAGCGCGCGGACGAACGCGACTGGGCGGCGGTAGATCGTCACCCCGCCCAGCGCGAGTGTGTCACCCGGCCCCACCAGCCGGGCCGCCTCTTTAATGGTCGTGAGTTTGTTCTCCATGCCGGTCAGTCTACCCGCGCCTCGGACCCGTTGCAACGTCGAATATATGCGATTCTTGCGGGCCGGGCGGGACGTTCGCGTTACAATCTACGTATAGTTTTGTGACGTTGATTAGCTTTGAGGGCACATTTTGCCTTTGGAGAGAGCATAACCATGTTCCCGTTTTTCTGGAACCCGACTTACTGGCTGTTCGTCGCTCCTGCCCTGCTCCTGATGCTGTACGCGCAGTGGCGCGTCCGCAGCGCCTACAACAAATGGGGCGAGGTCGCCAACAGCCAGGGCATCCCCGGCGCGCAGGCCGCCCAGCGTCTGATGACCGAGAACGGCCTGTACGGCATCAACGTGCAGGGCATTCGCGGGCAGCTAACCGATAACTACGATCCGCGCAGCAAAACGCTGAATCTCTCAGAGTCGACCGCGCGGCAGGCATCCGTCGCCTCGGTCGCCATCGTCGCCCACGAGGTCGGCCACGCCAGCCAGGACGCGACGGGCTACGCCCTGCTGCGGCTGCGGGCGGGCCTCGTCCCGGCGGTCAACTTCGGCGCGCAGTTGGGGCCGATCCTGTTCATCGTCGGCTATTTTCTCCAATTTTCCGCGCTGATGTGGGTCGGCGTCATCTTCTTCTCGATGGCGTTCGTGTTCGCCCTCGTCACGCTGCCGGTCGAGATCAACGCCTCGTCTCGCGCGCTGCGGATGCTCAAGACGAGCGGTCTGCTGGTCAGTGATGAAGAGCGGAAGGGCGCTCGCGCTGTGTTGAGTGCTGCCGCGCTGACTTACGTCGCCGCTTTGCTTACTGCGCTGTTCCAGCTAGTATATTATGTGATGCTCGCCTCTGGTGGCCGCCGCCGCCGGTAGCGGCGAGCGGCGCAGCGGCCCGCCGCTGCATTTCGCAGGCGCGTTAAGCCACCATTCGAGAAGGGCCTCATGCCGCCATCCCCACCCGCCGAGGACTACACCGTCGACGAGTTGATGAGCGTCTGCATCTCCCGCCAGCTTGAGGACGGCGAGATGGTCGCTCAAGGGCTGGCGACCCCGCTCGTCGCCGCCGGTTTCCTGCTTGCCAAGCGCACCCACGCCCCCAATCTACGCTTTGCGTCGGCCATCGGGCAGGCGCTCGTGGACGACTGGGCCCCGCTGGGGCTGGCCCGCATCGAGGATTTGTGGCTCGGCAAGGCCGTGATCGGCGGTGGTTTCGTCCGTGCAGTGGCGGAGGTGCTGCCCCGCTTCACGCCGAAGGAGTTTTTCCGCCCCGGCCAGATCGATGCGCAGGGCAACTTCAACAACATCGCCTTCGGGGACGACTACGAGCGGCCCTTCATGCGCCTGCCCGGCACGGGCGGCATCCCGGACGTGTCGGCGATCTCGGATCATGTGTATATCTATGTGCCCCGCCACTCGAAGGTGACGTTTGTCGAGCAGGTCGACTTCGTCAGCGGTCTGGGGCACGTTCCCGGCAGGCCGAACGGGGCGGGGCCGCGCTACTGCATCACCGATCTGGGGCAGTTCGACTGGGCGGACGGGCGGATGCGCCTGACGAGCATCCACCGGGGCGTGACGATGGCCCGCGTCGAGCGCAAGACAGGCTTCCAGCTTGAGGTCGCCCCCGGTGTGGGCGAGACACCGCCCCCGACCGTCGAAGAGGTCCGCCTGCTGCGCGAGGAGATCGATCCCCTCGGCGTGCGGCGGCTGGAGACGCTTGGCGGCGGGGCGCGCAAAAACCTGATCCGCGAGATTCTCGCCGCCGAAAAGGCGCTCTGAGCCGCTATGCCAGCCGGGGAACCGCTCTACGCCGAGACGACGTTCCACGTCCGCTTCGCCGAAACCGACCAGATGAGGATCGTGCATCACGCCGCCTATTTCGTCTATTTCGAGGAGGGCCGCAGCGCGCTTTCCCGCCAGCACGGTGTGCCCTATTCTCAATTGGAGAAGATGGGCTATTCGCTGGCTCTGGCCGAAGCCGAGGCCCGCTACGTCGCCCCTGCGCGTTACGACGAACGCATCACGGTCCGCACGTGGGTCGAGGCGCTGCGCAGCCGGGGCATCACCTATCGCTACGAGATCGTCCGGGCCGACGATGGGCAGGTGCTCGTCACAGGCCGTACCAGGCACATCTGCGTCGACCGGGAGGGCCGTGTCTGCCGGATCCCGGCGGACTGGCTCGCCCCGCTCGCCGACGAGGGGTAAAATGAGGCCGCTATGGTAGAAAACCCAACGCTTAACGACCGCTACCGTCTGATCGAGCAGATCGGCTCCGGCGGCATGGCCGTCCTCTACAAGGCGCAGGACCTTGAGCTGGATCGCATCGTCGCCGTGAAGGTGCTGCGCCCTTCGCTCGTCGACGACCCCGAATTTCTGACCCGCTTCAAGCGCGAGGCGCGCTCCGCCGCCAACCTGTCACATCCCAACATCGTGACGGTCCACGACGTGGGGCAGGACGGCCCGAACACGCACTACATCGTGATGGAGTACGTGCCCGGCAAGGACCTCAAGCAGCTGATTCGCGAGCAGGGCGCGTTCGAGGTCGACGACGCGCTGGCCGTCGTGATCGAGATCTGCAAGGGCGTCGGCTACGCGCACCGCGCCGGGCTGATCCACTGCGACCTCAAGCCGCAGAACATCCTCGTCACGCCTGAGAACCGCATCAAGGTGGTGGATTTCGGTATCGCCCGCGCCCTGTCGACCACCCTCGACGAGCAAACGCAGGAGATCGTCTGGGGCAGCCCGCATTACTTCTCCCCCGAGCAGGCCGCCGGGGAGACCCCTACACCGGCCTCCGACGTGTATTCCATCGGCATCATCCTGTACGAGCTTCTAACCGGCGAGCTTCCCTTCACCGGGGAGGATTATCAGACGCTCGCGATGGCGCACTTCACGGACGATCCGCCCTCCATCCTCGACGTGAACCCGGCCCTCCCCCGCGAGCTTGACCGCATCATCAAGAAGGTACTCTCCAAGGAGCCGTCATCCCGCTACCGCACCGCCGATCAGCTTGGCCGCATCCTGCAAAAGTATCGCGATCAGGGCCAGCAGCCCACCGGGACGTTCACCGTCACGCCGTCGGGGGCCGTCTCCCCACCTCCCTCGGCCCAGACGGTTCAATCCGCCCCCATCCCCCCCTACCAGCAGGCCCCAGCCCCCCGCCCTCGCGGGCTGGGCGAGCGCCCGGAGCCGGAATCGACCATCCCATCACTGCCCCCACTCGACGTGGATCGCGTGATGGGCCGCCCATCCTCCCGCCCCGTTTACGGCGCAGACCCATACGGCCAACCCGCGTATGAACCCGCCGACTACGACACCGGGCGTCACTACGCCGGGGAGGCCGGCGAGGAGGAAGTCGGCCCCGACGTGTACGGCGTCGTGCTCAGCGTGCTGGCGGCAGCGGCGGTGCTGGGCCTGATCCCGCTTTGGATCACCGTCTATCTCACGCTGACGCGCTGAGCGGTTTTCGCCGCCTGTGCGTTGTGACCCCCCTCTGGATTTGGTATAATCAGCCGCGCGAGAAAGAGAACAGACAATGGGCGCTCGATGCAGGACAGGGAAAACCGGTGGTTTTCCACGATGGGGCTGCGGGCGGGTTGACAATCCAATTCGCCGCATCGTTGGTTTCCCCACGAACGTGCAGAGCGCCATTTGTCTTATAGGAGCAATGTTGTGAATTCCAGCCGTTTTCGACACGGTTTCGTATACCTGCTGATTATTCTGGCGGTAGCCGTCATCGTTCTGGGCGCGTTTGCTCGTAACGAAACCCCTGATCCCTGGTCGATGAGCGACGTGGCCGCCGCTGCGGAGCAGGGACGCATCGCCAAGATCGTCGT
>CAZWUX010000346.1:4444-4834 GCA_964637665.1 uncultured Anaerolineae bacterium
AACCAGCTTGACGTAACCCTCACAAACGGCGACACTGCGACCTCGACCAAAGACCCGTCCACGACGGCGCCGGAACAGCTTACCGAGCTTGGCGTCACGACGGACGAGCTGGCCCAGATCGAGTGGGTCAACGACAAATCGACCAACTGGTCGGGCATCTTCACCATCCTGATCTATCTGCTGCCGCTCGTGATCGTGCTCGGCGGCATTTACTTCATGCTGCGGCAGGCGCAGGGCAGCAACAACCAGGCCCTCTCGTTCGGCAAGAGCCGCGCCCGGATGTTCACCGGCGATCAGCCGACCGTCACGTTCGACGACGTGGCGGGGTGTGACGAGGCGAAAGAGGAGCTTTACGAGGTCGTCGAGTTCCTGCGCGAACCGGCCAAGTTC
>CAZWUX010000347.1:0-4764 GCA_964637665.1 uncultured Anaerolineae bacterium
TTTCAGGTGGTGACTCACGGGGAAGGAGGCCGTCGGGAAGTGCATCGCCCCCACGCAGGAGCAACCGACGCGCCCCGCCGCTTCCTCTGCGTCAGCGGTGGAGTGGTTCATCACCCTGTCACATTTACCCCGGATGAGGGGGCGTGGGAATCATGGCTGATCCTGTTCCCGAATACGTACAACAGCCTGCCCTGCCGGACGCCATTCCGTCACACTAGACAGCGTCAAACAGCGCATGTTTCACCCATTTTCTTACAGTATACTTAGGAGCATAACTTCCAGCACTACCTTTCCAAAGGGGAAGCGCATGATCCATAAGGTTCTGGTGGGCCTATTCGGAACGCTGCTACTTGCTGCCTGTGGAGCTGCGGCGACGCCACCGCCACCCACGGCGACCCCTGAGCCGGAGGAAGTGACCGTCACCCTGACGGACTTCCAGATCGAAGCGTCGAAGACCACCTTCGAGGTAGGACGGATGTACCGCTTCATCGTGACAAACACCGGCGCGCAGAACCACGAGTTCATGATCATGCCGCCGGTCGAAGACACAAGCATCTTCCCGACCGCCACGCCTGAGGGCAGCGATGAAGGGATGGATATGGGTGACAGCGGCGACATGATGATGGAAGAGATGGACGCGATGGCCCTCGCCATGATCGAGGAGGAGGATCTTCCGCCCGGCGCGACCCAGACGCTGGAGATGATGTTCGAGGATGACACCTCGCTGAACGAGCTGGAATTTGCCTGTCACGTCCCCGGCCATTATCTGGTTGGCATGAGGCAGCCCATTGAGGTGAACCGCTAGGTGTTTAGTCCCTAGCTCTGCCGCGCGAATCGTTAAAGCGCAGGAGACAGCCCGCCCGGCTGCCTCCTGTTTGTTATTTCTGGCAAGAACCCCCGCCTGCGCGCCTTGCGCGCTGTCCTCCCCCTTACAAAGGGAGGACTTATGCTTCTCGTGAGGAATTGAGATCGCCGGAACAGCGGGGTTACTCGTCCGGTGGCCCGGAGGAGGGCGCCATGTGGCGCTGGCGGGCCAGATGGCCCGTATCGCCGGACAGAAAGACGATCAGGAGGCGGGCCTGCCCGGAGGAGGGGTTGTAGAAGCAGTGGGGCTGCGACGCCTCGAACAGCAGGCTGTCGCCGGGGTGCAGATCGTAGATGCGCTCGCCGATGGCGTACACAGGCTCACCCGCCAGACAGTGAACAAACTCCTCGCCGGGGTGCGTGATGCGCTCGCCGGAAGCGCCCGCGCCCGGCTCAAGGGTGATCAGGAACGGCTCCATTTGCTGGTGGCGCAGGCCGAGCGCGAGGCTCTCCATGAGGACGCCGCCCGCTTCGGATCGCAGGCGGGCCGCCGGGCCGGTGAACACGGTCGCCCGTGCGGAGGGAACCTCGAAAAAGGTGGTGATGGGCACGTCGAGGGCGGTGGCAAGCTGGCGCAGAGAGGACACCGTTGGGGAGTTCTCGCCGCGCTCGATGAGGCTGATGGCGTTCACGGATAGGCCGCTGCGCCCGGACAGGGCGCGCAGTGACCAGCCGCGCTGCTCGCGGATGGCACGGATACGTCCCCCGACATCGGGATGAGCCGGTTCTGGCATCCCACCCTCTCCTCTACTCCCTGTACACGAATTATGATTTTACCACATCAGTTGTTTGGTGTACATTTTAGTGGTAAGATGGCGGCAAGTGTAAAACGGCGGGCCAATCCACAAACAGAGGAAAAAACAACCGTGAAAATCGCAGCCGTGACGGATGATGGCGAGACCATCAGCCAGCATTTTGGGCGGGCGCGTTATTATAAAGTGTACGTCGTCGACGATGGGGCGATCACCGGGCGGGAGATGCGTGATAAGGCAGGGCATCACACCTTCGCGGGGCACGGTCATGAGCATGACCACGAGCACGATCATGACCATGACCACCAGTCCCAGCACGGTCAGGGACATGGATTCGGACAAGGGGCGGCCCGGCGACACGCGGGCATGATCGCGGCCATCGAGGACTGCGACGTGCTGCTGGCGAGAGGCATGGGGCGGGGGGCGTACATCGCGCTGGAGGAGGCGGATATCAAGCCCATCGTGACGGATATCGGGGCCATCGAGGAAGCGGTGCAGGCGTATCTCGATGGGGAGATCGTCGATCACACGGAGAGGCTTCATTAGGATTATACGGCACAGGGCGGGAAGGCGCGTCGATCGCCGTCAAACAGGCAGGCCGGGGCCGGTTCCCCGGCCTGTGGACGTTATATGGGCAACCGCGTGACACTCGCCGGAACAGCGGATCGGTCCATCTCAGGCCCGGCGATCATACGCAGGACAAAAAAGGGGGCATCCCTGTGGGAGGGATGCCCTCTACCGGCAAGCGGGGGGGACGCTGCCGGGCCACCAGCGTTCAGTTATTTGTTGTTGCCGCGCCCGTTGCCCGGATGATCCTCGCTCTGGCCGGGTGGGACGTGGTCGGCGTCGTTGCCGTTGCCGTTGCCCGGCTTGTCATCGCTCTGGCCGGGGGGGACGTGGTCGTTGTCGTTGCCGTTGCCGTTGCCCGGCTTGTCGTCGCTCTGGCCGGGCGGGACGTGGTCGTTGTCGTTGTCGTTGCCGTTACCGTTGCCCGGCTTGTCGTCGCTCTGGCCGGGTGGGACGTGGTCGGCGTCGTTGCCGACGCCGCAGCCCTGGCCGGGCGTGTCGCCGCAGGGGCGCTCGTCGTCACCGGGTTCGTCGGTTGGCTCCACCGTCGGCTCGTCGGTCGGTTCCACCGTCGGCTCGTCAGTCGGCTCGTCGGTGGGTTCCTCGGTCGGCTCGTCGAGGTCGGGGCGGTGCGGGTTGCCCTGGCCGTGACCGATCAGGCCGAGGGATTGGAGCACATGGCCCCAGCCGTCCATCTCGACGCTCTGGGTCAGCAGGTCGGCGGGTTCCTCGCCCACCGCGTCGCCGACGCGCAGGGCGATCATGATCTCGCCGAAGCCAAAGCCGTCGTCGCAGAACCACGTCATCACCGTCTCGTAGGGCACGTCGTACTGGGCGGCCAGCGATGAGCCAACGGGATGGGGGTCCGCGCCGACGCAGGCGGCGGTGAAGGTGTCTTCGGTGTCGTCGTCGAGTTCGGTGTCGTCGACATCTTCCTCATCGTCGACATCGTCCTCGTCGCCGGTATCATCCTCGTCGCCGGCGTCGTCATCGTCGTCCACGACACCACTGCCCCGCCCGAAGGCATAGGCGTTGCTGGTGAGCACACGCTCCAGCCGCCCTTGCTGAGCGCCCAGCGAGTCATCGAACAGAGTACGCAGTTGATCCTGGTCGCGGTCGCGCGTTTGCCCCAGCTCTTGAGCGGCGGCGGCCACGGCGTCGCCGTAGCCGTCGACGGCGGCAGACAGGTTCGTGCCATCATCCGCCTCAGCCAGCTCCTCGGCCTCGCCCAGACGTTCGTCGGCGAAGGCAAGCTGCAAGCGAACGGCCTGGGCGGGACTCGCGGTCAGGCTCAGGCGAGTCTGCTCCGCCGCGCGGTCGATGCCGTACAGTGGATCGCCCGGTGAGGCGCCGTCGGCGGCGTAGGTCACGCCGCCGCCAGCGGCGGCGAGCGCTACGATTACCGCTAAAACTATCGCTACCATTCTGATTCCCTTTCCGGCAAATGTGGGTTTCATGAGGCCCGGTAAGAGGGCCTTCCGACCTGTATGACGCATGACCGCCCGGCTCGATACGGGTTGGGCGGTCCGAATCCGGTGGGCCTCGGCCAGAAATGCGGACCGGGTGGCCCGGACGCGATGTTGATCCGGCGGGGGGACGGCCTTCAGGGATTCCAGCGCACGGCGCAGGTCTTCTTCAATTTCAAACTCGGATCGTTCGTTATGCCCGCTCATTCTTCTTCCCCGGTGATGATGCCAATGCGGGTTAATTCACGGCGCAGGGCGTCGATGCCGCGCACACGCAGCGACTTGACCGCGCCGATGGAGAGGCCCAGCGTGTGGGCGATCTCCTCGTTCTCCCAGCCTTCCAGATATTTCATCACGACGACGGTCCGCTGTTTATCGGTCAGCGCTGAGAGGGCGCGCTGAACGTGCCCGGCCCGGATCGCATGGTGGGCGTGGGTGGCTGTGTCCGCTCCAACGTCGGCCAGGCCGGGGTCGAGCGGGTCGTGATCGCGGTGCTTGCGGCGGCGTGCGTCGTCGACGACGAGATTGTGGGCCACACGGTAAAGCCAGGCCTTCAGATAATGCCGGGGTCCGCTCCCCTCTTCCAACTTTCCCAATAAACGGTTGAAGACCTCGGCTGCAAGGTCCTCGGCTGTCGCCGTGTGGCCCACATGGTGATAGATATACCGGTACAGTGGCTCGTAGTACGTATCAAATACCGCCGCCAACGCTAGTTCGTCGAGAGCGCGCACTCGCCGGAGCAGTTCTGTTTCGTCGATCAACACATGCTCCCTGGATGGTGCGTCTCACCTACTATGACGGATGAGACGCGGAATCGATACGGGTGATACGGAAATTCGTGCGGATTCGATCTTACATGAGGAGCGGGTGGAGCGCATTGGCACGTTTGTCACGTAGGAGTGCCAAGTTGAAAGTTGAAAGTGCCGAGTAGGAGAGTCGGATAGAAAAAGGTGAGTTTACTTTTCGGGGTTGGGTGGTGGATGGACAAAAAAACCTCGCCCCCGGCCCCCTCTCCGTATAGCAATTTGAGCTTCGCGCTACTTGGTTTGCGGTGGGGGGGGGAGGGGCCGCCGGGGGCGGGGGGCTGACAAATGTGCGGTGGCAGGGGGTGCGTG